>DATBBW010000080.1:0-7980 GCA_036270795.1 Gemmatimonadales bacterium | reverse complement strand
GGCGTCGACGAGGAAGCGCTCCAGGCCGTACGCCAACACGGGATTGAGATAGGTCATCACGATCACGGGCACGCGGAGCCCCGCCTGGCGGATCAGCTCCAAGACGCGCGGCACCGTCATCCCCTGATCCAGGGCGGCCTGGGTGGAGCGCTGGATGGTCGGCCCGTCGGCCAAGGGATCCGAGAACGGCACACCGACCTCGACCAGGTCCGCGCCCGCGGCCTCGGCCACGCGCAGCGCCTCGAGCGAGCGCGCCGGCGTCGGGAACCCGGCCGTGAGGTAGGGGATGAGCGCGGCCCGCGCCGCCCTACCCCCGTTGCCGCGGATCGCCCGCCAGCGCGCGGCGATCGGGTGCTCAGACAAAGTAGTCGCTGACGTTGATGCCGTATTTCGCGGGGTCGGTGACTTTGACGATCGTGCGGGGGAAGTTGCCCTGTGCGTCACGCTGCGCGAGGTCGGCCAAGAAGCCGGGATGCTGCAACGCCCCGTCCGGGGTCGTGAGGACGCGCACCACCGGGCGGTGCACCTGCGCCACGTCGGCGTTGGCGCTGTGGACGATGGCCACCTCCAAGGTATCGAGAATCACGCACGTGCCCACCGGGTAGATGCCGATCAGATTGATGAACGCCTTCACGAGCACCGTATCGTAGCCGCGCCGCGGGTTCTCCCACATCTCCTTCAGCACCTGGTCGGGCTGGATCGGCACGGTCTGATACACGCGCCGGCTGGTGGCGGCGTCGAAGCCGTCGGCCACGGCGACGACCTTCGAGTAGATCGACAGGTCCCGCTCCCGCAGCGACTTGGGATAGCCCGTCAAATCGGTCTTCATGTGATGCTCGTAGGCGACGATCATGCCGCGGTAGGGAATCTCGCCGTAGCCCCGCAGCCCGAACAGCGTGAGCACGCCGAGCCACGGATGGGCCTGCATGATGCGCCACTCCTCGTCGGAGAGCCCGCCCTGTTTGTTCAACACCTCGAGCGGCACCCGCGACTTCCCCACGTCGTGGAACAGCGCCGCCATCCCGAGATCGTACAGCTGCAACTTCGAGAGGCCGAGCTTGCGGCCCAGCGCGACCGAGAAGATGCAGACGTTCACCGAGTGGGTGAACGTGTACTCGTCGTAGTCGCGCAGCGTCGTAAGGCCCACGAGCGACGCCTCGTTGTTCAGCACCTGGTCGACGATCGCCTGGACGGCGCGCTTCACCTTCTTCACGTTCGCCGTGCGGCCCATGCGGATGCTGTTGATGACCTCCTTCGTCACGGCCACCGACCGGGCGTAGGTGCGCTTGGCCGCCTCCTTCTGCTTCTCGGCGTCCTCCAGGTCCTCGTCGGTCTCGAGCGGCGGCTCGACCCCGATGTGCGTGACGCCCCCGTCGGCGAGTTGCTGGCTGAGCTCGCGCACCTTGGTGGGGCTCATCTCCTTCGCGGCATAGGCGAGGAGCAGCGCGACGAACTGCTGCAGTTGTTTGCGCTCGACCCCCTCGTCGATCCGCACCGCGCCGATGCCGCATTGGCGCAGCACGCCGAGGATGTGGGAGAATGAGGCGTAGTTGTCGAGGTCGAGGCGGAGCCGCACGGCGTTAATGAAGATGAACTCGCCCTGCAGCCGCAGCTCCAGCTCCTTCTCCACGTCGAGCAGCTGCTTCGTGGTGTGGGCCAGGTCGTCCAGCGCCTTCTGCGCCTGGGCGTTCTCGAGCGGGTAGAGCTTGAGCGAGCGGAAGGCCGTGTACAACACGATCAGGAAGTCGCGGCCGGCGTGCCGCAGGAAGCCGTCCGTGGTCTGGACGGTCTCGGCCATCGAGCCCCGCATCGGGCCGCCCGTCATGCCCCGGCCTCGCGCAGCGCCTTGGTGACGGCGTTGCGCACCAGCGGCTCCTTGTCCTGGGCGCACCGCTCGAGCACGGCGCGCGCCTCGGCCGTGCGGATCCGGCCGAGCGCCATGGCCGCGCAGGCCCGCGTCTCGGGGTCTTCCTTGCGCGCCAATAGCCCCTTCGCCGCCAGCATCTTCTCGAGCACCCCGATCCCCTTCGCCCCGAGCAGCGTGCCGTACGCCTCGAAGAACGCCATCTTCTCGGTCAAGTCGGCGTTCTTGAGCTTGCCGCCCGTGACCGCCGCCTCAATGCGCGTCGCGGCGTTGCGGTAGCCTCGCGTCGCGAGGAAGCGCACCGCGGCGATGCGCACGTCGCGATCGGAGTCGTCGATCGCCTTCTCGAGCAGCCGCAGCGCCGTGGGGCTGGCGATCGCCTGGAGCGCTTCGACGACGGCGAGCTTGAGCGGGCGGTCGCCGCGCGCGAGCAGGGGCTCCATCCCGTCGGGCGCGCCGGTGAGCCGCAAGCGGCCCGCCAGCCGCACCATCTCGAGCTGTGCCCCGTGGTCCTCGCTCCCCAGGGCCTTGAGCACCTCGCCGGCGTGCGCCTGCGCCAGCCGCGCGGCGGCGGTCTGCACCAATTCCTTCACCCGCGCGTTGTGGAGCTTGGGCACCCAGGCCATCAGCGTCAGCAGCGCCTCGGCCCCGAGCTCCTGGAACAACTCGGCCAGGTCCTCCTCCGTGGGATGCACCGTGGCCTCGTCGAGCGACTGTAACAGCTGCGACAGGGCGTCCGCCTGGGACAGGCGCCCCGGCAGGCCTTCGAGCGTCTGGCGCTGCTCGGGAATAAGCTCGCGCGCCCGATCGAGAATCACGCGCGTCTCGCGCAGGATGAAGGCCACCGAGCGGAAATCGCCGGCCCCGAGCAGGTAGGGGATGAAATTCTCGAGGATCGAGATCAACTCCGCCCGCACGGTGCCGTAGCTCTGCAGCTCGAGCAGGTCGAAGAGCATCGACAACACGTTGCGCCGCAAATCCTGGGCGTACTCGCGCTCCACATGCTTCTTCAGGTACTCGATTTCCTTGTCGTCGAGGAAGTAGAGCGTGGTGTCGAAATCGTCGATCGAGACCAGGCCCTCCCGCCTGGGCGGCGCCTCCTGCTCGACCGCGCGGCGCACGTCGGTCGGGGACGTGGTGGGCATCGGCGCGCCGGCTTCGATCGGCGCCGCGTTCTCGCTCACGAGATCGCGGAACGTGTACGTGATGAACTGGAAGTCCTGCGCCCACAGCAGCGTGAGTAGATCGTCCGGCGCGTCCGCCTGGAGGTTGCGCGCCTGCTGCAACACGCCGAGGAAGCGCACGATCTCCGTCTCCTCGACGCCGGGCTTGAACGCGAGCGAGCGCACCCCGTCCTTGAACAGCGTCCACGCGATGCTCTCGGCGCGCTGCTCCTGGGTGTACACCACCGAGTCTTCCCACCGCAGCTCGGTTTCGGCGACGTCGAACTGCAGGTCGTCGGTCGCCTGCCAGATATCCCGGAACGCCGCGCGAATGTTGTCGACCGCGCGCTGATACACGGGATTATTGGGGAGATAGAGCTGGGTGGCGCGCAGGCCCTTGGACAGGACCTGCATCAGGGCCTCGACCTGCTGGGGCGGCAGCGCGAGCTCGGGGGCGGGCGCGGCGTTCGTCAGAGCGTGACTCCCGTCAGGTCCGCAACCATCGCGACATCCTTGTCACCCCGGCCGCTCAGGTTGATCAGGATGATATCGCCCGCACGCCACCGCCCCGGCTGACCGAGCACCCAGGCCACGGCGTGGGCGCTCTCCAGGGCCGGCAGGATCCCCTCGAGGCGCGACAGCCGGGCGAACGCGTCGAGCGCCTGACGGTCGGTCACCGCCTCATACAATACGCGACCGGCGTCGCGGAGGTAAGCGTGCTCGGGCCCGACGCCCGGATAATCGAGGCCCGCCGACACGCTGTGGGCCGGCTGCACCTGGCCGTCGCTGTTCTGGAGCAAGTAGCTCAGGCTGCCGTGAAACACCCCGGGACGCCCGCGCGCGAGCGAGGCGGCGTGACGCGCCGTGTCGAGCCCCTCCCCGGCCGCCTCCACACCCACCAACGCCACGTCGCGATCGTCGAGAAACGCGCTGAAGATCCCCAACGCGTTCGACCCGCCCCCGACGCACGCCACCACGGTGTGAGGCAGCCGCCCCCACCGCTCGCGCGCCTGCGCCCGGGCCTCGCGCCCGATCACCGATTGGAAGTCGCGCACCAGGCGGGGGAACGGATCGGGCCCGACCACGGAACCGATGATGTAGTGCGTCGTGGTCACGTGCGTGACCCAGTCGCGCAGCGCCTCGTTGGTCGCGTCCTTCAGGGTCTTGGTCCCCGACGTCACGGGCACGACCGTCGCGCCCATCAGCTGCATGCGGTACACGTTGAGCCGCTGGCGCCGCATGTCCTCCTCGCCCATGTACACCACGCACTCGAGCCCGAACCGGGCGCACACGGTGGCCGTGGCGACCCCATGCTGGCCCGCTCCCGTCTCGGCGATGATGCGGCGTTTGCCCATGCGCTGCGCCAGGAGCGCCTGGCCCAGCGTGTTGTTGATCTTGTGCGCGCCGGTGTGGTTCAGGTCCTCCCGCTTCAACGCCACGACCACGCCCGCCCCGACCTCGCCTGCCAGCCGTGGCACCTCGGTGAGCGGCGTGGGGCGGCCCACGTAGTCGCGCAGCAGCGTGTCGAGCTCCGCCCAGAAGCCCACGTCGTGGCGCGCGGCCTCGTACACGCGCTCGAGCTCCTCGAGCGCCGCCATCAGCGTCTCGGGGACGTAGCGGCCGCCGTACGGGCCGAACCGCCCGTCGACCGCGCGCTCCACCAGCTTGGGAACCGTCATGCCGTACGCCCCTTCCCCGGTTGGCCCGGCCGCCCGCGCCGCGCCACGCCGACGAGCGCCCGCACCGCCCCCGCCGGATCGTCACTGCGCGCCACGGACGTCCCCACGAGCACGAGATCGGCCCCCGCCGCGGCCAGCCGCTCCACATCGGCCCGCGTCGCAATCCCGCTCTCGGCGATCGCCGGCACGGCGGGGGGGACCTGCCCCACCAGCCGCTCGGCCACGTCGAGATGCACGGCGAACGTCGCCAGGTCGCGACTGTTCACTCCCACCGCCGTGGGCTCGGCGGCGAGCGCCTGCGCGAGCTCGTCCGCCGTGTGCACCTCGATCACCACGCCGAGCCCGTGCGCCCGCGCGGCGCCGGCGAGGCGCCGCAACATGGCGGGCTCGAGGAGCCGCGCGATCAACAGCACCGCGGCGGCGCCCGCCGCGCGCGCCTCCACCACCTGGAGCTCGTGGACGATGAAGTCCTTGCGCAAAACCGGCAGCCCGCCCGCGCGCGCGACCGCCGCCAGGTCTTCGAGCGAGCCGCCGAAGTGCGGCGCTTCGGTCAACACCGAGATGGCGACCGCCCCGCCCCGCGCATACGCCGCGGCGTGGCGCACCGGATCGAGATCGGCCCGGATGGCGCCCGCCGAGGGCGAGCGGCGTTTCACTTCGGCGATGACCCCCACCGTGGCGCCCGCGAGTGCACCCTGGAACGGGGGCGGCGCGGGCGCCCGCGCGGCCCGGCGCTCGAGCTCGCGGGCGCCGTCCGCGAGCGCCGCCGCCCGCTCATGGGCCAGTTGCAAGATCGCGTCGAGGGTCGGTTGGGGCATCCTTGCGTTCGGGCGATTTTCGGGTAGATTACGCTTCGGTTTCTCTTCGGGAGACAGCGTGCCCCTCACCCGCCGTCAGCGCGAGATCCTCGACTTCGTCACCGACCACATCCGCGACAAGGGCTACGCGCCGAGCTTTGAAGAGATCGCGGCGCGCTTCACGTTCCGCTCGCTCGCCACGGTGCACGAGCACCTCACGAATCTCGAGCGCAAGGGCTACATCCACCGCGCCCACAACGAGAGCCGCGCCATCGAGGTGGTGCCGCCCAAGGGCCAGACCGGGGCCACGGACCTGCCCCTGTTCGGGCTCGTCGCCGCCGGCGCGCCGATCGAAGCGGTGAGCGGCACCGACACCATCGCCGTGCCCGACGAGCTGCTGCCGCGCCGCGGCCGCAGCTATGTCCTCAAGGTGCGCGGCCAGTCGATGATCGACGAGCACACCAAGGACGGCGACTACATCGTCGTGCAGGAGCGCAACCAGGCCGACAACGGCCAGACCGTGGTGGCGTTAGTGCACGGGTCGAGCGCGACGGTCAAGAAGTTCTATCGCGAGCCCGGCGGGTGGATCCGACTGGAACCGGCGAACCCCACCATGACCCCACTGCGCCTGAACGAGCGCGACGTCATGGTCCAGGGCGTCGTCGTCGGCGTCATCCGGAAGTACTAGCGCTCACCCGGCGCAGCCGCTCGAGCGCCGCCCGGCCCGCGCCCCCCTCGAGCGCGGCGCGGGCGCGCGCCAGCCCCGCCGCGTAGGAGTCCGCCAGTCCCGCCACGTACACGGCGGCGCCCGCGTTGAGCACCAGCGCGGCGCGCCCCGGCCGATCGCCCCCGCCGTCGGCGAGCAGGCGCTCGATGCGGCGCGCGTTCGTCGCCGGGTCCGCGCCACGCAGCGCACCCACATCGTCGATCGCCAAGCCGTGCTCCGCCGGGTCGAGCGCCCAGGTCGTGACACCGCCGCCCCGCACCTCCCACACATCCGTGATCCCGTGGGGCGCGATCTCGTCCATGCCGACCCGCCCGTGCACCACGAGGGCATGCTCCACCCCGAGCCGCGCCAACGCGCCCGCGAGCAGCGGCGCGCGGTCGCGCTCGGCCACCCCCACCACCTGGCGGCGGACCCCGGCCGGGTTGGCGAGCGGCCCGAGCAGGTTCATCACCGAGGGCACGGCGAGCTCGCGCCGCACCGGCGCGGCATGCTTCATCGCGGGATGGAAGTTGGGCGCGAACAGAAACGTGACGCACGCGTCCCGCAGCACCCGCGCCGCTGCGCGCGCGTCGAGACTGATCCGCACGCCCAGCGCCTCGAGCACATCAGCCGAGCCGCATTGCGACGTGAAGGAGCGGTTGCCGTGCTTCGCCACGAAGGCGCCGGCCCCCGCCGCCACGAGCGCCGCCGCCGTCGAGATGTTGAACGTGGAGACCGTGCCCCCGCCCGTGCCGCACGTGTCAACCAAGTGCGCGCCGTGCGCCTCGACCGGCACCATCGCGTCGCGCAGCGCGCGCGCCGCCCCGGCCACCTCCTCGGCTGTCTCGCCTTTCACGCGGAGCCCCATCAGGAGCGCGGCGAGCTGCGCAGGCGTCGCCTCGCCCCGCATCACGACCCCGAACACTTCGGTGGTGTGGCGCTCGGACAACGACTGGCGCTGGGCCAGGGCCGCGAGGGCGCGCGCGAGCGGGGCGGCGGGCGCGGCGGGCGCGGCGGGCGTGGCGGGGGAGGCGGGCGAGAGCGGCTCGGGGGCAGCGGGCATGGGAGGGTTTCGGGCCTCGGAAACCTACCCGGCAAAATCGCCTTTTGTCAAACAGGACAACAGGTTGCGTGGCTTGATTGACCCCCCGCTTCCCCCTATCTTTCGCCCGTGACGAGCCGGCCCTACCTCGCCCTGGTCCAGTACGACGGGGCCCGGTTCGTGGGGTGGCAGCGGCAGCGCGAGGGCCGCACGGTCCAGGCGGAATTCGAGGCCGTGCTGGCGCGCCTCATGGGGCGCCGGACCACGGCGGCGGGCGCAGGCCGCACCGACACGGGCGTGCACGCGCTGGGTCAGGGGGTCGGGTTTCTCGCGAGTGAGCGCTGGGCGGAGGACGGCCCGGGGTTGCGCCGCGCGCTCAACGCGCTGTTGCCGCGCGATGTGTGGGTCGAGCGCCTGCATCCCATGCGCAGCGGGTTTCACGCCCGCCAGAGCGCCGTGGCGCGGCGCTACCGCTATGTGATCGGGACCGATGACACGGCCCACGCGCCGTTCCGCCGGCCCTACGAATGGGCGCTCGACCGTCCGCTCGAGCTCGACCTGCTGACGCGTGCGGCCGCATTGGTGCTGGGGGAGCACGACTTCCGCGGCCTCGCCGCCAGCGGCGGCCGCGCGACGCTGCCCCACTACCGCAGCCGCGTCGCGCTCGCCCAATGGGCGCCGCGGGCTGACGGCGCGGGGGTGACGTTCACGATCGAAGCCGACCGCTTC
>DATBBW010000079.1:0-3666 GCA_036270795.1 Gemmatimonadales bacterium | reverse complement strand
GGCCCTGATGACGCGCTTCCCGGGTACGGTCGGCCTGGTCTTGGTCATCACGGCGATCATGCTGTTCATCGCCTTCCGGTCCCTGCTCGTCCCGATCAAGGCCGTGCTGCTCAACCTCCTGTCGGTGGGCGGGGCGTTCGGACTCACGGTGCTCGTGTTCCAGCACGGCTACGGCGGCGGCCTGTTCGGCCTCACGGGCCCGACGCAGGCGATCTGGGCGGTCGTGCCGGTGCTGGTGTTCGCGATCGTGTTCGGCCTGTCGATGGATTACGAGGTGTTCCTGCTCACCCGCATCAAAGAGGTGTTCGACAAGACCGGCCGCAACGACCACGCCACCATGGAAGGCCTGTCCGCCACGGCCTCGACCATTACGAGCGCGGCGCTGATCATGATCCTCGTGTTCGGCGCCTTCGCCTTCGCCCGAGTGCTCGCGGTGCAGTTGATCGGCTTCGGCCTGGCGGCCGCCGTGCTACTCGACGCCACCGCGATCCGCATGGTGCTCGTGCCGGCGATCATGCACATCGCGGGCCGGTGGAATTGGTGGCCCGGCGTGGCCGCGCCGCAGCGGGAGCGGGAAAGCGGCGCCTAGCCTCGGGGTGTCGGGCCGACGAGCCGGCCGAGCCGGGCGCCCCACACGTCCCAATGCCACGCGGGGACGCGGGCGCCCGTGCGGGGGTCCTTGAGCGGCTTGTACTGCAGCCACGCCGGCAGGAGCCCCAGCGCCGGCCCCAGCGCCATCAGCCGCTCGCGGTCGGCACTCACGAGGTGGACCATCGGCTCACCCCGCAGCGTGTGGCGATGCAGCCAAACGCCGCCGTCGAGGGCGAAGCACATCCCCTCGCGGCGGCGCGCGAACTCCCGATACGGGGGCAGCTCTAGGAACAGGTAATACGACCCTCGATCGTGGCCGGCGCCGCGGCGGCCGCCTGCCCGGAAAACACGGCGCACTGCCGGGGGGTGTTGGTGCTCGTCGCCGTCGCCGACCAGCCCTGCGGGGTGGCCTCGTTGATCACGACCCCGATGCCGATGCTCGGCGCGTAATTGTTCATGCGCGCGAAGCTGGTGGTGTAGGTGGCGCTGTCGTAAAAGAACGCCTCCTCCGCCGTGGCCAGATTGCGCAGGTCGCTTTTCATCTGGGCGATATACGCCCGGTCCTTCGTGTTGGCGAATTTCGGGATGGCGATGGCCGCCAGGATCCCGATGATCACCACCACGATGAGGACTTCGATCAGCGTGAAACCCCGTCGAGCCTGCACCGGCCTACCCCCTGGGCGCCAAAGGGCGCCGACCCCGCACCACAACCCTTCAGCGGGTCGGCGCCACCAATAGTGGGCCCCACCTACCCTTCATGCAAGAGCCGTGCTTACCCCTTCGCATCCACCCAATCCTTTCCCACACCGATACTTACGACGAGCGGCACGCGCAACTCGGCGGCGGTTTCCATGTGGCTTTTTACCAGCTGCGTCGCAGCGTCCTGCTCCCGCTCGGGAACCTCAAGCACAAGCTCGTCATGCACTTGCAGGATCATCCGGGCGCCGAGCCCGCGGTCCTTCAAGCCGGTCGCGATCGCGATCATGGCGCGCTTGATCAGGTCCGCCGCCGAGCCCTGGAGCGGGGAGTTCGTGGCGGTGCGCTCCCCGAAGGCCCGGATGTTGAAGTTGCGGTCCTTCAGCTCCGGGATGTAGCGTCGTCGGCCGAACAGCGTCTCGACATAGCCCCGCGCCCGCGCCAGGGCGACCGTCCGGTCGAGCCACGCGCGCACCCCCGCGAAGCGCGTGAAGTACTGGGTGATGAACTGCTTCGCCTCGTCCTGCGAGATGCCGAGCTGGCGCGCCAGGGCGAACGGACCCTGCCCGTAGATCGTCGCGAAATTGATCGTCTTGGCGCGCGCCCGCATCTCGGGCGTGACCGCGTCGTGGGGCACGCCGAAGATGAGCGCCGCGGTTTGGCGATGGATGTCGCCGCCGTGCTCGAAGGCCTCCACGAACGCCCGATCTTCGGACAGGTGCGCCAGGAGCCGCAGCTCGATCTGGGAGTAGTCCGCGGTCAGGAGGACGGCGCCGGGTGGCGCGACGAAGGCCCGCCGGATCAGCTCGCCGCGCGGCGTGCGCACGGGGATGTTCTGGAGGTTCGGCTCGGAGGAGGAGAGCCGTCCCGTGGCGGCGCCGGTTTGGTTGAAGCTCGTGTGGATCCGCCCGGTCTGCGGGTGGATGAAGCCGGGCAAGGCGTCCACGTAGGTCGACTTGAGCTTGGAGAGTTCCCGGTACTCGATCAGCAGGCGCGGCACCTCGTGACCCATCGCCGCCAGCTGCTCCAGCACCTCGAAGTCGGTGGACGCGCCGGTCTTCGTCTTCTTGAGCACGGGCAGCTGGTGCTTCTCGAACAGGATGTGGCGGAGTTGCGGCGTGGAGTTGATGTTGAACTGCGTGCCGGCGGCGTGGTAGATCGCCTGCTCAAGGTCCACCAGTTCACGCGCGAACGCGCGCGCGATCTCGCCGAGACGCGCGAGATCGATCCGCACGCCGCGCCACTCCATGTCGACGAGCACCGGGATGAGCGGCACCTCGATCGTCGCGAGCAGGCGGACGAGCTCGTGGTCTTCCAGGTCGGGCTGCAGCGCCGCGTGGAGCCGCAGCACCATCTCGCTGTCCGCGCTGGCATAGCGCGCCGCCTCCTCGAGCGGCACGGCCGCGAACGGCCGCGCGTCCTTGCCGTGCCCCACGAGCTCCGCATAGGGCCGCATCTGCAGGGAGAGGCGCTCGCGCGCGAGGTCGTCGATCGCGTGGGAGCGGCGCCCCGGATCGAGCACGAAGCTCGCCAGCATCGAGTCGTAGACGACCCCGGCCAGCTCCACGCCCGCCCGCCGCAGCACGAGCCACTCGTACTTTACGTTGTGCCCGGCCTTCGGCACCGCGGGGTCGGCGAGCAGCTGGGCGAGCGGGCGCAGGGCGGCGCTCGCGAGCGGGGGGAGGTTGGAGGGCGCCACGCCGCCCGCGAGCGCCCCGTCGGCGGCGACGTGCGCGAACGGGAGGTACCAGGAGCGCCCCGGTGCGGTCGCGAGCGACAGGCCGACGAGCTCCGCCCGCATCGGATCGAGCGACGTCGCTTCCGTGTTGAGCGCGAGGAGCGGCGCCGCCCGCCACCCCGCGACGAGCGCACCCAGGCGCTCGGGGTCGTCCACGAGGGTCGGCTCGGCGGTCGCGACGGTCAGGACGGGAGGGGCGGCGGCGGCGGCGGCGGGGACGCCACCGGGGGCGGGGCTCGCCGCGGGGGGCCGGGGCGCGGGGGGCGCCGGCCGGGCAGCCGCCGTCGCCGCGAGCGCCCCGAGCTTCGGAATGAGCGAGCGGAACTCCAGCTCCGTGAACAGGGCGGAGAGCCGGTCCACGTCCGGGACCCGCACCCGTAACGCGGCGAGGTCGAGCGCCAGGGGCACGTCGCGCCGGATCGTGACGAGGTCCCGCGACAGGCGGGCTTGGTCCGCGTACTGCGCGACGGCTTCGCGCGCTCGCTTGCCCGCGATCCTCTCCGGATGCGTGAGGATCGTGTCCAGGTCGCCGAAGGCCCGCAGCAGCTCGAGCGCCGTCTTCTCGCCCACGCCTTTCACGCCGGGCACGTTGTCGGAGCTGTCGCCCACGAGGGCGAGGTAGTCGACGACCCGCTCGGGCG
>DATBBW010000078.1:0-3862 GCA_036270795.1 Gemmatimonadales bacterium | reverse complement strand
GTCGAGCTGCCGGGCCGAACGATCCTCGTGAAGGCCCGCGTGCCGAATCCGGACCGCGTGCTGCAGCCGGGCATGTTCATCGAGGCGCGGCTCGTGACGTCGGTCCGCCCGCACGCCGTCGTCATCCCCGAAGACGCTGTGGTCCCGACGCAGGGCGACAACGCGGTGTGGGTCGTAACCGACGGGAAAGCCGAGCGGCGCACCGTGGTACTGGGCGTGCGCACGCCCGGCTTCGTCGAGATCACAAGTGGTGTGGAGGCCGGGAAGCAGGTCGTCGTGGGTGGCCTCGAGCTGCTAGCTCCGGGGGCGCCAGTGCGGCCCACGGTGGTGGAGCGTCACCCTCACTCCCCCCAGGTTACCGCGTCCGACGCCCGCTAGGGCGTCACGCGAGACCGAGCGCCGCTGGCGTAGGGGTTGTGGGGAGATAGCGGAACAGCTGCTTGTGGAGAACTACGGCGGGACGTAGTTCCATGTAATGGACATCATCGTCCTCGACGAACCGGCCGTACAACAACGGCTGCACTATCAGGACCTCATTCCCGCCATCGCGCAGGCGCTCGCGGCGTTGTCGTTGGGCAAGGTCGTGCAACCCGTGCGCGCAGTGCTTCCGGTGGCTCCGCATCACGGCTTCTTCGGCGTCATGCCGGCGTACGCGGGCGCTCTCGGCGCCAAGCTCGTGGCGTTCTATCCTCAGAACGTCGGGATGCACACGCACCACGCGGTCATTGTGTTGTTTAGGCCCGAGACGGGGGAGCCGCTCGCCGTCATGGACGGCCGGCTCATCACCGAGATGCGGACCGCTGCGGCGTCGGCGGTGGCAACCCAGCGGCTGGCCCGTCCGGACGCGTCGGCACTCGCGATTCTCGGGTCCGGGGTCCAGGCGAAGAGTCACCTCGCGGCGCTGCGCCTGGTCCGGTCGTTTGAGGAGGTGCGTGTCTGGAGTCCGCGCCATGCGGCGGAGTTCGCCCAGCGGCACGGCGTCAAGGCTGTCGCGACGGCGGCGGATGCCGTGCGCGGCGCCGACGTGGTGGTGGTCGCCGTGAGCGCGACGACGCCCGTGTTGCAGGGACGCTGGCTCTCGCCCGGGACGCACGTCAACGCCATCGGCGCCACCCGCCCCGACTGGCGCGAGCTGGACGACGATCTCGTCACCACGGCGCGCGTGTTCGTCGACTCGGGCGAGGCGGCGCTGCGCGAATCGGGTGACGTCATCGCGGCGAAGAGGGCGGTGACGGAGATTGGCGCTGTGGTGGCGGGCACCGATCCCGGCCGGCGCAGCGCGCGGGAGATCACGCTGTTCAAATCGGTGGGGGTGGCGGTTGAAGACGTGGTCGCGGCGGCGCTGGTGCTGGAGCACCGGGCGGCGTGACCGACTCGCTTGAACCCGTCCGTCCCATCGCGTTGAGCGAGATCCGGGACGCCCGGGCGCGCATCGCCGGAACCATCGTCCGCACACCGCTGATCCGTTTAGACCTGGGGCCCCAATCCCCGGACGTCCGTCTCAAGCTCGAGAACCTCCAACCGATCAGCGCCTATAAACTCCGCGGCGCTGCCAACGCGGTGGCGCTGTTGACCGATGCCGAGCGCCGCCGCGGCGTCTGGACGATCAGCGCCGGCAATGCCGGTCAGGGGGTCGCGTACGCGGCGCGGGCCGCGGGCGTGCCGTGCACGGTCGTCGCGATCGAGACGGCGCCCGTCGCCAAGCTCGAGCGCATGCGCGGGTTGGGCGCGAAGCTCGTGCTCGTGCCGTATGCGGTCGCCTGGCAGGCGCTCGAGGACCGCTCGTATCCCGGGGTCTCGGGGACGTTCATCCACCCATTCGATGACCACAATTTCATTGCGGGGCATGCGACGATGGGCCTGGAGATTCTCGAGGATGCCCCGGACGCGGCCGCGATCATCACGGCGATCGGCGGTGGCGGCCTGGTCACGGGCGTCGCCAGCGCGGTGAAAGCGCTCAGGCCGGAGATTCGGGTGTGGGGCGCCGAGCCGGAGACGGCCGCCCCCGCCGCGCTCTCGTTCGCCAAAGGCTCCGCGCAGGCGTTTCCGGACTGGAGCGCCACGTTCGTCGACGGCGCGGGCGGCAAGAGCGTCTTTCCGCGGATGTGGCAGCGCATGCAGCCGGTCGTGGACGGCTGCATCGTGGTGAGCCTGGACGAGGTCAAGCGCGCCATGCGACTCATGGCGGAACAAGCCCGGGTCATCTCGGAAGGGGCGGGCGCGCTCGCCCTCGCGGCAGCGCTGACCGGCAAAGCGGGCAAGGGGCCAGTGGTCGCCATTGTCTCCGGTGGTAACGTCGACCTCGCGAAGTTCTTCGAGCTGATTGGCACGGCCCGCTGACCAGCCCCCTGCAACCCTCGGGGCGGCCTTCCTATCCAACCCCTTGAATTCCATTCCCGAGGTCCCTATGCGGTTCGCCGTCGTGCTCCTGGCCAGCAGCCTCGCAGCCCCAGTTCTGTCAGCCCAGCACTTCGTTCCCTCCGGCGGGCAGTGGCTGATCGAACGCGGTGAGCATGCGGGCATCGTCCGGCTCACCATCCGCTACGGTGAGCGCCGCCACTCGGATAACTGGAACAGCCAGGATGACGTACCGATGAGTCAGCTCGTGGGCCTCACCACCGCTGACATGGGTGGATCGGGGACCACTGTGCACTTCAAGATCGTGAGGTCCGCCGGCACGCTCACCTGTGAGGGCTGGTTCGAGGGCGGCAAGGGCTCGGGCCATTTCGCTTATCAGCCGACTCCCGATTTCGTGGCCGAGCTAGCCAAGCGCGGCATCAACGCGCCGACGGCCTGGGAGCAGTTCCAGATGACGATGGCGGGCGTGGGACTGGATCTGGTGGACGAGCTGCAGCGCCAGGGATACGAGCGCCCGACGGCCGCAGCACTCGCGCGGATGGGGACGCACGGCGTCGATCTCGTGTACGTCCGTGACATCGGGGCGAGGGGATACCACCTCAGGGACTCCGAGAGCCTGGTCCGGATGCGCGATCACGGTGTCGACCCGGAGTTCATCGCGTCACTGGACGGCGCAGGCTATAGGAACCTGAGCGCGGAAGAGCTCGTGCGGATGCGGGACCACGGTGTCGATCCGGAGTTCATCGCGTCACTAGACAGCGCGGGCTACAAGAACCTTGGCACGGAGGACCTCGCACGTCTGCGGGATCACGGCGTGGACGGCGACTACATCACGGACATGAAGGAGGCGGGCTACGCACCGTCGAACCCGGAGGAACTGGTGCAGTCGCGCGACCACGGCGTCGATCCGTCCTACATCAAGTCACTCAAAGACGCGGGATACGATCGCCTCTCCTTGCAGGAGCTGTGCCGGGCCCGCGACCACGGCGTGACGAGAGGGTTCATTCAGCGCGTGAAGGACCGTGGATATGGCACGCCGTCGCTCGACGAGGTGATCCGACTGCGCGACCGGGGGCTCGACTAACCGCGGCGCGAGTTCTCCGGGGGGCCTGTACCTTGGTGCATGGCCTCACCGGTCCCTTTGGTGACCGAACCTGCCCTCCGGCGCGTTATCGGCGTGGGCGGGCTCGCCGCCGCGATCTTTAACATCACAGTCGGCGCGGCGATCTTCGTGCTCCCCGCCCACGTGGCCGGGAGCCTCGGTGCCGCGGCTCCCTTGGCCTACCTCGTGTGCGGTCTGGCGACGGCGCTCGTTGCCCTCTGCATCGCCGAGGCCGGGAGCCGCGTCCCACTGAGCGGCGGCCCGTACGCATACGTCGAGACGGCGCTCGGCCCCTACGCCGGATACCTGTGCGGCGTGCTGCTCTGGCTCGGCATCACGCTTGCGATGGCCGCAGTCGCCACCGTGTTCGCCGACGGCGTCAGCGGGTTGGTGCCGCGCCTC
>DATBBW010000077.1:0-4744 GCA_036270795.1 Gemmatimonadales bacterium | reverse complement strand
CGGTAGTTGTCGCGGGCGAAGAGGAAGGTGTTGGTGACTTGGCGCCGGAAGCGGCGGGGGACGTGCACGAACTTGACCAGGCGAATCACGGCGGGGCGCGGAATCGCCAGGCGTTCGCTCCGCATGACGGGGCCGTCCGCTTCGACGATCTCCGCCTTGTGGTCGATCACGAGCCGCAGCGCCCGCCGCACGGGCACCATGGTCAAGGGCTCGAATGACGCGTTGAGCGCGAGGCAGCGCACCCCAGTCCCCCTGAGGAAAAAGCGGCCGTCCGGCTCGGGCGGAGCGGGACGGCCTCGTATGCTACTCAACCGGCTAACGCGCGGCAAGACCTTGGGTTAAGCCCCTCCCGCCACAGCAAATGCGAGCCGCAGCGCCTCCAGCTGCTCCGCGACCGACTGGCGCGAGGCGCCTCCGGGCGTGGCCCGGGCCTCGACCGAGTCCTCCCAGCTGCCGAGCCGAGCGAGCGCGACGCCCAGCGCCGGGTGGATGCCGGCCGCCACGGGCGGCGGCACGCAGTCGAGCGGCACGCCGGACTGCTCCGCGGCGCGCACCAGTTGCCCCACGAGCCGGTGACTCTCGCGGAACGGCACGCCGGCCGCGACCAGGCAGTCGGCCAGATCCGTGGCGCGGAGCGAGGCGTCGAGTGCCGCGCGCATGCGCTCCGCATCGACGCGCAGGGTCGCGATGGCGCCGGTGACGGCGGGGAGCACAAGACCGAGCGTGTCGCACGCGTCGAATAGCAGGGCCTTGTCCTCCTGCAGGTCCTTGCTGTAGCCCGCCGGAAGGCCCTTGAGCGTCGTGGCCAGCGCCACCAGGTCCCCGAGCAGGCGCCCGGCCTTGGCGCGGGTGAGCTCGAACACGTCGGGGTTGCGTTTCTGGGGCATGAGGCTCGACCCCGTGCTGAACTCGTCCGAGAGCCGCACGAACCCGAACTCGGGGGCCGCGTAGAGCACGACCTCGGCGGCGAGGCGCGAGAGATGGGTGCCGACCAGCGCCAGCACGAACAGCACTTCCGCCACGAAGTCGCGGTCGCCGGTCGCGTCGAGCGCGTTCGCCGACACGCTGCGGAACCCGAGCGCCTCCTTGAGCAGGACGCGGTCGACGGGGAAGCCCGAGCCCGCGAGCGCGCCCGAGCCGAGCGGCAGCTCCGCCGTGCGGCGCCGCGCGTCGGCGAGGCGCTGCCGGTCGCGGACCAGAGGCCACGCGTGCGCGAGCAGCACGTAGGCCCAGCGCACCGGCTGCGCCCGCTGGCCATGCGTGTACCCCGGCAGGAGCACATCCACCGCTTCGCGGGCCCGCGCGACGAGCGTTCGCCCGAGCGCCGCGAGGTCCGCATCGCACTGGTCGATCGCGGCCAGGGTCCAGAGCCGTAGGTCGGTCGCCACCTGGTCGTTGCGCGAGCGACCGGTATGGAGCTTCCCCGCCACGGCGCCGACTTCTTCATACAGCAGGCGCTCGACCAGCGTATGGACATCCTCGTCGGGCGCTCCGACGGCCGCGCCGTCGGCGAGGCGCTCGGCGACGCGATCGAGCCCCTCGAGCAGCTGCGCCTCCTCGAGCGGCGTGACGACGCCGACGCGGCCCAGGGCGTGGACCCAGGCCTTGCTTGCCGTGACATCTTGGGGCCACAGGCGGTGGTCGACAGGCAGGCTGCGGTTCAGCGCGTCAAGCGCTTCGCTCGGCCCCAGACTGAAGCGTCCCCCCCACATCTGGTGCACCGAGGCCGGCGGGGGAGTGGGGGTAGGCGTGGGACTCGGCGTCGGACTCGGGGTCGGGTCGGGGCGCCCCGCCGCCTCGCGCGCCATGTTAATCGGCCGCAGCGGCGCCGACGTCCGCGCCCCGCCGCGTGGCCTCGAGGCCAGCGCCGATCTTGATCGCCAGGCCGTAGAGGTGGATGAAGCCCGCGGCGTCCTTCTGGTCGTACACGTTGTCCTTGCCGAACGTCGCGTAGGACGGCTGGTACAGCGCGTACGGGCTCTGGCGCCCCGCGACCGTGACGCCGCCCTTGTAGAGCTTCAGCCGCACGCTGCCCGTCACGTGTTGCTGGGTGGCCGTCACCAGCGCGTCGAGCGCCTCCCGCTCCGGCGTCCACCAGCGGCCGTCGTACACGAGATCGGCGTAGCGCAGCGCGACCTCGTCCTTGAGCCGCAGCGTGCGGCGATCGAGCACCAGCTGCTCGAGCTCGCGGTGCGCGGCGAACAGCAGCGTACCGCCCGGCGTCTCGTACACGCCGCGCGACTTCATCCCCACCAGCCGGTCTTCCACCACGTCCGCGCGACCGACGCCGTGCTCGCCGGCGATCGCGTTCAGCGTCTCGAGCAGCTCGACGGGCCCGAGGGGGACCTGATTCACCGCCACCGGGGTGCCCGCTTCGAAGCCGATCTCGACGAGCGCGGGCAGCTCGGGCGCGTCCAGCGGGTCGGCGGTCATGACGAAGATGTGGTCCGGGGGTGGGTGCGCCGGGTCCTCGAGGATGCCCCCCTCGTGGGAGCAATGCCACAGGTTGCGGTCGGTCGAGTACGGCTTCTCGAGGGTCGCCTGGACCGGGATGCCCTTGGCCTTCACGTAGGCGAGCAGGTCCTCGCGCCCGGTGAACTCCCACTCGCGCCACGGGGCGATCACCTGGAGCTCGGGCGCGAGCGCGGCGTAGGTGAGCTCGAAGCGCACCTGGTCGTTGCCCTTGCCGGTGCAGCCGTGGGCCAGGGCCGTCGCACCGAGGCGCTGCGCCAGGGCCACCTGATGGGCGGCCATCACGGGCCGCGCCATCCCCGTGCCGAGGAGATAGGTGCGGGCGTACACGGCGCCGGCGCGCAGCGTGGGGAACACGAAGTCGCGCACGAACTCCTCGCGCAGATCCTCGACGACGCAATCGACGGCGCCGGAGCGCTTGGCCTTCTCGACCAAGCCCCCCAGCTCCCCCGTCCCCTGCCCCACGTCCGCCGCGAAACACACCACGCGGGCCCCGTACTGCTCACGGAGCCACGGCACGATCGCCGAGGTGTCGAGTCCACCGGAATACGCCAGGACGACCAACGGCCCCATAAGGCGCTCCTTGCAGTTTATGCAGTAGAATGTATAAACATACACCCCCGCGGGGCGCTGTCAACGCCCGCCGGCCGCCGGCGCGGGCCCCGCGGACCCCGGCGCCCGTGCCCTAGCGCCGCTTCGAGGGCCGTGGCAAGTTGGCGCGGGAGGCAAGCCATGGATCGACGTGAGCTGATACGCGTGCTCGGGAGCGCGCTCGCGGTGCCGCTCCTCGCCGGGCTGCCGGTCGAACAACTCGAGGCGGTCGGCCGCGCGACCCATCGCCGCGTGCGCGGCCGTGGGCTCGGGGTGCTCGACCCCCACCAGAGCGAGACGGTCGCGACCCTCGCGGAGATGATCATCCCCGAGACCGACACACCCGGAGCACGGGCGGCGCGGGTCCACGAGTTCATCGACTTACTGCTCGGCGAGTGGTTCTCGGAGGAGGAGCGCGCCCGGTTTCTCACCGGGCTCGCCGACGTGGACACGAAGTGCCACGACCTCTTCGGCACGGATTTCCTCGGCGCGACCGGGGCCCAGCGGACCGCGCTTCTCACCGGCCTCGACGCCGAAGTCGCGGCCCTGCGGCGCGACAATGCCAGGCCGGAGCGGCACTTCTTCCACCAGTTCAAGTCGCTCACCCTGTACGGCTACTACACGTCGGAGATCGGGGCGGCCGAGACGCACTACCAAACCATCCCCGGCTCCTACGACGCGTGCGTGGAGCTCTCATGACCCCGCCGACCTTCGACGCCATCGTGGTAGGCTCGGGCATCTCGGGGGGCTGGGCCGCTAAGGAGCTGTGCGAGCGCGGCCTCGCGACCCTGGTGCTCGAGGCCGGTCGGCCGATCGACCCGGCTCGGGATTATGTCGAGCACGTCCCGCCGTGGGAGGTACGGTTCCGCGGGAAGGGTGACCGCAAGGCGCTCGAACGCGACCATCCGATCCAGCAGCACTGCTACGCGTGCGACGAGTGGAGCAGCAAGTTCTTCGTCAAGGACAGTGAGCATCCCTACGTCACCGACCCCGACAAGCCGTTCCACTGGATCCGGGGCCGGCAAGTGGGGGGCCGCTCCATCATGTGGGGCCGGCAGGTGTATCGCTGGAGCGACCTCGACTTCGGGGCCAATGCGAAGGACGGCTTCGGAGTCGACTGGCCGATCCGCTACGCCGACATCGCGCCGTGGTACACGCACGTGGAGGAGACCATCGGGGTCAGTGGGGAGTCGCTCGGGCTGCCCCAGCTCCCCGATGGCAAGTTCCTGCCGCCCATGGCGCTAAACTGCGCGGAGCGGGTCGTGCAGGAGGGGGTGGCGAAGCACTTCGGCCCCGAGCGGGTGTTGACGATCGGCCGCTGCGCCATCCTCACCGTGCCGCACGGCGGCCGCGCCGCCTGCCACTACTGCGGCCCGTGCGAGCGGGGTTGCATCACCCGCTCCTACTTCAACTCGATCGGCGTCACGCTCCCCTTGGCCCAAGCAACCGGTCGGCTTACGCTGCGGCCCTACAGCGTGGTCCACAGCGTCATGTATGATGAAGGCACGGATCGGGCGGTGGGCGTGCGCGTGATCGACGCTCAGACCCGCGAGGCCATCGAGTTCCGGGCCCGGATCATCTTCCTGTGCGCGTCCACGCTCGAGTCGACGCGAATCCTCCTCAACTCCAAGACCGCGCGCTTTGCGACGGGCCTCGCCAACTCGAGCGGCGAGCTCGGGCG
>DATBBW010000076.1:0-9179 GCA_036270795.1 Gemmatimonadales bacterium | reverse complement strand
CTCTATCGGGCGGGCGGTCGTGCACTCGCCCTGGCGCTCGAGCACGATCCGTACAACCGCGGGGCGCTGTACGCCCTCGGGGTCGCCTACTATCAGTTGCACGACTCCACCCACGTGCTGCCCGTCGCGCAGCAGCTCTTGGCGCTTGATCCGCTGAACCGGGCCACGCTCCGCTTGGTCGCGACCGGCTGGGACCTGCGCGGCCGGCGCGATTCGACGCTCGCGTACTTGGCCCGCGCCGACACGGGGCTGGCGGTGGAAGTCGTCGTGTCCGCCTTCGTCAAGGGCGCGGGAGACGCCGATTTCACAGCCCTCGCCACGAACCACAAATCCGCCCCCTCCAAGCCGCTTCATCTCACGTTCGAGTTCCTGGACGAGCACGGCCAGGTGATCGCCACGCTCCCCTACGACGTGCCTAGCCTGCCCCCAGGGGCGACGCACGAGATCACCCTCAAGGCGAGTGGGAAGGGCATCGCTGGCTGGCGCTACCGCGCCTCATAAGCCATATTTGTAGGCTGGCGGAAGTCGCGTCAGCCGTTGAGGTTGCGACTCCAGGCTTCACAAACTCCTTGAAGGTCCGGCAAGCGGCCGTGATTCGCGTCCAATCGGTGGCGCCCGACTCCCTTGGTGCCGAACTAGGGCTCGTCCCTGGGACGGAGCTCCAGGCCGTAAACGGCCGGGCGCTGCGGGACTTCCTCGACTGGGAATTCCTCACCGCGGAGGAGCGCTTCCTGCTCGCGGCGCGGCTGCCGACGGGCGAGGAGCTGGAGTATGACATCGAGCGTCCGGAAGGGCTGCCGCTCGGTGTGACGCTTGAGCCCCCGCGCATTCGCCGCTGCGCCAATCACTGTGACTTCTGCTTCGTGGATGGGAACCCCACGGGGCTGCGGGCGCCGCTCTACATCCGCGACGACGATTACCGGTTGTCCTTCCGCTACGGGAACTTTGCCACGCTCACGAACCTGAAGCCGTGGGACGTGGAGCGGATCGTCGAGTACCGCCTGTCGCCCCTCTACGTGTCGGTGCACGCCACCGACCCGACGATCCGCCGCTTCGTCCTGCGGAATCCCGAGGCGCCGGACATCGTGCCGCAACTCCGGACGCTCGGGGAGCAGGGGATCGCGTTCCACACGCAGGTGGTGCTATTCCCAGGCGTGAACGACGGGGCACAGCTCGTCCGGACCCTGGACGACCTGTACGGCCTCGGCGCCCCCGTGCTGTCGGTCGCCGTCGTGCCCGTGGCCCTGACCGAGTTCTCGAAGCACGCGCTCGTGCGCGAGCCGACGCGACCAGAATGCCAGGCGGCGCTCGCCACCGTGCAGCACGCCGCGACGCGGGCGCTCGCCGAGCGCGCCACGCCGTGGTGCTACGGCGCGGACGACCTGTACCTCCAGGCGGGACAGCCGCTCCCGCCCGCCGAGTGGTACGGCGACTTCGAGCAACGGGAGAACGGCGTGGGCGCGGTGCGCTTCCTCGAGACGCGCATCGCCGCGGCGCGCGCTGAGCTGCCCGCGCTCGCGGGGCAGCGGATCGGCGTCGTGACGGGGACGGCGATGGGCCGGCTCCTGCCCCAGGTGCTGGACGCGCTCACCACCACCACGGGCGCCCACTTTGAACTGATCGTCGTCGCCAATACGCTGTTCGGGCCGTCGGTCACGACCGCGGGGCTCTTGCCCGGGGCGGCGATCGAGGCGGCACTCGTGGAGCGGCGCGATCTCGATCTCGCGCTCTTGCCCGCCGAGGCGGTGAACGACGACTTAGTGTTCATCGACGACCACGCCGCCGACGCCCTCGCCCGGCGGGTGCCGATGCCGCTCCGCCTGTCCTACGACTTCGCGGATGCCCTGGTAGAGCAGGGGGAGGGGGCCCCCGCATGAGGCCCGCTCCCGCCGCCCCCAGTGCCGCCGCCCCGACCGTCGCCATCATCGGACGGCCCAACGTCGGCAAGTCGACCCTCTTCAACCGCCTCATCGGCCGCCGCGAGGCGATCGTGGACGACCGCCCGGGGGTGACCCGGGACCGGCACTTCTCGGCTGCGGACTGGAACGGCCGGCGCTTCTGGCTGGTCGACACGGGCGGCCTGGACCCCACGGCCGCCGACCCGCTGGGCCGGGCGGTCCGCACCCAGGTCGAGCTCGCCGTGGCCGAGAGCGACGTGGTGTTGTTCGTCGTGGACGTGGAAGCAGGAGTGCACCCCGCTGACCTGGAAATCGCCCAATACCTGCGCAAGGCGCGCCGCCCACTGATCCTGGTCGCGAACAAGGCCGACCGGCTGCCCGACGAGACGCGACAGCTCGCCTTCTACGAGCTCGGTCTCGGCGACCCGTTCCCCGTCTCCGCCGCCGTGGGAAAGAGCTCCGGCGACCTCCTGGACCGGGTGGTGGCCCTGCTGCCACAGGCGCCCGAGACGAGCGAGGAGGCCGCGGTGCACGTCGCCGTCGTCGGCCGCCCCAACGTGGGGAAGTCGAGCCTCGTCAACCGCTTGCTCGGCGAGGAACGGCTGGTCGTGGCAGCCGAACCGGGCACGACCCGGGACGCGATCGACACGCCGCTCGACTACGAGGGCCGCACGCTGGTGTTCATCGACACCGCGGGACTGCGCAAACGGACCAAGGTCGAGGACGACATCGAATTCTACTCCACGCTGCGCACCTCGCGGGCCATCGAGCGCGCCCAAGTGTGCGTGCTCGTCGTGGACGCCACCGTCGGGATGCACGTCCAGGACCTGAAGATCGCGAACGAGGCGTGGGAGCACGGGGCGGCGCTCGTCATCGCCGTGAACAAGTGGGATCTGGTCGAGGAGAAAGACACGAACACCGCGGTCCGGGGCGAGCGGGAGATCAAAGGGCGCGCGCCGTTCCTGGAGTGCGTACCGTTTCTCTACCTGTCCGCCAAGACGGGCCAGCGGGTGACGCAGCTCGTCGACGTGATCCTCGAGGTCGCCGAAGAGCGCGAGAAGCGGGTCCCCACCGCGGAAGTGAACCGCGTGCTCGAGGCCCTAGTCGACCGGCAGCAACCGCCCCAGCCCGTGGGGGAGTCGGTGCGACTCCTATATGCCTCACAGATCGGCACCGCGCCGCCTCGCTTCGCCATCGTGAGCAATCGACCGGACGCGATTCCCGAGTCGTACTCGCGCTACCTGTTGAATGGCTTTCGCGACGCCTGGCAGTTCACCGGCTCGCCCGTGAACCTCAAGTTCCGCCGCAGGCGCGAGACGGCCCGCCGGTGAACCCGGCCGGCCTCGTCCTCCTGATTCTCTTGGCGTACCTGATCGGGGCCACGCCCACGAGCTACGTCGCCGGCAAGCTGGGGCGCCGGATCGACCTGCGCGAGCATGGGTCGCGCAATCTCGGGGCGACGAATGTGTTTCGGGTGCTCGGATGGCGCTACGCGCTCCCCGTCGCCGTGATCGACGTGGCGAAGGGCGCTTTCCCGGTGGCGGTCCTGGGCCCCTGGGCCAACGGGCCGGAGTGGTTCCCGGTGGCACTCGGGATCGCCGCGGTGCTGGGCCACATGGCGTCGCCCTACGTCCGGTTTCGGGGCGGCAAGGGCGTGGCCACGGCGGGCGGCGTGTTCCTCGCCCTCGCCCCCCAGGCGGTCGTGATCTCGATTGCCATCTGGGGCGTCACGCTGTGGCTCTCGGGCTACGTGTCGGTCGCCTCGATCACGGTCGCGCTCTTGTTCCCCCTGTGGCTGTGGCTCACCCAGCCGGGGGAGTCCTACACGCTCACGGCGGGTGTCGTGCTCGGGCTGCTGCTTGTGTACTCGCACCGGGCGAATATCGCGCGGTTGCGCGCCGGGACCGAGCATCGCTTCCGCACCCGCAAAGGGCTCGTCCCGTGACCCGGGTCGCGGTGGTGGGAGGCGGCGCCTGGGGCACGACCCTGGCGGACCTGCTCGCGCGCAAGGGCGAGTTCGCGGCCGTCACGTTGTGGGCGCGCGAGCCGGAGGTCGTGGCGGGCGTCAATCGGGACCACGTGAACAGCCTGTTCCTGCCGGGCGCCGCGCTCGCCCCCGCGCTCCGGGCGACGGGCGAGGTGACGGAGACGGTCGAGGGGGCCGACGTCGTGGTGTCGGCCGCGCCGTCGCACGCGGTGCGCGCCGTGATGACGCAGGCGGCGCCGGCGCTGGGGCGCGGCGCCCTCGTGGTGAGTGTGTCGAAGGGGCTCGAGCCGGACCGGCTCAGCACGCTGTCCTGCGTGCTGGCCGAGGTGTTGCCGCGCGGGCCCAAGATTGCCGTCTTGTCGGGCCCCTCGTTCGCGCGCGAAGTGTACGAACGGCACCCGACGGCGGTGGTGGCCGCGGCCCAGGAGCACGCCGTGGCGCAGCGCGTGCAACAGGTGTTCTCCACCAACTACTTCCGCGTCTACTCGGCGACCGACGTGGTGGGCGTCGAGCTCGGGGGGGCGCTCAAGAACGTGATCGCCCTGGCGGCCGGGATCCTCGAGGGGCTCGGGATGGGATACAACACCCGGGCGGCGCTCATCACCCGCGGGCTCGCCGAAATCGCCCGACTCGGTGGCGCGCTCGGGGCCGACCCCGCGACCCTCGCCGGACTCGCCGGCCTCGGCGACCTGGTCTTGACGGCCACCGGGCCGCTATCGCGCAACCACCAGCTCGGGGTCGAGCTGGGGCACGGCAAGCGGCTGGAGGATGCCCTCGCCGAGCGGGCCACGGTGGCCGAAGGCGTCGGCACGGCACGGGCCGCCGTGGCCTTGGGCGAGCGTCACGACGTCGAGTTGCCGATCGCGCGCGCCGTGAGTGACGTGCTGTTCCACGGCAAGCCGCCTCGCGTCGCGCTGTCGGAGCTGATGGAGCGCGAGCTGAAGCGGGAGCACTGGCGATGAGCGCCCCGCACGCCTATCCCGTGCAGGAGTTCTTCTCGATCGGCGAGGTGTGCCAGCTCACCGACCTGAAGCCGCACGTGCTGCGCTACTGGGAAAGCCAGTTCCGGTTCTTGAATCCCGCCAAGAACCGCTCGGGGAACCGTGTGTACCAGCGGCGCGAGATCGAGCTGATCATGCTCGTCAAGCACCTCCTCTACACCGAGAAGTACACGATCGAGGGGGCGCGCCAGAAGATCGAGCAGTACCGGCGGAGCGGCGAGCTCAAGCCCGAGGCGCGGCGCGCCCTCGCGACCCAGACGGTCAAAGACCTGCGTGCCGAGCTCAAGTCGATCCTCACGGTCCTCGAGGGGAACGCCCCCCCCAATGCCGGGGCACGCTGACCCGGCGGTCGCGGTCGTCATCCCCGCTTACCAAGCCGCCGCCACGCTGGCCGATCTCGTCCGGCGCACGACGCGCGCCGTGCCGCGGGCGACGGTGTACGTGGTGGACGACGGCTCAACCGACGGCACCGGCGAGCGCGGCCGGGAGGCGGGGGCCCGCGTCCTCGCGCACCCCGTGAACCGCGGCAAGGGCGCGGCGCTCGCCACGGGCATCGGGGCGGCGCTCGCGGACGGCGCCCAGGTGATCGTGACGCTCGACGCGGACGGCCAGCACGCGCCGGAGGACATCGCCCGGCTCACGGCCCCCCTGGCGGCGGGGCAGGCGGACCTGGTGCTCGGCGCCCGGGCGCGCGCCGGCTCCATGCCGTTCGGTCGGCGCGCCACGAATTGGCTGTCGGCGGCGCTCGCCTCCCGCATCGGCGGCACGGTCGTTCCGGACGCCCAGACCGGGTTCCGGGCGATGACGCGGCGGGCGGCCGCCGCGGTGCAGCCCGTCGAGCGACGCTACGACTTCGAGACGGCGTTTCTGCTCGATGCCCTGACGCGCGGCCTGGTGGTGCGCTCCGTCCCCGTGCCGACGGTGTACGCGGGCGCCCCGAGCCACTTCCGGCTCTGGGGCGACACCTGGCGGCTGGCCCAGGTCTTCACCCGCTACGCCCGAGCCATCATCTTCGGAGCACGATGAGGATCCTGATTTCGAACGACGACGGCATCCTGGCGCGCGGCCTGGCGCTGTTAGGCGAGGTGTGTGCCTCGCTCGGCCAAGTGACCGTCGTCGCACCCGACCGCGAGCAGAGCGGTACCTCGCATTCGCTCACGCTCCATCGCCCGTTGCACGCCACCCGGCGCGCGGACGGCGCTTTCCAGGTGGACGGCACGCCCACCGACTGCGTGCTGCTCGCGATCGGCATGCTGATGCCCGAGAAGCCCGATTTCGTGATCTCGGGCATCAACCATGGCGAGAACATGGGCGAAGATGTGTTCTACTCCGGCACCGTCGCAGCGGCGATGGAGGGCCTCGTGGCCGACATCCCGAGCATCGCCGTCTCGTTCGCGGGGTCGGACGTGGACATCCTTGAGACGCATCGCGAGGGGCTGCGCGCCCTCCTGGCGCGCATCGTCGCCGTCCAGGACTTCCCCAAGGGAACGCTCCTGAACATCAATCTGCCGGCGATTCCCGGCGCCGAGGTGAAGGGCGTCAAGGTGACCCACCTGGGGAGTCGGATCTTCAGCGAGGAGATCGCGCTCATGAAAGACCCGTGGGGCAAGGAGATCTACTGGATCGGCGGCGGGCGGATCACGTGGACCGGGGACGCCGACTCCGACTTCCGCGCCACTCGCGAGGGCTACATCTCGGTGACCCCGCTCCACATGGACTTGACCAATTACGATCTCATCGAAGTGGTGCGAAAGTGGTTCCCGGGCGACTGAGCGGGACCCAGGACACCTACGCGGGCTACCGCGCCCGCCTGGTTGAGGCGCTCCGGGCGCAGGGCATCAAGGACCTGGCGGTCCTGAAGGCGTTCGCCGAGACGCCGCGCCACCTCTTCGTCCCGGAGGCCGTGCGGCACCGCGCGTACGAAGACACGGCGCTGCCGATCGGCAATGGCCAGACGATCTCGCAGCCTTTCACCCAGGCCCGCTACCTCGAGGCGCTGCGGCTCAAGGGGACCGAGCGCGTGCTCGAGATCGGCACCGGCTCGGGATACCAGACGGCGCTGCTCGGCGCGCTCGCGGGACAGGTGTTCTCGGTCGAGCGCGTGGAAACGCTGGCGCTTGCGGCGCAGCAGGCGCTGCGGCTCGCCGGCGTGACGAACGCGTCGGTCCTCTTGGGCGACGGGACGCTCGGCTGGAGCGCCTACGCTCCCTACGACGCCATCCTCGTCGCCGCGGGGGGCCCCGAGGTGCCGCCACCGCTCGCCGCGCAGCTCAAGATCGGGGGCCGGCTCCTGATCCCCCTCGGGGCGGAGCGGGGGCGTCAGACCCTCACCCTGGTCGAGCGCGTGGGACCCGGGACCGAGCTCGGGGCGGGGGCGGGGGAGGGGCTCCGCGCCACGCCGCTCGGCGGCGCGCACTTCGTCCCGCTCGTGGGCGAGCACGGCTTCGATGCTTGAACACGCGATACAGTGGCTCCTCGCGCGGTTCCGTGACCTGGGCTACCCCGGGATCGTCGTGCTCATGGCGATCGAATCCTCGGTCCTGCCGCTCCCAAGCGAGCTCGTAATGCCGCCCGCCGGGTATCTCGCGGCGAAGGGGGAAATGAGCTTCGCCGTGGCCGTCGGGTGCGGTGTCGTGGGGAGCGTGCTCGGCGCGCTTGCCAACTACGGCCTCGCCCGGTGGCTGGGACGACGGTTCCTCGCGTGGGTGAGCCGCTACGTCTTGGTGTCCGCGTCCGCCCTGGAGCGCTCGGAGCGCTATTTCGCCCGCCACGGCGAGATCAGCACGTTCCTGGCACGCCTACTGCCCGTGGTGCGGCACTTGATCTCGCTTCCCGCCGGGCTCGCGCGGATGCAGCCCGCCCGGTTCGTCACGTTCACGGCCCTCGGGGCGTTCCTGTGGTGCACCATCCTCGCCTGGATCGGCTGGATCATCGGCAAGAAGCAGGAGGTGATCGCGAGCGTGCTCGACCAGGAAGCGAGAACCTACACGGGGCGGGCGGTGCTCATCCTCCTGCCGGCGCTCGCGCTCATCGCCGCTCTGTACCTGTGGTGGCAACGGCGTCGGGTGGCGCGGCGCCCCGAGCCCTAGGCGCCGGCGTGCCGCGGGCGCGCTTCGTGGTGCACGGCCGGGTGCAGGGGGTGGGGTTCCGCTGGTTCGTGTGGCAGCAGGCGGAGCGCCTCGCACTGCGGGGTACGGCCGAGAACCTGCCCGAGGGCTCGGTCGAGGTGGTGGCCGAGGGGCCGTCTGACGCGCTCGCCGAGCTCGAACGCGCGCTCGCCCACGGGCCGCCGATGGCGCGTGTCGAACGTGTGGAAAGGTTCGAGGTTCCACATGATATCGCGTTACCAAAGCGGTTCGAAATCAACTGATTACGGGGACGACTTGTGAGCGCGTCTATAACCGTCCAGGACATCTCCCGCCGCATCCGCGAGGTGCCGGATTTCCCCAAAGCGGGGATCCGGTTCAAGGACATTACGCCGCTCTTGCTCGACGCCAAGGCATTCGGCCGCAGCGTGGAGCTGATGGCGGCGCCGTTCCGAAAGGCGGGCGTCACGCGCGTCGTCTCGATCGAGTCGCGTGGCTTTCTGTTGGGCGCCCCGGTCGCCCTCGCGCTCGTGGCGGGCCTCGTGCCCATCCGCAAGCCGGGGAAGCTCCCCGCGGCCCGCGGGCGCGTGGAGTACGCGCTCGAGTACGGCACCGACGCGCTGGAGATGCACAGCGACGCCGTGGGCGCGGATGACGTCGTGTTGATCGTGGACGATGTGCTCGCGACGGGGGGCACGGCCGAGGCGGCGGCGAAGCTGGTGCGTAGCCATAAGGCCCGCGTCGTGGGGTTCACGTTCCTGATCGAGCTCGATTTCCTAAAGGGCCGCGCGCGCTTGGCGGGGGAGCGCGTGGAGGCCTTGCTCCACTACACCTAAAGTATCACTTGAGGTTCGAGTGTTCTCACTTTCGCTAAGGGCCTGGTTGCCGCGGCATTCTTCGGAGCGTCCGTATATGCCATCACGCGCTTTCCTGGTTCCAACGTGAGGTCATCGCGTCACGTGACGGACCCGAACAGGAGAGGCTGGACGATCCTTATTGGGTCACAATCGTCCCCATCGCCACGACTTCGAACGCGCTGCCCGGCACGGTCTTGAGCGTGTTCAACTCGGCGTCGTTCCAGCGCGCGTCGGGCGCGCCCGAGATGAACCAGTCGCTTCCGTTGTCGGCCACGAACATCCCGTAGGTTTGCAGGGCTCGGAGGATGACGCGGGCACTGGGCGGGAAGCCCGAGATGTCGTAGGTAGCC
>DATBBW010000075.1:0-4375 GCA_036270795.1 Gemmatimonadales bacterium | reverse complement strand
CTCGCGGATCTCGCCAGACGCAACGGCACGTTCCTGAATGGGCGCCGGCTCCTCGCGCATGCCGTGCTGCACGCCGGCGATCTCATTACGCTGGGCGAAACGGGCCCCCGGTTCTCGGTGGTAGCAGTGCGGGAAGGGCTCGCGCCCACGCTCCCCGAGCACCCGGGACTTCCCGAGCCGGGCCCGGAACGGCCCCCCGTGGCTGACGCCCGCGCCTACGGCGTCACCCTGCTCGAGGCTGCCACCGGCCGCCACTACGAGGCGCACGGCGTGCGCATCCGGCTGGGCCGGGGGCGCGAATGCGAGGTGCGCCTGCCCGATGACTGCGACAGCGTGTCCCGCGTGCATGCCGAGTTGACGGTGGGTCCGTCGGGGGCGCTGGTGGTATCGGACGCAGGGTCCACGAACGGCACCTACGTGAACGGCACCCGGGTCACTCACGCCTTGCCGGTCCGGCTCGGCGACCAGGTCACCCTGGGACGCGGCGGGCCAGTCTTGATCGTGGAGGGGCTCGGGACGGCCCCGCACCTACCCGTCGCGCGCCGGCCGGTGACGCCCGGCCCGGATACGGTGCGGGGGTTGATCAGCCACGCCATCGCGCAGGCGAAGGAGGAGCGACGCCAGGGCAAGCGCGGTTCGACGGCCTTCCTCAAGGCGGTCGCGGCCGAGGTGGGAAAGGATGCCGGCCGCAAACTGCGCTGGTTCTCGCTGGCAGCGCTGCTCGTGACGCTGCTCCTCGGTGGGGCCGTCTACGGCGTGTACTGGTTGCTTTCCACGGAGGCGCAGCAGAGCGAGCAGGAGCAACGCACGGCAGAGGACTCGGCCCGAGCCGAGGCCGAGCGGTTGCATCAGGAGCTCGCCGCGGCCCGCGCCGCGGCGGCCCCCGCTGCCCAAGTCGATAGCCTCCGAACCCAGTTGGGACGGGCTGAAGCCCGCACCACCGAGCTGCGCACGGCGCTCGACCGCGCGCAGGCCGCCGTCACGGGGCAGCTCGCCGCCGGGGAGGCACGGCGCGTCGCGGCGCAGGCCGAGGTGCAACGGCTGCGCGATGAGCTGGCCGCTGCCGAACGGCGCGCCCCCTCCCAAGCCGCGCTCGACAGCCTGCGTGGCGCGGTGAGCGTGGCGGAACGCGAGACCTCGACCCTCGAGGCGAAGATGCGCGCCGTGCGCGGCACCGACTTCGCCACCATCGCGCAGCAGAACCAGGGCGCCGTCGGCTTGATCACCGCGAGCTTCGGCCGCGATTACTACAACGGCACGGGCTTCGCGGTCACGCCGGACGGCTACATGCTCACCAACTGGCACGTGGTCGCGGACTCGCAGCACCCGCGCGCCGACACGATCTGGGTGATCATGGCGGACCAGTCGCAGGCCCGCTACGCCGACGTGATCGCCACATCGCAGGAGCGCGACGTCGCCATCATCAAGGTGCGCGGCTACGTGGGACCGCACATGACGGCGATCGATTGGAACGGCACGAAGGCCCGCCAGGGCGAGCCGGCGGCCCTGATCGGCTACCCGGCAGGCTCAGGCTTCGCCCGCCTCCGGTCCGCTGTGGTGCGCACGTCGATGACCGCCGGCATCATCTCTCGCACCAGCGACGACATGATCCAGTTCGACGGGATCACGATCGGGGGCTCCTCCGGCAGCCCGCTCTTCAATGCCAACGGCGAGGTCATCTCGATCCACCACGCCGGTCTAGCCCAATCGCCCGGGTTCGCCCTGACCGTCCCGCTCAAGTACGCCGTGCCCATCATGCCGGTCCCGCTGCGCCAGCGGTTGGGGCTGAACTAGACGGTCGCTCTGGGCGGGGCGGGGGGAGGCTCACCAGCGACGCCAATCGCCCGTCGGTGCAGCCCCTGCGCCGCAGGCTGCATCCCGACGCGGCGGGGGTCGCCCGGTCGGGTCTCGGGCTTCGCCCTACGCCGACGCCCGCGGCCGCGCGCCTTCGGCGCGGGCGGCGACGTCGCGAATCACGCGCTCCAGCGTCTTGAAGTCGAATGGCTTGGTGAGGGTCGGCACGCCCGACTCCCGGAGCAACGCGGCCGTGTCCGCCGCAAACGTGTCGCCCGTGGAGAACACGAGCCGCGTCGCGAGCTCGGGCCGCTCGTGCCGGAGGCGCTCCAGGAACTCGCGCCCGCTCATCCCGGGCATCCGGACGTCCGAGATGATGACGTCGAAATGCTCCCGCGCGAGCAATGCGAGCGCCTCGCCGCCCTCCGCGGCGCCCCGCCCCTGGATCCCGTGGCGCTCGAGGAAGCGCAGGAGCGCGTTGCGCAGCGCCGCTTCGTCGTCCACGACGAGCACCGTGAGGCCGCCCGTCGCGACCCCGGCGGGCGGCAGCGGCGCGCCCTCCGGGCGCATGTCGGTGCGCTGCTCGCGCGGGATGGCCACGAGGAAACGGGCCCCGTGTCCGGGCTCCGACTCGATCCAGATCCGCCCCCCATGCTGCTGCGCGATCCCGTAGCAGATCGACAGGCCGAGGCCGGTGCCCACCCCCTCCGGTTTGGTCGTGAAGAAGGGATCGAAGATCCGGCCCTGGATCTCCGGGGGAACGCCGGGGCCCGAGTCGCCCAGCTCAAACACCGTCTCGTCCTCGGTGGCGTGCGTGCGTACGGTGATGGTGCGGGGGGACTCGACCGTCACGAGGGCCTGTTCCGCGTTGATCAGGAGGTTTAGAACGAGCTGCTGGAGCTCCGAGGCGTCGGCCCAAATCTTGGGGTCCCCCGGATCGAGCTGCAGCGCCACCGTGATGTTGAGGGTCGAGAGGTGGTAGGAGCGCAGGGCAAAGGTGCGGCGCACGATGTCGTTCAGGTCGACGAGCGTCCGCTGGTGCTTCCCCCCGGCGCGGGCGAAGGCCAAGAGGTTCGCCGTGATGCGACCGATCCGGGTGGCCTCATCGTACATCATCTGCAGCGTCTCGCGGTGCTCGGGCTTCAGCTCCTCGAGCAGCAGCGTCTGCGCAAAGCCGGAGATGATGGCCGCGGGGTTGTTGATTTCATGCGCCACCCCGCTGACGAGCTGCCCCATCGCCCCGAGCTTCTCCGCCTGCTGCAGCTGGGCCTCGGTGTGCTTTTGGTCGGTGACGTCGCGCGCCAGCACCATGAGGCGCGCGATCGCGCCGCGCTCGCGGACGGGGGCGTACAGCACCGCGCTGACGCCCCGCGCGCCGTCGGCGCGCACGACCGGGGCCTCGAACCGCTGGATCTCCCCCCGAAACGCGGCTGCCATCCGCTCGCCTACGAGCGGCGCGGCGGCGGGATCGAAAAAGTCGAACACTAAACGGCCCGCCACGCCACCTACCCCCCCCACCATGCGGTCCGCGGGCGCGTTGGCGTCGAGCACGCGGCCCTCCCGGTCCACGACCAGGATAGCGTCCGGGACCGCATCCATCACGAGCCGCAGACTGCGCTCCGCCGCCGCCGTGGCGGCGAGCGAATCCATGAGCGAGCGCGTCTGGCTCGCGACTTCGTTCTCGAGCAACCCGGTGTAGCGCCGGTCGGCCCGCAGGCCGTGGATGAAGCGCGCGCCCACGACGGCGACGCCGCCCGCCACGAGCAACGCCGCCGCGGCGTCAGGCGCGGGCGACAGCGCTTGGGCGATCGCGATCGCCGCGATCCCGGCGAGGCCCATGACGACGGCGATGAGCCGCGCGGTGTCACCCGAAATCGCCGGCACCCGCGTGCCCTCCAACCGGCTCTGCGTCGGCGCCACGACCGCCGCGATCGCGAGCAACACGAACCCGGCATCCCACCCGAAGGCGAGCACGCCCCCCGAGCGCACCCCGCCGCGCAGCGACACGGCCGCATACGCGACGTTCGTCAGGCACAGGACCCCGAGGCCCGGAATCACGAGGCCAGCGGTCGCTACCGGGACCCGGGTGTAGTGCAGTAGCTCCACGAGCATCAGCCAGAGCACCGCGATCCCCGCGACCGACCAGGCGACGCTCGTCAAGAGCGGCAGCACGGCACCTGCCGCCTCGAACAGGCGCTTGAGCAGGAACTCGTAGGCCAACACCCCCGCGGTCAGGGTCACAAGCACCGTGTCGAGCACCAGCTCGGGATCTTGTGGGCGCCGCGGCTGCGTGCGGACCAGTTCCACGAACGCGACGAGGAAACAGGCGTACAGCCCCAGGTAGCCCACGTCCGCAAACGAGGGGTACGGCGGCTCGACCCGGCGCACCAAGGCGTAATAGGTCCAGACCAGCTGACCAACGAAGAACAGCGCCGCGCCCGCGCCGAGCCACCCCCAAGCGGTGCGCTGGTAGGGGTCGGGATGACGGCGCGCTGCGAACGCTGCACAGGTGAAGGCGTACCCCGCGGTCCATAGCACCGAGAGGTCGGCGACGAGGGCGCGCGCCGCGGTGTCGCGGGGT
>DATBBW010000074.1:0-11073 GCA_036270795.1 Gemmatimonadales bacterium | reverse complement strand
CCGCCTCCCTTACACCAGCCCGCCGGCGTCGAGGATCAACGCCGGGATACCGTCGCCCATGATGGTCGCCCCGCTGAACACCGGGAGCGTGCCGTGGGGCGCATCGAAGCCCTTCACGACGATCTCGTGTTGCCCGAGCATCCCGTCCACCACGATGCCCGTGCGGCGCTCCCCCATCTCCAACACGATGACGGGGGCGCGGGGCGGCGCATCGCCCGCCACGCCGAGCAGCCGGCGCAGGTGCACGAGGGGCACCACCCGCTCGTGCAACACGATCGCCTCGCGGCCTTCCACGGTCGTCGTGGTCTGGGCCCCGAACTCGACCGTCTCCGCGACGTAGGTGAGCGGGAGCGCGTAGCGCTCCTCGCCGACGCCGGCGATCAAGGCGCGCACAATCGCCAGCGTGACGGGGAGCCGGAGCACGAACGTCGTGCCTTTCCCCTGCTCCGACCGGACGTCGATCGTGCCGCCGAGCGCCCGGATCCGCGTCATGACGACGTCGATGCCGACGCCGCGGCCCGAGACGCTCGTGACCGCGTCGGCGGTCGAGAAGCCGGGCCGGGCCAGCACCCGCAGCAGTTGATCGTCGGACAGCACCTCGGCGTGCGCGTCCACCACGTTGTCGCGCCGCGCGCGCTCGAGGATCTTCGTGCGGTCGATCCCACGACCGTCGTCGGCGACGCTGATCGCCACGCTCGCCCGCTCGCGCACGGCGGTGAGCACGATCTCGCCGTCGGCCGGTTTCCCGCGCCGCTGCCGCTCCGCCGGCGGTTCGATGCCGTGATCGACGGCGTTGCGCAGCAGGTGGAGCAGCGGGTCGCCCAGCTCGTCCAGGATCGCGCGATCGAGCTCGATCTCTTTCCCTTCCACGCGGAACACCACGTGTTTGCCGAGCTCGCGCGCGAGGTCGCGCACCAGGCGGGGGAAGCGGTCGAACACCTGCCACACGGCGGTCATCCGAGCCTGGATGATTTCGGCCTGCAGGTCGGCTGACAGGCGCGACACCTGGATCGCCAGATCGTCGATCGCGGGATCGCGGCGCTCGACGGCGAGCTGGTTCAGCCGCCCCCGCGTCGTGACGAGCTCGCCGATCAGGTCCATCAAGCCGTCCAGGCGCCGCAGGTCGACCCGGATGTGGCGGCTCTTCCCGCCTTCCGCGCTGGGCGGTGCGGGGGCGCCCCCGGCGCCCGCGGCGCCCGGGACGCCGGGCGCCACCGCGGACCCCGGTGCGGCGAGGGCGCGCGCGGTCTCGGCGCCGACCGCCACGTGCTCCACGTCTCCCGCCCGCCGTACCGCCTGCTCGATCTCGGCCCCGGAGGCGGCCGACGCCAGCCGCAGGCTGAAGCGGCCGTCGAACTCGTCGGCTTCGAACGCCGTGACGGGCGGCGTCACGTGCGTCACGCTGCCCAGCCGTTCGGCCTGCTTCAGGACGAGCAGCGCGCGCCCGCCTTTGAGCGGCGCTTCGGGGCGGAGGGTAATCTGGACCAGGCGCCCCGCGGCGCGCGGCGCCTCGACCGGCGGAGGCGACGTCGGGCTCGGCGCCGGGTGCGCGCCCGGGCCGGCGAGCCGCACTGCCGCCCCGTCCAGGTCCGCGACGACCTCCGCGATGTCCAACTCTTCCTCGCGGCCCACCACCGACAGCTCGACGGCGTGCTCGAGGGCGTCCCGGGCTTGGAACAAGAGCTGCAGCAGCTCGTCGGTCGCCGGCCGGCCCCCGCGGCGCAACAGGTCGAGCAGGTTCTCCATGCGGTGGGCGAGGTCGGTGACGCGGCCGTAGCCCATCGTCGCCGCCATGCCTTTGACGGTGTGCACGGCGCGGAACAGGCCGCCAACGGGCGCGGGATTGGTGGGGGTCCGCTCCCACTCCAGCAGGAGCTGGTTGCAGGCGCTCAAGTGTTCCCGGCTCTCGGCGAGGAACAGCTCGGCGTACTGCGACAGATCCATGGGATCAGCCGAGCACGCGCTGCACGGCTTCGAGCACCCGCGAGGGCTGGAACGGCTTGACGACGAAGTCCTTGGCGCCCGCCTGGATCGCTTCGACCACGAGGGCCTGCTGGCCCATCGCGCTGCACATCAGGATCTTCGCGTCGGGGTCCTGCTTGACGATCTCGCGAACGGCATCAATCCCGCCCATATCGGGCATGACGATGTCCATCGTGACGAGATCCGGCTTGAGCTGGCGGTACTTCTCGACCGCTTGCGCGCCCGTTTCGGCCTCGCCGACGACTTCAAACCCGGCTTGCGCGAGAATGTCGCTGATCATCGTCCGCATGAAGATCGCGTCGTCGCAGACGAGGACAGAGTGGCTCACACATCCTCCCTAGGAAGACAAGATGGGGCTGAGCAGCGCGTCGATATCGAGGACCACGAAGAGTTGTCCGGCACGGCGCCCGACGGCCCGCACGAGCGTCGGATCAATGCCGGGCAGCGCCTGGCGGCGTTCCAGCGCCTCCCCACCGACCGAGAGGAGGTCCACCACTTCGTCGACCGTGAACCCGAGGACCCGCTTCCCGCCCGTCCCTCCGTCCACCTCGAGCAGCACGGTCGTGCCGCCCGCGCTGTCCGCGGGGCCGGCCGGGGCCGGGCCAGTCGGCTCGGCGGGTACCGGGGCGCGTTCGGCCTGGCGCAGCGCCCGCCATCCCTCGACCACGGTCACCAGGGTGCCCCGCACGTTCCCCAGACCCGCCACGACGGACGGCGCGCCGGGGATGCGGGTGGTCGCGAGCCGCGGCAGGATCTCGCGCACCCGCTCCGCCTCGGCCGCACAGACAAGGCTGCCCACCCGAAATAAGAGCAGTCGGACGACCCCGGCGTCACTCATCCGAAGCGAAGAAACCAAGATACTGCAAGGGGTTGCGTTGAGCAAGCAAACTCGGATCAGCGGCCGCTGCGGCCAGCGCCGGCCGCAGATCGGCGGGCCATTCCGAGCGCAGCGTGAGCGGCGCGCCCGTCGCCGGGTGGGGGAACGCGAGGCGGGCCGCGTGCAGCAGCTGGCGCGGCGCCTGGGCCTCGAGCCGCTCCGCCGCCCCGCGCTCGGACGGGGTGACGCGCCGGCTGCCCCCAAAAGCGTAGTCGCGGTCGCCCACCACGGGGTGCCCGACGTGGGCGAGATGCACCCGGATCTGGTGGGTGCGACCGGTGTCGAGGGTGACCCGTAACAGCTCGGTCTGGGCGAAGCGGGCGACCACTGCGGCGTGGGTGACGGCGTGTCGCCCGCCCGCGAGCACGGTCATGCGCTTGCGGTCCGTGGGATGGCGCTTGATCGGCGCCTCGATCACGACGGGGCTCTTCGCGAGATGCCCCCAGGCGAGCGCGGCGTACACCCGCACGACCTTACGCTGCTCGATCAAGCGGGTCAGCCGGCGGTGCGCCAGCTCGCTCTTCGCCACGACGAGGAGGCCCGAGGTGTCGCGGTCCAGCCGGTGGACGATGCCGGGCCGACCGGGCGGATCGCCCGGCGCCAGCGCGGTGCCCCGCTCGGCGAGCACGTTCACGAGCGTGTCGTCCCAGTGGCCGGGGCCCGGGTGGACGACGAGCCCCGCCGGCTTGTCGAGCACGGCGAGGTGTTCGTCCTCGAACACGAACGTCAGCTCGCGGTGGGCGGGCGCGTAGCTCCGGGGTGGCGGCGCCTCCGGGCGCAGCTCAACCGAGACCACGGTGCCGCGCGCCAGCGCCGCCGAGCCGCGGAGCGGGCGGCCGGCGCTCGTGACGCACTGGTCGGCGATGAGGCGGGCGGCGGCGGTGCGGGACAGCGCGAGCTGGTCGGCGAGAAAGCGATCGAGCCGCTCGGTCGTGCCGACGGCGACACAGAAGCTGACGGCGGCCATCAGGGCTCGGCCGTCCGGGCCTCCTCCCCGCCGTGGTGCCGACCCTCGAGCCAGAGGGAGACCGCGAGCGCGATCGCGCCCACGGTGATCGCGGAGTCCGCGACGTTGAAGGTGGGCCACCGGGCCGCGCCGATGCCCACGTCGACGAAGTCCACGACACCTTGGGCGCTGCGGATGCGATCGATCACATTGCCGACGGCGCCGGCGCAGACCAACGCGAGCGCCACCAGGCGGAAGCGGTCGCCCGGCCGGGCGGAGCGGACCATGGACCGCAGCACGACGAGCGCGGCGAGCGCCAGCCCGAAGAAAATCCAGCGCGAGTAGGCGCCGAGGCACAGACCGAACGCCGCGCACTGGTTATAGACCAAGCGCAGCTGGAGGTAGTCCCCGAGCACGGGCACGGGCAGGTGCCGCGACAAGAGCGACTCGGCGAAGAGCTTCGTGACGACGTCGGCCACCACGATGGCGGCCGCCGTGCCCCAGAACAACCGGCGGTCAACGGCGTTTGCCATCTTCTTCCTTTGCCTTGCACTTGATGCAGAGGCGGGCGTGGGGCAACGCGTCGAGGCGCTCGAACCCGATCTCCTCGCCGCACTGCTCGCACGTGCCGAAGGTGTCCGGGGTCTGGTACAGGCGCAGCAGGGCCTGGTTCACGTGCCAGAGGTAGCGCCCTTCCTGCGACGCGAACAGAAACGCCTTCTCGCGTTCCATGGCGTCGGTGCCCTGGTCCGCCATGTGGAACGAGTAGCTCGAGAGGTCGCCGTCGGAGGCTTGGAGGCTCGAGTTGAAGGACTCGCCGTAATAGCCCAGCTCCTTCATCACGCGGCTGCGTTCCTCGAGCAGGCGCTTCTCGAGGTGGGTCAGCTGCTTCTTGCTGAGACCCTTGGTCTTGGTCGGCTTCGCTTTCGGTTTCGCCGGCATTATCGGGTACCGCCCTTTCGTCCGTCATGGCGCCGCAGCGCGATGGTCACTGGGCGCGCCTCGATGTCGACTTCACGAGTCAGATCCGCTTCTGGCAACACGCTCCCGAGGAGCACCTTGCGCGCGAGAGTCTCGCCAGCGACGAAGCCTTGAAACGCCGACACGGCCGCCACGACGTCGGCAGCGCCGGCCACGCTGAGCTCGATGCGGGTGGTGTACTCATACCCCGCTTCCTTGCGCAGCCGCTGCACGCGGTTCACGAGCTCGCGCGCCAGGCCCTCTTGCACCAAGTCCGCCGAGAGCCGGGGGTCGACGGCGGCGACGTACGGGCCGTCCGCCTGCACGGCCCAGTCGCTCACGACCTCGCGCGTCACGATCACATCCGCGGCGCCGAACTCGAACCCGCCGGCCTGCACGGGCTCCCCACGTTCCAATGCCTGCAGCTCGTCCGCCGTGAGCTGGGACACGGCGGCCGCTGCGCGGGGCGTGGCCTTGCCGTAGCGCCGGCCGAGGCTGCGGAACTCGGGTTTCCCTTTGAGGCGCACCAGGTCGTGGTCCGACCCGGCCACCTCGATGCCCTTGGCGTTCACTTCCGCGGCCAAGATATCTAACAGGTCCGCAAAGGCCCGGCCCTTCACGCTCGCCGGCACGGCGACCTGGAGCTTGGCGACGGGCTGGCGCACGTGCAGGCCCCGGGTTTCGCGCGCCGCCCGGGCGAGCGAGACGAGCGTGCGCACCGCGGCCATCGCCTGGAGCAACTCGGGCTCCCGTCGCCCCTGATCGGCCGGGAACGACGCGAGATGCACGGAGGTTCCCGTGAGCGCGCGGTGCAGCCAGTCGGACAGGAACGGCGCCGCGGGCGCGAGCAGCCGGGCCGTGGTCACCAGCGCCTCATGCAACGTCGCCAGGCTGGCGGGGTCGGCGGCGCGGTCGGGGGCCCAGAAGCGCGGCCGGGTGGTGCGCACGTACCAGTTCGACAGATCATCGACGACGAAGTCCATCACCGCCCGGACGCCGGCGGTCACGTCATAGTCGTTCCAGCGCTCCCGCACCGTCGTCACGACCTCATCGAGCCGCGCCAGCACCCAGCGGTCGATGGGCGGCCGCTCCCCGAGCGGCGGCGCGCCCGCTGCGGCCGTCCAGTCGCCCGCGTACCCGGCGAGGAACTCGTAGGTGTTCTTCAGCGTGTTCAGGAACCCGCCGGCCACCTTGGGGATTTGGAGGCGGTCGAAGCGTTTGCGCACGCCCACCTGGCTCTGGCCCAGCAGGAATAGGCGCACCGCGTCCGCGCCGACCTCCTCGATCACCTGCCACGGGTTGACCACATTCCCGCGACTCTTCGACATTTTCTGGCCCTGGGCGTCGAGCACCAGCTCGTTCACGATGACGTGCTTGTACACGCCCGCGTCGAGTGCCGTCACCCCGATCGCCAGCAGGGAGTAGAACCAGCCGCGCGTCTGGTCCACGCCTTCGCAGATGAAATCGGCCGGGAAGTGCGCCTTGAAGTCGGCCTGGTGCTCGAACGGGTAGTGCCATTGGGCGTACGGCATCGCCCCCGAGTCGAACCACGCGTCGATCACCTCGGGGACGCGCCGCATCGTCCCGCCGCACTCGCGGCACGCCCAGCGGTAGGCGTCGATCCCCGGCTTGTGAGGGTCGAAGTCGGCGGCGAGCGGCTGGCCCCAGCGCTCGGCCAGCTCGGCGTACGAGCCGATCACCTCGCGGTGCTCCGGCTCGCGTTCGCATACCCAGACGTTGAGCGGCGTGCCCCAGTAGCGGTCGCGCGACAGCGCCCAGTCCACGTTGTTCTCGAGCCATTCGCCGAAGCGCCCGGTCCCCACCTCCGGCGGGTGCCAGGACACTTGGGCGTTCACCTCGAGCATCCGCGCCTTCACCGCCGTCGTGCGCACGAACCACGAGCTGCGGGCGTAGTAGATCAACGCGGAGTCGCAGCGCCAGCAGAACGGGTACATGTGGGTGTAGGGTCGCGTCTCGACCCAGCGCCCCTCGTGCTTCAAGCGCTCGATGATCAGCCGGTTCGTTTCCTTGTCGGTGACGAGCCGGCCGTTGATGTCGGGCCAGCCGGTGTCCTGAAACGTGCCGTCGGAGGCGACCGGGTTCACGAACGCGAGGCCGTATTGCTGGGCGATCGCGTAGTCGTCGGCGCCAAACGCGGGGGCCAGGTGGACGAGCCCCGTGCCCTCCTCGGCCGACACGAACCCGCCCGCCACGACGAGGGCCCGCTGCCCTTCCGGCGGCAGCGCCACGACATCGAGCGGCCGCTGGTATGTCCGGCCCACCAGGTCCCGTCCCCGGTACTTGGCGAGGCGCGACGCCTGGTCCAACGGCTTGCCGCCCACGTGCACGTCGCCGGCGCGCTCCACGGCGACTACGTAGCGCACGCCGTTCACCTCGTACTCGCCGTACTCCAAGTCGGGGTGGACCGCCACCGCGACGTTCGCCAGCAATGTCCAGGGCGTCGTGGTCCAGATCAGGAGCTGGCGCGTGGCGTCCTGCACCAGCGGGAACGTCACGTACACCGAGTTGGTCTGCGTTTCCTCGTAGCCCAACGCGAGCTCGTGCGACGACAGCGCGGTGCCGCAGCGCGGGCAGTACGGCAGCACCTTGTACCCGGGGTACAGGAGGGCTTTCTCGTACAGCCGCTTGAGCAGCCACCACACCGTCTCGATGTACTCGGGGGTATAGGTGATGTAGGGGTGGGCGTAGTCGAGCCAGTACGCGATCCGCTCGGACAGCGACTCCCAGTCGGTCTTGTAGGTGAACACGCTCTCGCGGCACAGCCGGTTGAAGCGCTCGACGCCGTACGCCTCGATCTGCTTCTTGCCGTTAATCCCGAGCGTCTTTTCGACCTCGATCTCGACGGGGAGCCCGTGCGTGTCCCAGCCGGCGATGCGCGTCACACTCTGGCCGAGCATCGTGTGGTAGCGGCACACCAGATCCTTGATCGTGCGGGCGAAGACATGGTGGATGCCCGGGCGGCCGTTCGCGGTGGGCGGCCCCTCGTAGAACACGAAGGGCGGACCGTAGCGCATCGCCTCCATCGTCTTCTCGAACAGCCGCTCGTGTTTCCAGGTCGCCAGGAGCTGCCGCTCCAGGGCGTCCGTCGAGAGCTTGGGGTCGAACAGCGGGTACGCCATCAGGGCAGCCGCTCCAGCACGCCCGTGATCAGGGCGCTGAGTTGGGGCTCCGCCCCGCGCGCCACCGCGATGATCTGCTCCACGGCGGCGGGCGCGAGCGCGTCCGGGAGGCATTGGTCCGTGATGATCGAGACGCCCAGCACCTGCATGCCCAGGTGCACCGCGGCGATCACTTCCGGCACGGTGCTCATGCCCACCACGTCCGCCCCCAGGGCCCGCAGCATGCGGTACTCGGCCCGGGTCTCGAGGTTCGGGCCCGGCACGGCCACGTACACGCCCTCCCGCAGCGTGATGCCCTGGGCCAACGCCACCTGATGCGCCAGCGCGCGCAGCGATGCGGCGTACGGTTCCGACATGTCGGGGAACCGGGGGCCGAGCGCGTCGTCATTCGGCCCTACGAGCGGGTTGTCGCCGAGCAGGTTGATGTGGTCGGCGATAAGCATCAGGTCCCCGGGGCGCCACAACGGGTGCATCCCCCCGCACGCGTTCGCCACGACCAGGGTGCGCGCGCCGAGCCGGTACAGCACGCGGACCGGGAGCGCGATCTGCTGCAGCGTGTAGCCCTCGTAGCGATGGAACCGTCCCTGCATCGCGGCCACACGGCGGCCGGCGAGCGTCCCGAGGAGCAGCTGCCCCGCGTGGGTCTCCACCGTCGACAGCGGGAAGCCCGGGATGTCGCCGTAGGGGATGCGGGTCTCGACCGCCATCTCGTCCGCGAGCGCCCCGAGCCCGGTGCCGAGGATGATCGCCACGTCGGGGACGAGCTTCGTCCGCGCCTGCACGGCGCGGACCGCGTCCAGGATCATCCGCCCTGCTGGCCGTCCAGTGCGCGCAGCTCAGCGAGCTGCCGCTCGAGCAACGCGCGGAACCCGCCCACGTACGCTTGGAACTGGCGGTGCGCGTCGGCGCTCTGGCGATCGATGTCGCCCTGGGTGCGGCGCGCTTCGTCGAGCAGCCGGCGCGCGTCCGCCTCGGCGTCCCGCACAATCCGCTGTGCCTCCCGCTCGGCCGTGGTGCGCGTCTCTTCGCGCAGCTGCTGCGCCGCGACCAGCGCCTCGTTCATGGCGCGCTCGCGCTCGCGGTAGCTGCGCAGCTGGTCCGTCAGGGCCGCCACCCGCTCCTCCAGCACGGACTTCTCGCGCAGGATGCGCTCGAGCTCGTCGGCCACGCGCATGCGGAAGTCCTCCACACCCAGCGTGTCGTAGCCGCGCAGGCTCTTGCGGAACTCCTGCTTGCGCACGTCGAGCGGGGTGAGGTGGAACGCGGGTTCGGTCATGTCTCCTCCCGTCCCGTCGCCGTCTGCGCCGCCGTCGCCGCTCCCGCCGCCCTCGGCCCGAACAACACGGTACCCAAGCGAATCACCGTTGCCCCCTCTTCGACCGCCGTGCCGTAGTCGGCGGACATTCCCATCGAGAGCGTCGGCAGCCATAGGGCCTCCTCCTGCAGTGCGTCGCGCAGCTCGCGCAGCCCGCGAAACGTGCGGCGCTGCACCTCGGGGTCGTCGGTGAATGGTGCGATCGTCATCAGCCCCTCGAGCCGGAGATGTGGCAGTGCCGCGACGCGGTGCGCGAGCGCCGCCGTGGCCTCGGGGGGGCAGCCGGACTTCTGCGGTTCACGGGCGACGTTCACCTGGAGCAACACCCGCAGCGGGGTCGTGGGCGGGGCGGCCCGACGGTCGAGCTCCTCGGCCAGCGCCACGGAGTCCACGGAGTGGACCAGCGCGAACCGCCCCGGCACCTGCTTCGCTTTGTTGCGCTGGAGGTGCCCCACGAGGTGCCACGTGGCGCGGCGTCCCGCCGGCGTCTCCATCTTGCCGAGCGCCTCGTGCACCCGGTTCTCGCCCAGCTCGGTGAGGCCGGCCGCGAGCGCCGTCTCCACCGCGTCGAGCCCGAACCCCTTGGTCACGGCGACGATCGTCACCGGGTGCGTCCAGCGCGTGGCCGCCTGGCGCCGCGCGATCTCGGCCCGCACGTGGGCCAGCCGCTCGGGCAGCGCGCCAAAATTCATAACCGCCAAACCTAGCCCCCCGCCCGGTGCGAAACAATCGGGGGTGTGCGGAACGTCGCGTGGTGTGGGGAGTTAGCTCGCGGGCGCGGCGACCCGCTCGCCGCCTTCGAGGTGCGAGATCACGCCCGACAGGAGATCGCGCACCTGGGCCGCCGTGAGCGGACGATGCAACAGCCCGTGGCTCGCCACGGAGATGGTGGAGGTCTCTTCCGACACCACGAACACCGTCGCGTCGGTCTCCTCCGACAGCCCGAGCGCCGCCCGGTGCCGCGTGCCGAGCGACTTGTCGGCCACCTTGAACTGGGTGAGCGGGAGGACGCACCCGGCCCCGATGATGCGATCGCCGCGCACCAGGACGGCGCCGTCGTGCAGCGGCGAATACGGGGTGAAGATCGTCGTGAGCAAGTCGGCCGAGACCTTGGCCTCCATCGGCACGCCCGAGGAGATGAACTCCTCGAGCCCGATGTCGCCCTCGACGGCGATGATCGCCCCGGTGCCGGCCCGCGACAGCCGGTCCAGCGCCTCGGCGATTTCCTCCGCCACCGACTGGCGGTCGCTCTGCGAGAAGCGGCGCATGAAACGCGACTGGCCGAGCCGCGCCAGCGCGTTGCGCAGCTCGGGCTGAAACACCACGACCGCCGCGAAGGCGCCGTAGGTGAAGACGACACTCAGGAGGAAGCTGATCATCTGAAACTTCGCGAGCAGCGCCAGGAAGTAGGCGACCGAGAGGATCATCACGCCGACCACGATCTGCATGGCGCGCGTCCCCACGAGAAACAAGAGGAAGCGGTAGATCACGAACGCGACGATCGCGATCTCGAGCAGGTCCGGCCACGGCCGGGGGATGAGGAAGCGGTAGGCTTCGAGGTTCACACTGGGCTCGTGGTCGCCGCCGCCACTTGCAGCGCTTCGCGCGTGAGGGCGGCATCGTGCACCCGGAACAGGCGCGCCCCGCGCTGCCAGGCGAGCGCGCACGCCACCGCCGTCGCGCGGTCGCGGTCCTCCACCGGCCGCCCAGTGGCGGCCCCGAGAAAGCGCTTGCGAGACGGCCCGACTGCTACAGGATAGCCCAAGCCGCCCACGGTTGCCAGTTCGTCGAGCAGCCGGAAGTTCTGCGCCGGGGTCTTGGCGAACCCGAACCCGGGGTCCACGACGATCCG
>DATBBW010000073.1:0-5104 GCA_036270795.1 Gemmatimonadales bacterium | reverse complement strand
GTGCTGAGCGACCGGGGCCGCGGGGAACGCGTACCGGTGACGATCAGCATCGGCGCCGCCGAAAAAGGCGAGCAGTCCACGACGCCGGAGGCGGTCGTCGACGCGGCCGACCGGGCGCTCTACCGCGCCAAGGAGGCCGGCCGCAACCAGGTGCGGATGTAGCGGCTGCTCGGCCCTGCGCTCGGGCGGCGGGCGCGCGCTAGTGGCCCGGACGGGGAGCCGGCAGTAGCTTCGCCGTGTGCGCGCGCTTCACTTCGCTGCCCTGCTCCCGGCCGTCGCCGCCGCCTGCGGCGGAGGCGGGAGGGGGTCGGCCGCCCAGCCCGGGGCCCCCGCCCCCGCATCGAGCGCAGCTCCGGTGGCGGCGATGGCACCGCTCGCGCTGCGCGCGGTGCGCGTGCACGGCACCGACCTCGCCTTCGCGGACCGGGGCGGCGGGATCCCGGTGATCTTGGTGCACGGGACGCTCGAGTCAGCGGGAAGCTGGCGGCCGCAAATCGACTCCTTCGCGAACCACTTCCGCGTGATCGCCTACAGTCGCCGCTACCACGCGCCCAACGCGGCGCGGCGCGACGGGCAGGTGTACGGGGTGGCGCTCCACGCGGACGACCTGATCGCGCTGATCGAGGCCCTCGGGCTGGAACGCGTGCATCTGGTGGGCTCGGGGTACGGGGCGGCGGTGGCACTCGTGGTCACGCTGCGTCGGCCGGACTTGGTGCGCTCGCTCGTGCTCGAGGAACCGCCGCTGCTCCCCTGGCTGGCGCGGACCCCCGACGGAGATTCGCTGCGCCGCGCGTTCGAGACGGGTGTGCTGCAGCCGGCGCGCCAGGCGTTCGCGCGCGGCGACTCGGTGGACGCGGTCCGCCGCTTCGTGGATGGGGAGAGCGGCCGCCCGGGCCGCTTCGACGGCCTCCCGCCGCCGCAGCGGGCGACCTTGCTGCGCCTCGCCTTCGAGTTGCGGCTCGAGCTCGCCGCCATCCCCGCCGTCTACATGCCGGCCTTGGCGTGCCCGGCCGTCGGGGGGGTGCGCAATCCCGTGCTCCTCGTCACCGGCGCGCGCAGCCCCCGCCGGTTCCATCTCATCACCGAAGAGCTGGCCCGCTGCCTGCCGGCGAAGGAGCTCGTCGACGTGCCGGGCGCCGGGCACAGCGCACACGCCGACAACCCGGCGTCTTACAACGCCGCCGTCTTACAGTTTCTGGAGCGCAACTGAGCGGACGGCTGCTCGGGCCACCGCACGTTACTTCGCCTTCAACGCATCGAGCGCCGTCTGGGCCGCCTTGGTGGCGATGTCCGCGTGACCCATCTTGCCGTGTTCGATCGCCTCTTTCAGGGCTTTGATCGCCGCCTCGGTGTGCGGGTTCGCCTGCTCCTTCTCGGCCAGCTCGGCGTGGGTCAGGGCGGCCTGCGCGTGTTGCGCGGCGAGCTCGGCGTGGCCCGCCTTCCCTTCCGTAACGGCCACCTGCGTGTGCTTGGCGGCCGCCGCGAGGTGCGCGCTCTGCGCGTAGCCCACGCCCCAGACACCCAGGGTCAAGAGGCCGGTTAGGAGTGCTGTCTGCCAAGTGCGCGACATGCGTTGCTCTCCTCTCTCAGTTGATCGAGCGGTCCGATGGTGCAGCTCACAGCCGGGTCGGAGGCGCGACGGGCGTCGCCACCGCCGACGGCTCGGGTTCCGGGGTGAAGTCCTCGCCCGGGTTGATAAAGAGATCCTGTTCGAACTTGTATTGCTTGTCGTACAGCTGGCGATAGCGCCCGCCACGCGCCAGCAGCTCGGCATGGGTGCCGCGCTCGACGATCTCGCCGCCTTCCATCACCAGGATCTGGTCCGCGCTCCGGATCGTGGAGAGCCGGTGGGCGATCACGAACGTGGTCCGCCCGTGCCGCAGCGTCCGCAGCCCGTCCTGGATCTTCGCCTCGCTCTCCGAGTCGAGGCTCGAGGTCGCCTCATCGAGGATCAGGATGCGCGGATCGGCCAGGATCGCCCGGGCAATCGACACGCGTTGCCGCTCGCCGCCCGACAGCTTCACCCCCCGCTCCCCCACCACGGTGTCGTAGCCCCGCTCGAACTTTCGCACGAAATCGTCGCAGTGTGCGATCCGCCCCACGCGTTCGATCTCCGCGCGGTCCGCGTGGGGGCGCGCAAACGCGATGTTCTCGGCGATCGTCCCGTCGAACAGAAAGTTGTCCTGCAGCACCACGCCGAGCTGCGTGCGGTAGTCGCCGAGACGGATGGACCCGAGGTCCCGCCCGTCCACCAGGATCGACCCCGCTTTTGGCTGGTTGAAGGCCAGCACGAGGTTGATGAGGGTGCTCTTGCCCGCGCCCGAGGACCCGACCAGTGCGGTGGTGGAGCCCGCGGGCGCGAAGAACGAGACGTGTTTCAGCACCTCGGTCCCCGGCACGTATTCGAAGGTCACGTCTTCGAAGGCGATGTCCCCGTGCACCTCGCCCAACGCGGCGCGCGTCGCATCCTCCTGATCCTCCCGGGTGAGGCGCCGGATCTCCCGGATGCGGTCCAGGCCGGCGAACGCCTCGGTGACCTGGGTGCCAATCGCCGCGATGTTGATGAGCGGGGCGGCGACGAGTCCCACAAAGAGGACGTACATCCAGAAGTCGCCCAGCGTCATCGCGCCCGACAGAACCGCGTGCCCGCCCTCGAGAATCATGAGGATCCCAATCGCGCCGATGATGAGGGTCGCGAAGGCGCCGACGCCGGACACCCCGGTGAGCGTCGTCGCGACATTCCGGAACAGGGTGTGCACGCCGCGGGTGAACACGAGCTGCTCGCCGCGCTCGGCCCGGTAGGCCTTCACGATCCGGATGCCCCCGAGGGTCTCGCCCAGTCGGCCGGTGACGTCGGCGTTGATCTTGCCGCGCTCCCGGAACAGCGGGCGCAGTTTGTTGAACGCGAGCGCCATCCCGCCGCCGAAGCACGCCAGAATGAGGATCGCGATCGCCGTGAGTCGCCAGTTCAAATAGAAGAGCACGCCCAGGGCAATCGTGGCCGTGACGAGCCCGCCCGCCAGCTGCACCAGGCCCGTGCCCACGAGATTGCGGATCCCTTCGGCGTCGGTCATGATGCGGGAGATCAAGATCCCGCTTTTCGTCGAATCGAAGTAGCTGATCGGTAAGCGCAGCACCTCGCTCTGCACCGTCTTGCGCATGTCCGTGATGGCGCGCTGCGCCGCCACGCCGAGGAGTTGCGACAGCCCGAACCCGCTTACCGCCTGCACCAGGGTCGCGGCACCCGCGACGAGCGCGATCCTCGCCAACAGCTCCGGGTGGTGCTGCGTGATGACCGTGTCGATCAGCCACTTGGACGACGCGGGGAGCACGAGCCCGGACAGCCGATTCACGAGCATCACGCCCAGGCCGATGAGGAGCCGCGAGCGGTGGCGATAGATCAGCGCCCGGGCTTCCTCCCAGGCGCCCGGGCTGAAGGCCTGCTTCTTCTTGGCGCTAACGGTCGGAGCGGTCACGAGTATCCACGAAATGTAAGAGGCCGCGGCCGGGGCGCGGAGAGCCTGGGGCGGGTGGTGCGGGCACCGCCGCGCCCGGGCTAGACGCCCGTGAGCTTCTTGGTGTAGGCGCGGATGCGCTCCGCATTGGTCCCCACGTCGCTGCCGCCGACGCGGGACTCGGAGCGGACGTCGATACGCGCTCCGCCCGCCCCCGGGGTCACGCGGATCACGACGTCGTCCTTGAACCCGTACCAGAAGGTCGTGGCGGTCGCTTCGATCCGCCCTGCGGCCGAGTCCGTCGCGACGATGTCCCAGCCCATGCCGCGCGCCGCGGCGAGGGCGTGCGCGAACGCCTCGGGCGGGGGCAGCGGGAGGAGGATGGGCTTCACGTCGGGATACGCTTTGAGCTGCTGGGCTGCGACCTCGGCGCCGCCGTAGACGGGTTTGTTGGGCGCGGTCACCCGCAGCGGCAACACGGCCACGAAGGCCGGCGGGTGCTCCGTGTCCGTAGTGATGTCGTGGATCCCCGGCACGCTGCGCGCGCGGCGCAGCCAACTCCACGGCACCCCGATGACGACGAGCCCGACCACGACACCCAGGAGCCCAAGCCCCATCGCGGCGCGCCCCGCGCCACGCCAGGCGACGAGGGTCCCCGCGAGGGAGACGAGGGCGCCAATGCCGCCCCCATAGGCACTCCAGCGGAGCATCGTGAAGGCGCCGCGCAGGCCCCACCAGCCGAGGCGATAGCCGAACCCAGACGCGATGAGCGCGACGGCACACAGCACCGCCACGAGGACGCCGGCCACTACGACGGCCGGGATGCCCGGGGGAGATAACGGTGTTTCGGCGACGCTCGGGGACGCGGTCATGGCCGCTCCTTGACGTGGAGGGACAACTCTCACGGGAAGCCCGATGCTCGGGGCGAGTTGGCAGCCGCAAATATACATCTCACGGGTGGCGATCGATCCGCCGGCGGGCGGGTGGGCGTCGCCTGACGCCGCGGCGCGCAGCGCCGACTGAGCGTAGGCCCGTGCCTTCCCGCGTCCACAGTACCGAAACCCGCCACGCCGGCGCAGTGTTCGTGGTGCATGCGCCTCGCTGAAGTAGTGGAGACATCGCGGCAGGTGGCCCAGGCGGGTGGCCGGCTCGACCGGGTCGCGCTGCTCGCGGGACTGCTCCGTCGCGTAGACCCGCACGAGATCGAGATTGCCGTCGCGTTCTTGTCGGGGGAGCCGCGTCAGGCAAAGCTCGGCGTCCGCTTCGGCCGGCTGCGCTTTGCCCGGTCGGAACCGGCGGCCGAAGCCCCGACGCTGCGGTTGTCGGACGTGGACCAGACCTTCGAGCGCATCGCCCAGGTCGGCGGGAAGGGGTCGACCGACGCGAAGCTACGGCTGCTCGCCGAGTTGTTCCGGAAAGCCACTGGTGACGAGCAGCGGTTTCTCGAGAACCTCGTCGCGGGTGAGCTACGCCAGGGCGCTCTCGAGGGCCTCATGGCGGAGGCGGTGGCGCAGGCCGCCGCGGTGCCCGCCGTGATCGTGCGGCGAGCCATGATGGCGGCGGGTGAGCTGCCGAGTGTGGCGCGGGTCGCCTTGACCGAGGGGGCCGCGGCGCTGGCACGGTTTGCGGTGCAGGTATTCCGCCCGGTC
>DATBBW010000072.1:0-35700 GCA_036270795.1 Gemmatimonadales bacterium | reverse complement strand
TGCTGCAGCGCGAGCACGTCTTCGGCGGTGAGGACCGGCGCGATCGTTGCGGCGAGATCGCCCGTGGTCGCCTCGACGATCGCTTCCTCCTCGTCCTTCGACGGGTAACCGACCCGCAGCTCGAACATGAAGCGATCGAGCTGTGCCTCGGGGAGAGGATAGGTACCCTCCTGCTCGATCGGATTCTGCGTGGCAAGCACGAAGAACGGGGACGGAAGGGGGTGGGTCTGGCCCGCCGCCGTCACCTGATGTTCCTGCATCGCCTGAAGCAAGGCGGCTTGCGTCTTGGGCGGCGTGCGGTTGACCTCGTCGGCGAGCACGATGTTCGCGAACACGGGCCCGCGCACGAAGCGGAACCCGCGCTTCCCGGTCGTCTGGTCCTCTTCGATGATCTCGGTGCCCGTGATGTCGGACGGCATCAGATCGGGCGTGAACTGGATGCGCGAGAACTTGAGCTCGAGGGCCTGGGCGACGGTCTGCACCATCAGGGTCTTGGCGAGCCCGGGCACGCCGAGCAGCAGCGCGTGGCCCCCCGAAAACACGGCCGTCAGGATCCCGTCGAGCACCGCGCGCTGGCCCACGATACGACGGCCCACCTGCGCCAGGAGATCCGCCCGGGCGGCAGCGAGCCGCTCGAGCAGCTCGATGTCGCCCGGCGGCGCGGCGGGCGGGCGGGAGATCGGAACTGGATCTGGCGTCATGGGGATCCCAAGGTTATCACATCATACTCCCAAGCGCCACATAAGGTTGCGTGCTACGACCGTTGCTTGCGAAATTTTTCACAAGGGCGTAGCTTTGGCGCCGTGCGCAGCCCGGGACCACTCCGCTACGCGGGGCTCGGGGTCCAGTTGGCGGTCACCATCCTCCTCGGCGTCGTCCTGGGGCAGTGGGTGGACCGCAAGGTGGGAACCGACGGAGTCTTCACGATTCTCGGCGCGTTGCTCGGCTTTGGCGGCACTCTCTATTCCCTCATACGCGAACTCTCGCAGGTCGATAAGGATGGGCGGTGACCACGAGCCGGCGCTACCTGCTGAGTGTTGCGGCGGTTGCCGCGGCGGTTGCTGGCCTTAGCTTGGTCCTGCCCGCGGAGCCGGCACGCGCCGTGCGGCTGGCGCTGGGAGTCGCGCTCATCGTACAAGGGCCGCTCGGATGGTGGCTGGTGCGGACGATCGGCACCGAGCGCTTCCTCTGGGCCTGGGCTATTGGGATAGGGGCGCGGCTCACCGTTGTGGCGGCGTGCGCCCTGGTCGTGGTGCCCCAGCTCGGGACCCCGCTTGAGCCGACGCTATTCGCCCTCGTAGCCGTACTGATCGCGTTCGTGGTGATCGAGGCGGGCGTCGCGCGGCCCGGGCGAGAGGGGACCGAAGTGCGATGAGGCCGCTCGTCCGGAGTGGGAGCGTGGTCGCGATGCTGCTCGGGCTCCTCGGAGCCTCGGCGGCGGCGCAGGCGCCCGCGCCGTCGAACGAAATCGACATCATGGAGCACCTCGGCAACTCGCACACGATCGAGGTGCCCTACTGGAAGGCGCCCTACGTGCAGCACATCGCGCTGCCGCGCTTCGCGCCCCTCCAGCTCGGTAGCGTGAGCATCGATTTGTCACCGACCAAACACGCCGTCTTCCTCACGCTGGCGGCCCTCCTCGTCGCGCTCGTCTTCCTCTATACGTCGCGCGCGGTGGCGCGGGCGCAGGCTGAACACCATCCACCGCGCGGCTTTGCAGCGGCGATGGAGGCGATGGTCCTCTACATGCGGCAGGAGGTGATCCTGCCCAACGTCGGGCCGCACGGCGAAGGGTACGTCAACTACCTGTTGACGGTCTTTTTCTTCCTCCTCGCATGCAACCTCCTGGGGTTGTTGCCATGGAGCGCGACGCCGACGTCGAATATCGCCGTCACGGGCGCGATGGCGCTCGTGTCCCTCGTCGTAATCGAGGTCTCCGGGATGCGGGCGCTCGGTCTGAAGGGATACTTGGGCACGATCTTCTTCCTGCCCGAAGGACTGCCGACCGCGCTCAAGCCCGTGATGCTCGTGATCATGACCCCGATCGAGATCATCGGAAAGCTGGCCAAGCCCTTTGCCCTCGCCGTCCGGTTGTTCGCCAACATGACGGCCGGGCACGTCGTGGTGCTGGCGCTCATCGGCCTGACGTTTTTCTTCCATAGCCTGTACGTGGGCGTGGCGGCATCCGTCATGGCCACGGGGATCATGCTGCTGGAGCTGTTCGTCGCGTTTTTGCAAGCGTTTGTGTTCACGCTGCTCACGAGCGTGTTCATCGGGCTGATGCGCGCCGAACATTAGGGATAGTAGGACCGACGGCGCCGGGCGCTCGCGCCGCCGTCGGAGGCAGCCTGCCGCGGGGCGGGCGACGCTCACTGATCGCGGACGCGATCGAAGGGAGCGACCACGGCGACGCCGGTCTGGGAGAATCGGCGCACGGGTGGCGGGCGCACTGGGATACGCCAATCTCCCGCTCACGATGGGAGTGTCACATGCTGCTGCACCTGCTCGCTCAAGTTCCGACCGTCGCTGGGGACACGGCCGGCAAGGGCTACGCGCTGATCGGCGCCGGGCTCGCCGCCGGCCTCGCGGTGCTCGGCGCCGGCGTCGGCATCGGCCGCATCGGTGGTCAAGCGGTGGAAGGCATGGCCCGCCAACCGGACAACAGCGCGCGCATCCAGACCGCGATGATCATCGCGGCCGCGCTGGTGGAGGGCGTGGCGCTCTTCGCCGCCGTGGTGGCGTTCGTGATGCAGGGGAAGATCAGGTTCTAGCCGGGGACCGGCTGAGCGGACTGCGGTCGCTCCGCTGGCAACGCGAGGACGCTATGCAGCCATCGGTATGGCTCACGCCGCTGTTTGTCGCCGGGACCGTCGTCCCGGCGGCCGCCCAGGAGGGAGGGGGCGGCGGCCCGCTCACGGTGGATGGCGGGCTCGTCATCTGGACGCTCGTCGTCTTCGGACTGCTGCTCTATGTCCTGAGGCGCAGCGCCTGGCCGGTGCTCCTCGCGGCGGTGCGAGAGCGCGAACGACGCCTGGAGCAGCAGCTCGCCGAAGCCGAAAAGCACCGAGCCGACGCGGCGGCCCTGCTTGAAGAACACAAGAAGCTCCTGGCGGGAGCGCGGAGCGAGGCGCAGGAGATCCTCAACAAGGCCAAGGTCGTAGCGCAGAAGGAGCGCGACGCCCTGCTCGCTCAAGCGCGGCACGAATACGACGAGCTCTTGACGCGCGCGCGGAAGGAGATCAACGAGGAAAAGGCAAAGGCGCTGTTGGCGTTGCGCCGCGAGGCAGTAGACCTGACGATTGCCGCGGCCTCCAAGTTAATCGAGGCCCGTCTCGACACCGAGGCCAACCGCCGCTTGGTCGAGGAGTACCTGGCCAGCCTCGAGACCGAGCCGTGAAGAGCACCACCATCGCCCGGAACTACGCGCAGGCGCTGTTCCTCGCGGCCGAGGCACCCGGCGGGAAGGAGAGCGAGCGCTATGGCCACCTGTTGGACGGGGTGGCGGGAGCCGTCCAGGCGGACGAGCGCATTGCGGTGGCGCTGGAGTCGCCGCGCGTCGCCAAGACCACCAAGGCCGAGCTGCTGGCGCGGGCGCTGGGCGACGTCGCGCCGCGGGAGTTCGTGCGGTTTCTTGAAGCTGTGGTGCGACGCGGACGCCAGGGGCTCCTGGGCGAGATCGCCCACGAGTACCAGGGTCTCCTGGACCTGAAGCTCAACCGCGTCCACGCGGGCGTCACGCTCGCCGCGGAGCCGGACGACCGACTCAAGCGGCAGATCGTGGAGCGACTCACGACGGCGATCGGCAAGGGGGTGCGAGCCCACTTCCGCGCCGACCAGGGCATTCTCGGCGGGGTGATCGTCCGGGTCGGCGACCGCATCTTCGACGGCTCGGTGCGCCGCAAGCTGGCCACCCTGCGCCGCAGGATGCTCACGGGAGAGTGAGCGGCGCCGCGCGCGCCGCCTCCCCCCCGCAGCCCTCTCGATATAGTTTCCCGATCCCCATGCTGCCGCTCCTCCTCCTTCTCGTGGCTCCCGACACGGCGGGCTACTGGCAACAGCAGGTCGCCTATCGCATCACGGCATCGCTGGAGGAGCCCTCCGGGGTCCTAACGGGACGTGAGCGGATCGTCTACGTGAACCGCTCGCCCGCCACGCTGCACGATTTCTACGTCCACCAGTACCTCAACGCCTTCCGCCCCGGGTCCCGCTGGGCGGCGGCTGATTCGGCGGAGCAGCGCGACCGCTTCCAGCACCTCACCGACCCCGCCTACGCGTTCGAGCGGATCCGCAGTGCGACGGTCATGGGTACGGCGCTGCGCCCGGAGTACCCCTACGCCCCCGACTCGACCATCGCGCACTGGGCACTCCCCCGACCTCTCGCCCCCGGCGACTCGATGATCGTGGAGCTCGAGTGGCAGGCGCGCGTGTCCACGGTGCCGCGCCGTCAGGGGCGGCAGGGCCGGCGGTTCGACTTCGCCCAGTGGTACCCGAAGGTCGTCGTATACGACAAGTACGCATGGGAGGATCACCCCCTGTACCCGGGCGGTGAGTTCTACGGAGAGTTCGCCTCGTACGACGTGACGCTCGACCTGCCTCAGGACCAGGTCATCGGCGCCACCGGCGTACCGGTCGAGGGCGACCCCGGCTGGGACCACGCGCGCGCCGACTCGACGGCGACGATCGACTACCAGCGGGACTACTACACGCCCCGCCCGGCCCGTACCTGTGCCGGGATCCTCGCCCCGAAGGGGCGCAAGTGCGTGCACTTTTACGCGGAACACGTCCACCACTTCGCCTTCTCGCTCAACCCGCGGTACGTGTACGAGGAAGGCCGGTACGGGGCCGCGCTCGTGCGGGTGCTGTACCAGCCGGACGACCGGGCGACGTGGGGGCACGGCATCGCGGTCCGCAACACCGTGCAGGCGCTCGCCTGGCTGGACTCGCTCTACGGCACCTATCAGTGGCCGCAACTCACCAACGTGCATCGCATCGAGGGGGGCGGGACGGAGTTCCCCATGATGATCATGGACGGGAGCGCCTCGCTCGGCCTGATCGTGCACGAGGCCGGCCACCAGTACGTCATGGGACAGCTCGCCAACAATGAGTGGCGGGAGGGGTGGCTCGACGAAGGGTTCACCGAGTTCCAGACTGCATGGTTCTTCGAGACGCACACCGGTCAGCGGCGCTACCCGGGCCTCGAGGCGGATGTGTTGTTCCTCGACCTCGAGCGGTGGAGCGAGCCGGTCTCGATGGTGAGCGAGCGCTACCGCGACTTCGTGACCTACGCGGAGATGATCTACGCCAAGGCGCACCTGTTCTACGAGCAGCTGCGCTACGTGGTGGGCGACGAGACGATGCGCCGCATCCTGCGCACGTACTTCGCGCGCTGGAAGCTCAAGCATGTGGACGAGAGCGCGTTCCGCGACGTGGCCGAGGAGGTCTCGGGGCGCGATCTCAAGTGGCTGTTCGGCCAGTGGCTCCACGGCACGCCGCTGATCGATTATCGCCTGAAGCGGGTGGAGCGGCAGCGGCTCGCCGACGGCCGCTGGCACACCGCGGTCACCATCCAGCGGCTGGGGGACGGCTGGATGCCGGTGGAGATCGGCGATCGCGACACGATTTACGCGCGCGCGACGGGTCAGCCGGCTGAGGAGCGGGTCGAGTTCACGAGCGCGCGGCGGCCGGGCCGGCTCATGCTGGACCCGCGCCTGCGGACGCACGACTACGACATGCTCAACAACGAGGAGCACGGGTTGCGCTGGGTGTTCAGCAAATCTCGCACCCACGAGACCCGGATCGATGATCCGTTCGCCCCGACGGTGCGGCGCGATCGGCTGGTGAGCGCCTGGCTGCCGCTCGCCTGGTCCAACGACTACGGCGGCGTCACGCTGGGACTGCGCGACCGGACCAACTATTTCGACCGTTATGACCGTGGGGTCTTCATCGGCTCGGTGGCCACGCACGCCGACGCCACGCAGCGCGTGGGCGTCTACGGCCGCTGGAGCAACCCGATCGCTCACCTGACCCCGCGTACCGAGACGAGTCTCGCGGGCTGGGCGGTGGAAGGCCGGGCGGGAGCGGCGCTCGTCGTGGACCACGCGCTGCGCCAGCACCTCGCCTTCGGAGCGGACCCGCACGTCGGGTTTGACGCGCTGTGGATGGCGACCACGGATCTCGGCTACCTGGACCGCCAGCGGTGGGACGACGCCGGCACGGTGGAGGTGGGCCCCTGGGCGTCCACCGAGGTGCACCGCGGCCGAGCGCTCCTGCGAGCCCGAGTCGGTGCCCACGCCGGTCTCGTGTACTTCAACCCCGGCGCCGGCGTCGTCTCCAGCGAGCGCTACGATGTCGCCGGGTACGGGCGGTTCACCGGCGCGGCGAGCGTTCGGGCACCCTGGGCGCTCGGCACGACCCTCGGCGTGCGGCTGTTCGGCGGCGCCTACCTCGGCGCGACCGATCCCGTCCGCCAGCGCCGCATCCCGCTCGCGGGTGCGGATCCGTACGAGTCCTTCACCAATCCCCTGCTACGCAGCCGTGGCGCCCTGTTCCTGCGGCCTGGTTTCTACTACCACGCCCCGGGCAACGCGGACCTGCGCGGCTTCCGCGACGACCTCGGCGGGCGCTGGGCGGTCGCCCTGAACGTCGAGCTCACCCGCTCGGTGTGGCGGCACGATGGGGGTATCTTGCAAGGCGTGGCGCTCGAAGCGTTCGCGGACGGCGGGCTCATGGACTCGATGGCGGTGCCGTCGTCCCCGCCGGGGCGGCGCTACACCACCCTGTACGACGGCGGGGTCGGTCTCGTGACCCGCCACGCGATCGAGGCGCTCGACTGGACCATGCGCCTGGAGGTGCCGCTCGTCGTGAACCGATGGGACTACGCGGCGGATAACCGGCCGGGGAGCGGGCGCGTCGCGTTCCGCTGGCTCGTGAGTCTCGCGCCGAGCTTTTGATGGCCCTGCACGCGAGCGACCGCCGGGGATTTTTCCGCGAGAGCTTCGACCGGTTGCTGCGCGAGGTCGCGGCGCGCACCGAGCAGCGCGTCGCCCCGCGACGCTACTTCCGGCCACCGGGAGCGGCGGACGAGATCGCGTTCCTCGCCTCGTGCACGCGCTGCGGCGACTGCCTGCCGGTGTGTCCGGTGGGGGCGATCATCAAGGCTCCGCCCACGGCGGGGCTCGCGGCCGGGACGCCGATGATCGACCCCGGGATCCAAGCCTGTGTGGCATGCGCCGACATGCCGTGCACGCACGCCTGCGGGACGGGAGCGCTCGCGGTGCCGGCGGACGGGTGGGCGAGCATTCACATGGGCATCCTCGAGCTCGATCCTGAGCGGTGCATCACGTTCCAAGGGGTCGCGTGCGGTGTGTGCGCGCGCGCCTGTCCCGTGGGGGAGCGGGCCCTGGCGCTCGACGCCGGTGGTCACCCAGTGCTCCGGCCCGAGGGCTGCGTCGGGTGCGGCGTGTGCGTCACCGCGTGCGTGACGTCTCCTTCCTCCCTGCGGCTCCACCTCTAGGAGGCGGCGTGAGCGAACTGCCGTATCGGGTGGAGAAGCCCTGGGGCTACGAGTTGATCTGGGCGAGAACCGACCGCTACGTCGGGAAGGTGTTGCACATCGAGCCGGGTCACGTCCTGTCGCTCCAATACCACAACCGGAAGGATGAGTCGATCTACGTACTCGCGGGCGAGATCGTGCTGCGGATCCAGCAGGGGGACACGATGATCGAGCGGCCCCTGGCGCAGGGCGAAGCGGTCCACATCCAGCCCAAGGTCATCCACCAGTTCGAGGCCGTAGTGGCGACCGACCTGCTCGAAGCCTCCACCCCGGAGATCGACGACGTCGTCCGGCTGAAAGACCGCTACGGACGGGTCTAGGTGAAAGTCATCGTGCCGCTCGCGGGCAAGGGCACGCGGCTCCTGCCCCTCACCAAGCGGGTGCCCAAGCCCCTGGTGCGGGTCGCGGGGCGACCCGTGATGGACTACGTGATGGATGCGGTCAGCGCTCTGGACGTCGAGGAGCTGATCGTGATCACCGGCCACCTGCGCGAGGCCGTCGAGCGCTACATCGTCTCCCATTACCGCATTCCGGCACGATTCGTCGAGCAGCGCACTTTGGACGGCACGGCGGGGGCGATCAACCTCGCCCGCCCCTTCGTCGACGGGCCGGTCTTGATCATCTTCGTCGACACCTTGTTCGAGGCGGATCTGGGCATCGTGCGCACGGTCGACGCGGACGGCGTGATCTGGACCAAGGAAGTGGAGGACTATCAGCGCTTCGGCGTGATCGTCACGGACGCGCAGGGCTACATGCAGCGGATCGTGGAGAAGCCCGCTACGCCCGTCTCGAAGCTCGCCAACATTGGGCTCCAGTATGTGAGGGATTGGCAGACGCTGTTCGCGGGCATCGCCCACGTCCTCCAGCAGCCGCCGGGCAAGGGCGGCGAGTTCTACCTCACCGACGCGTTCCAGTACATGGTGGATCACGGCCGGCGCCTCCTCACGGCGCCGGTGCGCGGCTGGTACGACTGTGGCAAGGTGGATACGCTGCTCGAGACCAACCGCTACCTGCTCGAGCATGGCCGGGGCCGCCTGCCAGCGGGTCCCTGCTCCCGCTGCACCATCGTCCCGCCGGTGTATGTGGAGGAGGGCGTCACGATCCATGACGCGACGGTTGGGCCGAACGTCTCGATTGAGGCGGGCAGCGTCATCGCCGACAGCACCATCGCCAACTCGATCCTGGGCCGCAACGTCCGCGTAGCGCGGAGCGCGGTGCGGGACTCGCTCGTCGGCGATGACCAGGTGATCGAGGACCGCACGATCGAAGCGAGCGTGCTGGACGCTGGGGAGCTGGCTGCGGCCCAGTAACGAGGAGGCCCCGTGACCCTCGCCGAGGTGCAGGAGCTGTTCCGCTATAACGCGTGGGCCAACCGCCGCATCTTCGCCGCGCTTCACCGTCTGACGGCGGAGCCGTACCTCCGCGACTTGCGCAGCAGCCACGGCGGCGTGCACGGGACGCTGTGTCACATCGTGTGGGCGGAGCAGCTGTGGCTCAGCCGCTGGCGTGGCACGCCGGCCCCGGCGGTCGTGCAGGGCCAGGATCTCGCGACGCTCGCCGCGGTCGAAGCGCGCTGGGAGGCGGTGGAGGCCGAGCGCGCCGCGTTCCTGGCGGCGCTGGACGGGCCGGCGCTGGAGCACACGGTGAGCGTGCGCCCCAGTACGGGCGGGGAATACCGACACAGCTACCGCGAGATGTTCCGCCACGCGGTCGACCACTCCTCCTATCATCGCGGGCAGATCGTCACCTTGTTGCGCCAGTTGGGGGTCGAACCGCCGAGCACCGGACTGATCGGGTTCTACCGCACGCAGGGTCGTTAGCTAACCATCGTGCCATGAGGCAGTTAGCGATCGCCGCCGGGGGTTGCTCCGGGGGTTGACGCACGTCCCGGAACCGGATTTAGTTACTTCCCGTTCAGTAACTAACTGACTCGAGGTCTGGCTGTGGCTACCACCGTCCCTGCCGCAACGCGCACCACCAAGCGCCCCCGCTGGCACCGCCGCAAAGAGGCGAGGCCCGGGGAGATCGTCGCGGCGGCGCTCGAGGTCTTTGTGAAGCGCGGCTTCGCGGCCGCGAAGCTGGACGACGTGGCGCGCAAGGCGGGCGTCACCAAGGGCACGGTGTACCTCTACTTCGACAGCAAAGAAGCGCTCTTCAAGGCGATGGTGCGCGAGACGATCGTCCCGACCATCGCGCGCGGCGAGCAGATGGTCGCCGAGCACCGGGGCAGCTCGGCGCACTTGTTCCGGGACCTGATTGGGACGTGGTGGCGGCTGATGGGCGAGACGAGCCTCGCCGGCATTCCCAAGCTCATGATGGCCGAAGCCGCGAACTTTCCCGAGTTGGCACGGTTTTACTACGACGAGGTCGTGAGCCGCGGCCACCGTCTGATTGGGAGCGTGCTGGAGCGCGGCATCAAGAGCGGCGAGTTCCGGCCCCTCGCCGTGCGAACGGTCGTCCGCCTCGCCATCGCCCCCGTCTTGCAAGCGGCGCAGTGGCAGCACTCGTTCGCGCTGTGCGTACCCGAGGGCTTGGACGTCGCCCAATACCTCGACAACCACATCGACATCTTCCTGCGCGGCATCGCGAAGCGCGCTACCTAGGATTAGGCTGATGCGTCGACCCACTGGCCTGCTCGTCCTCACCATGATCGGGAGCGCCGCGCCGCTCGTGGCTCAGGCGCCGCTCCGGCTCTCCTTCGCCGACGCGGTGCGTCGCGCGACGGGCGAAGCCCCCGTTGTGCAGCTCGCGACCTTGCGCACCGACGAGGCGCGCGCTCGGGTGCGCGAGGCGCGCGGAGCGCTGCTGCCGGCCCTCACGGTGTCCGGGGTGTGGGTGAACCGGTCGTTCAACTCGAAATCCTTGGGGATCACGTTCCCGACGATCCCGGGCCAAAAGCCGTTCCCGGAACTGATCGGTCCGTTCAACAACTACGACGGGCGACTCACGGTCACGCAGACGCTGTTCGATTGGGCGAGCGTGACGCGGGTGCGGGCGGCGGCGGCGCAGGCGGACGGCAGTCGGGCGGAGCGCGGCGTCACGGTGGAGGCGGCGGCCCAGGCGGCCGCGCTGGCCTATTTGCGCGCGGCCCGGGCCGACGCCGTGCTGGCGGCGCGCCAAGCGGATTCCACCATTGCGGCGGAGCTCGTGACGCTGGCCGTCGCCCAGAAGACGGCGGGGGTGAGCGCCGCGCTGGACGTCACCCGCGCCCGCACCCAGCTCGTGCGGGCCGCCGGACTGCTCATCGTCGCCCGCAACGAGCGGGATCGGGCCCGGATCGACCTGGGTCGAGCCCTGGGGCTCGACCCCGTAACGCCGCTCGAGCCGAGCGACACGCTCGCGGGCACGCTCGGTGCCGCCCAAGTACCGGGGGAACGCGACGCGGCCATTACCGGGGCGCTCGCCGCCCGGCCGGATCTCGGGGCCGAGCTGGCGCGCGCGGCCGCGGCGCAGCGCGCCGGATCGGCGATCCGGGCGGAGCGCCTCCCGCGGATCGGGGTAGAGGGGGACTACGGGTCGAACGGCCCGAGCGTGCCGGGCGCGATCGCCACCCGCCAAGTCGCGCTCGAGGTGACGCTACCACTCCTCGACGGCTTCCGCCGCGAAGCGCGGCTCTCCGAGCAGGACGCCATTGTGCGCGAGTCGGCGGTGCGCGAGCGCGACCTGCGCCAGCAGATCGCCGCCGACGTGGAAGCGGCCCTGCTCGACCTTCACTCCGCGCAGGCGCAGCAGGTGGTCGCCCTCGACCAATTGCGACTCGCCGAGGATGAACTGTCCCAGTCGCGCCAACGGTTCAGGGCGGGCGTGGCCGGGAACATCGATGTGATCGAGGCGCAGGCGAACCTGATTCGCGGCCGCGACGCGGACATTGACGCCCGCTTTGCCGCGGCGGTCGCCCGCGTGGCTTTGGCGCGCGCCGCCGGGGTCGCGCGCACACTCCACTAACGTGACGAGCGAACCAAAGGACCAGGGTACGGCTATGGCTACGACGATGAAACCGGAAACGAGGCGCGAACCCGGCGTGACGCCGCCGCCGCCGTCCCCAGCCACGGGGGGCCCCATGCCCGCGGCGGAGGGAGCCGCGCCCGGCGGCCGGCGGCGCATCGCCTTCGTCATCATGGGCGTCGTGCTGGTGACGCTCGTCGGGTTCGGGGTGCGGCGCTGGATCTTCAGCCTCAGTCATGTCTCGACCGACGACGCTCAGGTGGACGGGCATATCGTGCCCATCTTGCCTAAAGTCGGCGGCTTCGTGACCGAGGTGCGGGTGGATGAGAACCAACGAGTCAAGCTGGGGGACACGCTCGTCGTGCTCGACGATCGCGACTACCGGGTGCGGCTCGCGCAAGCGGACGCCGACTTGGCCGTGGCGCTCGCGGGCGTGAGTAATCGGGCTCGCGTGGGTCAGGCCGAGGCACAGGTGGAGCAGGCCCAGGCGAACGCGCTCAAGGCTCGCGCCGACCTCGACCGGCTGCGTCCCCTGGCCGAGCAGGACATCGTGAGCAAGCAGCAGCTCGACGGGGCCGAGGCCGCCGCCCGCGCGGCGGATGCCGCGCTCGCCGCCTCGCAGGCGTCGCTCATCGCGGCGGACGCGCGCGTCGGCGCGGCGCGCGCCGCCCGCGATCAAGCCGCCCTCAATCTCTCCTACACCCGGCTCACCGCCCCCGCGTCGGGCGTGGTGAGCAAGAAGACGGTGGAGCTGGGCCAGCTCGTGCAAGCGGGCCAGCCGCTCATGAGCGTGGTCCCGCTGGAGGACGTCTGGATTACCGCCAACCTCAAGGAGACCCAGATCGAGGATGTGAAGCCGGGCGAGCCGGTCGACTTTACCGTCGACGCCTATTCCGGGCTGCACGTCCGTGGCCACGTGGAGAGCCTCGCGCCCGCCACCGGCGCGCGGTTCTCGCTCTTACCGCCCGACAACGCCACCGGCAACTTCACCAAAGTGGTGCAGCGGGTACCGGTACGGATCCGGCCCGATAAGGTGGATCCCGCACACCCGCTCCGGCCCGGCATGAGCGTCGACGCCACCATCGCGACCAAGTAGCGAGCCCGTGGCCACCGCCGCGCTGTCCCTCCCGGCGCTCCCCACCGACGCGGAGCGATACAAGAACCGCTACATCATCGCGGTGACGGTGTCGCTTGCGTCGGTGCTCGAGTTGCTCGACACCAGCATCGTCAACGTGGCGATTCCCCACATGATGGGAAACCTGGGCGCCACGCTCGACGAGATCGCCTGGGTCTCGACCGGCTACATCGTGGCAAACGTGATCGTCTTGCCGATCACCGGGTGGCTCTCGGCCTACTTCGGGCGGCGGCGCTACTTCGCCGGCTCGATCGCGTTGTTCACGATCGCCTCGTTCTTCTGCGGCAACGCGCACTCCCTGTTAGCGCTCGTGTTCTGGCGCATCGTGCAGGGGCTGGGCGGTGGCGCCCTGCTCTCCACCTCGCAGGCGATCCTGTACGAGGAGTTCCCCCGCGAGGAGTACGGCACCGCGATGGCGATCTTTGGCGTGGGGGTGATGGTGGGCCCGACGCTCGGTCCGACCCTGGGCGGGTACATCACCGACGCGTTCTCGTGGCCGTGGATCTTTTACATCAACATCCCGTTCGGCATCATCGCGCTCGGTCTGACGCTGACCTACATCCAGAACTCGCGGTTCCAGCAGCGGATCGCGCAGGTGGATTATGTCGGCCTGGTGCTGCTGGCCGCGGGGATCGGGACGCTGCAGACGATGCTGGAGCGCGGGGAGCGGCTCGACTGGTTCCAGTCGCGCGAGGTGATCCTGTTCGCCGTGATTAGCGTCGCGTCGCTCGTCGCGTTCGTATGGCACGAGCTCACGACCGACCATCCGGTGGTGGATCTCCGGATCCTCGCGAGTCGCCAGCTCGCCGTGGGCGTCGTGTTCGGTGGGGTACTGGGCGTGTGCTTATACGCGACCGTGTTCGTGCTGCCGGTGTACCTGCAGAACCTCCAGAACTTTACGGCGGAGCAGACCGGGTTTGTCATTCTGCCCGGCGCGCTCGCCAGCGCCTTCACGATGGCGGTGATGGGCCGGACCGCGGGGAAGTTCGACGCCCGCCTCTCGATCGTTGCCGGCGTCGCGATCTTCGCCCTCTCGATGTGGAAGCATGGGCACTACACGACCGACAGCGGCATGGCGGATTTCTTCTGGCCCCTGATCTTTCGGGGCGTCGGGCTGGGGCTGATTTTCGTCCCGCTCACGAACCTCGCGCTCGCCGACTTGCCGATGAGCAGGATTCCCAACGGGACGGGGCTGTTCAACCTGATGCGGCAGCTCGGCGGCAGCGTCGGCATCGCCATCTCGGCGACGTTGTTACAGCGCTTCGCCACCATGAACCGCGCGGAGCTCGCCGCCAAGGTGACGCAGTTCAGCCCCGTCGCGCGCGAGCAGCTCGAGCGGATCACCACCACCCTGATCGCCAACGGCGCGGCCCCCCCGGTGGCACAGACGAAGGCGCTCGCGATCTTGAACAGCATCGTCACGAAGCAGGCGATGATGCTGTCGTTCGAGCACCTGTTCTTGTTGTTCGGGGCGTGCTTCGTGGCCTCGCTCCCGCTGTTGCTCCTCATGCACAAGAGCCGGGGCATGCCGGGAGCCGGGGCGGCGGCGCACTAGCACCCCTGTCGGGGTGGGCGGTACGGCGGCGCCACCCACCGTACGCGGCGAAAGGACGGTTTCATGGCGCGGGACGAGAGCCGGGTCGGGGTAGGCGATGTGGCACCGGATTTCACGCTCCCGGACCAGTGGGGCAAAGCGGTGCGGCTGCGCGACCTCCTCGCCGAGCGGCCGCTCGTGCTCTACTTCTACCCCAAGGACGCGACGCCCGGGTGCACGCTCGAAGCGCGCGCGTTCCGGGACAGCTACGAGCAGTTTACCGACGCCGGGGCCGAGGTGGTCGGCGTCAGCAGCGACAGCGTGGCGTCCCACCGGCGCTTCGCGGCGCGCCATGCCTTACCGTTCATCCTCCTCAGCGACCAGGGCGGCGCGGTCAGGCAACTGTACGGTGTCGAGAAGACGCTCGGCATTCTCCCGGGACGCGCGACGTACGTAATCGACGGGGCCGGCGTGGTGCGCCACGTGTTCTCGTCGCAACTCCAAGCGACGCGCCACCGGACCGAGGCGCTGGCGGCGCTGCACGCGCTCGGGAGCCAGCGGCGAACCGTGTGAGCGCGGCTGGTACCGCCCTCATCACCGGCGCGTCGAGCGGTATCGGGCGCGAGCTGGCGCGGCTCTTCGCGCGCGACCACTACGACCTGGTGCTTGTGGCGCGCAGCGTGGACAAGCTCGACCGCCTCGGGGCGGAGCTGGCGCGCGAGCACGGCATCCGTTCCCGCACGATCGGTGCCGACTTGGCGTCGCCCGACGCGCCCGGGGCGATCGTCGAGACCCTGCAGCAGGCCGCGGTGACCGTGGATGTGCTGGTGAACAATGCGGGCTACGGCACTTTCGGTCCGTTCGCGACCACCGAGCTGCGGACCGAGCTCGATCTGCTCGCCGTGAACGTCGTCGCCCTCACGCATCTCACCAAGCTGCTCTTGCCTGGCATGCTGGCGCGCCGCACCGGGCGGATCCTCAACGTCGCCTCGACCGCCGCGTTCCAGCCGGGCCCGTTCATGGCGGTGTACTACGCGTCCAAGGCATATGTGCTGTCGTTCTCGGAGGCGCTGGCGGAAGAGCTGTCCGGCAGCGGCGTGTCGGTGACGACGCTCGGTCCCGGACCCACGCCGACCGGCTTCCAAGCCCGGGCCCGCCTTGAGGGCGTCCCGTTCGCGACGGCGAACCCGCTGGTCGTCGATGCGGCGACGGTCGCCCGCGCGGGCTACCGCGGCCTGATGCAGGGGCGGCGCCTGGTGGTCCCCGGGCTCGGCAACAAGCTGCTGATGCAGGCGGTGCGCTTCACCCCGCGGCGCCTCGTCGTCAAGCTCGTCCGCGTCCTCCAGGCTCGACGCGCCTAGACGACGTCCGCCAGCGCGGCGGTCACGAGCAGCGCGCGCACCAACCCGAGCGCGCCGTCGGTGTTCTCGTACCACTCCGTCGTCAGGTGCGCATCGCCGGCCTTCCCGCCCGCCCCGAGGGCGATCGCGGGAATGCCGAGGGCGATCGGCACGTTGGCGTCGGTCGAGGCACTCGCGAGCTCGGCGTCGCGGCCCAGGGCGCGGGTAGCGGCGACGGCGGCGAGCACGAGCGGGTGGGCGCGCGGCGTGATGCCGCAGGGCCGATCCCCCACCAGCTGGATCTCGAGCCGCAGCGCCGCCGTCCCGGCCGCCCGCCCGCGGCTCTCGTCCTCGCGCGCCCGCTCGAGCCCGGCGCGCACGGTGACATCGAGCTGGGCCAGCGCCTTGGGGTCCTCGCTCCGCAAATCGAGGTCGAGCCACGCCTCCTGCGGAATGGAATTGAGACCCGTGCCACCGCCCAGGCGCACCACGGCGCAGGTGGTGCGGGGCGCCGTCGCGGCGGGAAGATCGGCGAGCAGCGCGACCGCGCGGCCCACGGCGTTCGCCGGGTTGGCGACGCCGAACGCGGCCCACGAGTGGCCGCCCGGGCCGCGATAGGTGACGTGGTAGCGCTTGGAGCCCAGGGCCCGGTGCACGACGCGCTCGAGCCCCGCGCCGTCGAGCGCGATCAGCGCCACCGGCTTGAGCCCGTTGCGACTGAAGAGATGCTTCACGCCGCGGAGATCGCCCGACCCTTCTTCCCCGACCGTCGCCGTGAAGAGGATGGGCCGGGCGGCCGGGACGCGGGCGGCGACGACCGCCTCCGCCACGGCCACGAGCGCCGCCAACCCGCGGGCGTTGTCCGAGATGCCCGGCCCCTCGAGCCGCGCCCCGCGCCGTTCGACGGCGACGTCTACGTCGGGACCGAACACCGTGTCGAGGTGCGCCGCGAGCACCAAGGGCGCCTGCCCCCCGCCGTTCCCGCCGGCCCAGCCGTGCACGTTGCCCACCTCGTCCACCGTGACCTCGCGCAGGCCGATCTCGCGGAACAACTCCGCCACGCGCCCGCCGCGACGCGCTTCGGCACCGGTGGGCGCCGGCACCGCGGAGAGCGCGGCTTGGCGCACCAGTGTCACTTCCTCGGTGCGCTCGAGGTGATGACGCGCGGCGCGGATGCGTTCGTGCGCAAGCAGTCTGGAGATGGTCTGATCCACCGATTCACACTAACTTGATTAACGATGCGCGGCGAGGGTGCCACGGACGCCATGGACGAGCGCGACCTGATCTACGACTGGAACGCGGTGGGCGGGGCGTTCGACTGGTCACGGGCCGCGGTCGAGCTGAATGACGAGACGCTGCGCGACGGCCTCCAGTCGCCGTCCGTCCGCGACCCCTCCCTGGACGTGAAGCGGCGGCTGTTGCACCTCATGGCCGACCTGGGGATCGTGGCCGCGGACATCGGGTTACCGGGCGCCGGGCCGCGCGTCGTGGAGCAGGTCCGCGCGCTCGCCCGGGAAATCCGCGACGCGCGGCTCCCCATCGCCCCGAACTGCGCGGCGCGCACGGTGATCGCGGACATCGAGCCGATCGTGCGCGTGGTCGACGAGGTGGGCATCCCGATCGAGGCCGCGACGTTCATCGGATCCTCCCCCATTCGCCAGTACGCCGAGGACTGGACGCTCGAGCGGATCCTCAAGTCCACCGAAGAAGCCGTGACCTATGCCGTGAAGTACGGGCTGCCGGTGATGTACGTGACCGAGGACACCACCCGGGCGCAACCCGATACCCTGGCGGCGCTGTACGGCGCCGCGATCGCGTGTGGCGCGACGCGCATCTGCCTCGCGGACACCGTGGGGCACGCGACGCCAGACGGCGTCCGGGCGCTGGTCGGCTTCGTGAGGCGGGACATCGTGAAGCAGCAACGCGTGAAAGTCGACTGGCACGGCCACCGCGACCGCGGGCTCGGGCTCGTCAACTGCCTCGCGGCGATCGAGGCGGGCGTGGATCGCGTCCACGCCACGGCGTTGGGGGTGGGCGAGCGCGTCGGGAACGCGGAGATGGACCTGTTGATCGTGAACTTGAAGCTGTTGGGCGCGCACCACCGCGATATCTCCCAGCTGCCCGCCTATTGTCGCCTCGTCGCCGACGCCGTGGGCATGCCGATCCCGGTGAATTACCCCGTCCTGGGCGCGGATGCATTCCGCACCGGCACGGGGGTGCATGCGGCCGCGATCATCAAGGCGAAGAAGAAAGGCCATGCCTGGCTCGCGGATCGTGTCTACAGCTCGGTGCCGGCAGCGGAAATCGGCCTCGCGCAGCAGATCGAGATCTCGCCCGTCTCGGGGCTCGCGAACGTCAAGTACTGGCTCGAGACGCACGGCTACGACGCGGAGGACGAGGCCGCGTGCCGGGTGTTGTTCGAAGCGGCGAAGCGGACCGATCGTGTGCTCCCCGACGAGGAGTGCCATCGGCTGCTCAAGCGCACGGTATGGCGCTAGGGCGGTTCCGCGAGATCGAGCGGTCCTACTTCGACCTGCGCTGGCACCTCGATCCCGTCGCAGCGACGCAGGCGGGGGTGAAGGCGTACGACGATCGCTACGGGCGCTTCAGCCCGGCGGCGCTGGCCCCCCACCTGGCTGCCCTCAAGTCCCTCGGTTCCGCCCTCGAAGCAGCCACCACCGACCAGCTGGAAGAGGAAATCGACCGCACGGCGCTGCTCAACGACCTGCGGGTGACGCTGCGGCGCCTCGAGCGCGAGCGCCCGCAGGCCAAGAACCCGGGGTTTTGGCTGGCGCACGTGCTGAGCGGGCTGCATCTGCTCCTGGCGCGCGACGACCGCACTGCCGACGAGAAGGCGAGCGCCGTCGCGGGTCGGCTGGAAGACGTGCCGCGCGTGCTCGACGACGCGCGCACCACGCTGGTCGAGCCGGTGCGGGTGTTCGTGGACACGGCGCGGGGGGTGACCGCAGGCGGCCTGCTGCTGCTCGACGGCGTGCGCGCCGCGCTCGCCGGTGGGAGCGCGGTGCCCGCGGAGCGGCTGACCGCGGCGCTGGCGGGCGCGACCGCGGCCCTGACGGCGTTCCAGACCGACCTGGAGCGCTGGTCCGAGGCCGCATCCGATCAATTCGCGCTGGGGGAAGAGGACTTCAACTTTCGCCTCCACTACGAGCACGCGCTGCGCGACACGGCCCCCGAACTGTGGCGCTATGGGCTGCACCTGAAGGAGGAGCTGGAGCAGGACCTGGCGGAGCGCGCGGCCCGGCTGAACGGGGGCAAGGCGTGGCAGGACGTGGTGGATCGGCTGCGCGCCGACCATCCGCCGGCCACCGCCCTGGTGGAAGCCTACGCGCGGGAGATGACGCGGGCGCGCGAGTTCGTGGTGACGCGTGGCCTCGCCCCGCTTCCCACTGCGCGCCTCGTCGTCCTGCCCACGCCGGCGTTCATGCGTCCGCTCATCCCATTTGCCGCCTACGACAGCCCCGGTCCCTATTCGAGCGATCGGACGGGCTGGTTCTACGTGACCGTTCCCGACGGGCAGCTGCCCCCCGCGGCGCAAGACCGCATCCTCCGCGACCACTGCCGCTACGAGCTCGCCGCCACGGCCCTGCACGAGGGGTACCCGGGACATCACCTCCAGCTGGCGTACGCCCAACAACAGGCCACGGACACCCGCAAGAACGTGTCCACGGCGCTCACCGTCGAAGGGTGGGCGCTGTACTGCGAGGACATGATGGGCGAGGAAGGGTTTTACCGTTCCGAGGAAGAACGCTTCTTCCAGCGCGTCCACTTGCTGTGGCGCGCGGTGCGGATCCTGCTCGACGTGGGCCTCCACACCCGCGGCATGACCTACGAGCAGGGGGTGGACTATCTGACGAGCCACGTGCCCGTGGACCGCACCAACGCCGAGGCAGAAGTGCGGCGCTACTGCGCGGAGCCCGCGTATCAGCTGTGCTACGCCGTGGGGCGACGCGAGCTGCTGCAGCTGCGCGACGACTTTCGCGCCGCGCGCGGCGCGGCGTTCACGCTGCGCGCGTTCCACGACGCCGTGCTCGGCTACGGCGGCCTGCCGGTCACCCTGATCCGCTGGGGACTGGGTCTGAATGCATAGCCGGCTCCCCCGCCAGGCGAAGCTGTTCGGCGCGGTCTCGCTGCTCAATGATTTCGCGAGCGAAATGATCTATCCGCTGCTCCCCGCGTTCGTCACGGGCGTGCTCGGGGCGGGCCCCCAAACCCTCGGGGCCCTCGACGGGGCGGCGGAGTTTGCCGCGGCGTTCGTGAAGCTCGGCGCGGGCCGGCTCGCGGACCGGGTCAGACGCCGGGGACCGCTGATCGTGATCGGCTACGCTACGGCGGTGTTGGTGCGCCCCGTGATCGCGCTCACGGGCGCGGCGTGGCAGGTCATCGGGCTGCGGGTGGTGGACCGGCTGGGCAAGGGGCTGCGGACGCCGCCGCGGGACGCGCTGATCGCGGACGTCACGCCCGTCGCCCTGCGCGGCCGGGCGTTCGGGCTGCAACGCGGGCTGGACCACGCCGGCGCCGTGCTCGGGCCGCTCGTGGCGTGGGGACTGCTGGCGTGGGGCCGGGTGGCCCTCCGGACCGTGATCGCCGCGAGCATTGTCCCGGGCGTGCTCGTGCTGGTACTCGCGGTATGGGCCGTACGGGACGTGCGGCCCCCGCGCACCGCAGGCAACGCGGCGGACGCGCAACCGGCCCGTTCCCCGCTCGCCGCCGCCACGCCGCGCACCGCCCGAACCGCTCCCCTCATCGCCATCGCCTGCTTCTATCTGCTGCGTATGCCGGACACCCTCCTCATCTATCGCTCCCAGCTGCTCGGCGTGCCCGTCGGGCTGGTGCCGATCCTGTGGGCGACGGTGCATGTTGTGCGCTCCTCGTCGAGCTTCCTCGGCGGTGCGGGGAGCGACCGCGTCGGGCCGGGACTGACGATGTGGGCGGGGTGGGTCGTCTATGCCGCGCTGGCGCTGGGCATGGCATACGCCGGGTCTGCCACAGGGGCGTGGGTGCTGTTCCTGGGGATGGGGCTCGTAGCGGGGCTCACTGAGAGCCCCGAGCGGGCGCTGGTGGCGCGGCTCGCGGGGGAGCACCAGGGCAGCGGGTTCGGCCTCTATCACGGTGCCACCGGTATGGCGGCGCTCGTGGGCGGGCTCGCCCTGGGCGCGACGTTCCAAACGTACGGCGCTCGAGCCGCGTTCCTGGCGAGCGGCGCCGCTGGAGTGGTGCTGTCGGCCGTGTGGCCGCTCGCGGGTATGCATCGGGCGCCGCCGGCGCCCACCGAAATGACGTGAACCGCGGTGGTGGGCTGACCCAGGTCGTCGCGGACGCGCCCCGTGCCGGGGCGCGGGCACGGAAGCTGGGTTAGGGAATCGCCGCCAACAGGTAGATCGCGCCGGCGACGAGTAGGGGCGCCGTGAACACGCCCGGGACGGCGCGCCGTCGATAGCATGCCGCGCCCAGGTGGAGCAGGCCGTTGCCGAGCATCACCACCCCGAACACGCGGGCCAGGGGACGGATCCACGCGGCGTGCGTCCAGGCGAAGGGTGACAAGGCGCTGAGCGTCAGCACGGCGACGATCAGTCCCGCCAGCCACACCCGGAGCGTGAACGTCGGCAGCGGTACCCAGGGGAGCCGCGCCCGGATCGCTTGGACCATCGGGCTGTAGGCGTCGAGGAAGTGCGTCAGCGCTTCGTCCACGACGTGCATCGCGAACGCCCCGCACAGCACCACCCACGCCAGGCCGAGCTGCGACGTCCCGGCGCCGGCTAACCGCATCGCTCTCCTGCGCCGCCCTGGCGCCGCGCTGCAACACACCCGGGGAGCACACCGGGTGCTCGAGCGATCCGGTTCATCGGGCCTAAGTTACGCTGCGCCTTGCCGATGATCAATTTCGAACATAGGTTCGAAAAATCTTGACACCACTTTCCTGGACTCTGGCCTCACAGGCGGCCCCAAGGGTCGGGGCGCCCGCGACGGAAACGCGTCCCGATCCGCAACGCCTGGCTGAGACCGTCCACGGGCGCGTCGCGGTCGTCACCGGAGGCGCGACGGGATTGGGCCGCGCGACGGCCCTCGAGTTCGCCCAGCGCGGTGTTGCCGTCGGGATCAACTACGTCGACCTCCCCGATCGCGATGTGGGCGCCCAGGCCCTGCTCACCGAGACGGCCATCCGGGCCCACGGCGTCCCGGTGTACTGCGCCCGCTGCGACGTGCGAGACCGCGATGAGGTGGAGAAGTTCATCATGGCGGTGCGCGAGCGGCTGGGCGGCGTGCATTACCTCGTCAACAATGCCGGCGTCACCCACGACGGCGCGCTGTGGCGGTTGACGCCCGAGGCGTGGCAGGAGGTGCTGGACACCAACGCTACCGGCGCGTTCAACTGTATCCAAGCGGTCGCCGGGCCGATGCGCGCTCAGCGCTACGGGAAGATCGTGAACGTCGCGAGCCATCAGGCGTTCCGCCCGGGCTTTGGCATTGCGAACTACGCGACGAGCAAAGCCGCGCTCATCGGACTCACCAAGTCGGCCGCGGTCGACCTCGGCCCCTCCAACATCAACGTCAACGCCGTCGCGCCCGGATTTGTCAAGACGGAGCTGCTCAGCAAACTGCCCCGCGAGGTCCTGGAGCGCGCCGAGCACGAGTCCGTCCTGGGGCGCGTGGCCGACCCCGAGGACGTGGCGCGCGTCATCACCTTCCTGTGCAGCGAAGCAGCGCGGCATATCACCGGACAGGTCGTCGTCGTCGACGGGGGACTCACCCTCGGTTCTTGAAAATCCGCGGCGCGGACATGATATTGCGCGCCGTGACTAATCCATTGAAAAACAATTACTTAGTGCGTGGCGTGTGGTGCGCCGTCATGGCCGCGGGTCTCGCGGGTTGCCGGGGCAGGCAAGGCGTCCTGAGCCCCGAGCCCACGGCGCCGCTCCCCACTGCCGGGATGGCCGCGCAGCAGGTGAGCCTCTTGCCGCTCGGGCTCCTCGCCGCGGAGGACTCCCTGCACTGGGAGGCGGCGCTGGGCGAGCGGCGCGCGGCGCTCGGCCGGGCGGACTCGGTGATCGGCACGCTGCTGCGGGCGCGCGCGCCCGAAGTGAACTGGGTGCTGCCCGACGAGTTGCGGCGCGCCGCGCGACGGGCCCCGGGCATCGCCCCCGACCCCGACCAGATGGGAACGGCGATCCTGTTCCGCGGGGCGAAGCTCGCGATCGTGCCCGACCCGCTGCGCACGGAGCTGCGCACGCTCGCGGCGCTCGCCGGGTCGGGCGGCGGGCGCTACGCGCTCGTGCCGGCGGGCCTGGTGTACCGGCGGGCCATCGAGCCGGTGGGCGCGCCCGCGCGGCCGGCGCCGCCCCGTCCCCGGGGCAGCGCCGAGCTGACCGTCGTGATGGTGGATGTGCGCACCGGCCGGATCGGGTTCCGCACCGTGGCGCGGGGCGATGGCGACGACCCCTGGACCGCGCTGACGCGCGCCGTCAAGAGCCTCACGCCGGGGTTGCCGTGAGGCGCGAGGCCACTCTGATCGCCGGGGACGGTATCGGCCCCGAGATTACCAAGGCGACGCTCCTCGTGCTCGACGCACTAGGGGCCGAGTTCGCGTGGGACGAGCAGTATGGCGGGATGAGCGCGATCGAGATTGCCGGCACGCCCCTGCCGAACGCCACCGTCGAGAGCATCCGGCACACCGGATTGGCGCTCAAGGGGCCGCTCACCACCCCCGTCGACGGCGGCTACCGCTCCGTCAACGTGACGCTGCGCCAGGAGTTCGACCTGTACGCGAATGTGCGGCCCGTGAAGTCGGTCGTCCCCGGGGGCCGCTATCCCAACGTCGACCTCGTCATCATCCGGGAGAACACCGAGGGCCTGTACGTGGGGCTCGACCGCACGTTCAAGGTCGGGGGCGACCCGAAAGCGCTGGCACAGGCGATGTCGGTGATGACGCGCGATGGGTGCAAGCGGATCGTGCGCTACGCGTTCGAGTACGCGAAGCGGCACGGCCGCAAGAAAGTGACCGTGGTCCACAAGGCGAACATCCTGAAAGCCACGTCGGGATTGTTTCTGGAGACGGCCCGGATGATCGCCGCGGAGTACGCAGGGCAGATCGCCTCGGACGACAAGATCGTCGACAACGCTGCGATGCAGCTGGTCATCAATCCGGCGCAGTTCGACGTGATCGTGACGACGAATCTGTTCGGCGACATCCTGTCGGACGAGGCATCGGGGCTGATCGGCGGCTTGGGGCTCGCGCCGGGGGCAAACATCGGCGCGACGGCCGCGATCTTCGAGGCCGTGCACGGCTCGGCCCCCGATATCGCGGGGCAGGGGATCGCGAACCCGGGGGCCCAGCTGCTCGCGGCCGCGATGATGCTGGACCACGTGGGCGACCTCGACGCGGCCGAGCGGCTGCGGCGGGCCCTCGAGACCGCGATCGTCACGGACAACGTCCGCACCAAGGACCTGGGCGGGAGTGCTTCGACCACCGAGTTCGCTCGCGCCGTGGCCCGGCGCGTCTAACCACCCGTGCGCTCGCTGCGGCGCCCCGACGGAGGGCCTCGCGCTCGGGGATCGCTGCGCGCGCTGCACGAGCGAGCTCACGCGCCGGGCGTCGCGCATCGGGCGGCTGGTCGGGATCGTGACCACGCTCGGCGTCGTGGGGTATCTGTTCTTCACCCTCCGCGGCGTGCCCCTCGCCTGGCGGAGCACTGCCCGGACGGTAGGCGCCGTGGCCGCCGTGGCTTGGTATCTTCTCAGCGTCCGGATTGTGAAGAGGATCATGCTCGAATGGCTGCGCTGAAGGCGGTGTGGATCGGTCTCGCGGTGGCGGCGCTCGTGACGCCCGCCGCCGCGCAGACGTCGCTGTCGATCTACGGCGATGGGCGCGTGGTGGTCCGACGCTCGCTCGCGCAGCCGCTCGACAAAGGGCGCAACACCCTGTCGCTCAAGCTCGACGGAGTCGACGCCGCTACCCTCTTCTCGCCCGACACCGCTGTGGCGCTGGTGTCGGCCGTGTCCCGGCCCGCGACCGACCGGGCGAGCGCGCTCCAGAGTGCGGTCGGCCAGACGCTCGCGTTCGCGCGGGGCAAGGGCGACACCGTGCGGGCCACGGTGTTGCGGGTCGCCCCGCCGCAATACCGTCTCGCCGATGGACGCGTCCTACTCACCGAACCAGGCGAGCCGCTCTTCCCCGGGGAGCTCGTGCGCGCGGTGCCCGACGTGGCGGTGGTGCTGGAGGCGACGCGCGCGCGGCCCCGGACCGAGCTGGCCTACGTGACCGTCGGAGCGCGCTGGGAGGCGACCTATCAGGTGCTGCTCGCGGGGGCGGGTCGCGCGACGATCACCGGGGCGGCGACGGTCACCTCGCAGGGGCTGCGCACCGACTCTGCCGAGGTCCAGCTGGTCGCAGGGTCCATCGCCCGCGCGCGGCCAGGGCAGCCGACGGCGGAAACCCCGCGGATGGACGCCATGATGGTCGCGGCGGCGGTGGTGACGGCGGGCGAGGAGGCGGTCGCCGAGACGCACGTGTACCTGCTCCCGGCGCGCCTCGTGCTCGAGCCGGGGAGCGCGGTCACCGTGGCGCTGTTCCCGCGCGCGGCCGCCGGCTACACCGAGGAGCTCATCGTCCCCGGCGTGCTGCCGTGGCGCGGGTTTCTGGGGCCGGCCTCGGGAGACCCGAACCGCGTCCCGGTCCAGGTGTGGTACACCCTGAAACGCGCCCGCGCGACCCCCTTCGGTGACCGGCCGCTGCCCGCGGGCTCGGTCGAGCTGTACCAGACGGATTCGAGCGGGCGGGTCCAGCTCATCGGCGAGGCTCACAACGACCACACCGCGCCCGGCCGGGACTTGCGGGTCCAGGCGGGCGACGCGTTCGACGTCACCGCCGAGCGGGTGCAGACCGACTTCAGCCAGGAACAACTGCCACCGCCCCGCCGCGGCCTGTCGGCGCGCCAACGCGTCACCGCGGCCTTCAAGCTGACCATCACGAACGCTAAGCCTGCGGCCGTCACGGTCGACGTGCGCGAGGCGCGCGCCGGCGTGTGGCAAATCGTGGAGAGCAGTTTGCCCGCGGAGAAGCTGTCGGCGAGCGAGGTCCGGTTCCACGTGCCCGTGCCCGCCAACGGTACGGCGACGCTCACCTACACCGTGCAGGCGGAGTCGTGACGGTCCAGCTGCTGCACGTCTCCGACATCCACTTCGGCGGCCTCGCCGACATCGAGCAGGTCGAGGCCCTGGAGAAGATGATTCCCGACTTGCGGCCCGACGCGATCATCGTCTCGGGCGACGTGTCGCAACGGGCGCGGCACGGGGAGTTTCAGCGGGGGCGCGCCTTCGTCCAAGTGGCCACGCGGACGGCCCCGGTGCTCATCGTGCCGGGCAACCACGATGTCGAATGGTGGAAGCGCCCCCTGATCCCGTTCGCGAAGCAGCCGCTCTATGCGAAGTACGCCCGCTACTTCGGTGGCGAGCCGCGGCCCACGCTCACGGTCCCGGGGGCGACCATCGCCAGCGTGCTGACGGCGCACGGGGTCGCGTGGGGGTCCCTCACCCTCCGCGTCGGCGACCTCGCCGTGAAGGGCCACCTCCCCAAGCGCGAGATCGAGCGCGTGCGGGCGCTGTTCGCGGCAGCGCCGCCCGACCAGGCGCGCGTGCTGGTCGTGCACCACAACGTGCTGCGGGGGCAGATCTCGCGCCGCATGGGCCTGGCCCGCTGGCGCCAGGCGCAGCGGCGCATCGCCGCCTCCGGCGCCGAGCTGGTCCTATGCGGGCACGATCACCAGGAGGGGGCCGAGGTGCTCGACGGGCGGGTCGTCGTCTCTACGGCCGGGACGCTGTGCAAGCGGGGGCGCGGCGGGCGTCCGTCCAGCTTCAACTTCGTCACGGTCGAACCCACCGCCGTGCACGTCACGTTCTTCCGGTGGAACGCCGAACGCGCGCGGTTCCGGTCATCGGACACGTCCGCGTTCGCGCGGGCGCCGAGTCGGGACTCCCTGCCGGTGGGGGCGGGGGGCTAGCTTAACCGCGCCATCGCGCCGGGTCTCTTCCACCAGTCGAGGTTCCCATGCCCCCCAAGTTCCAGGGCGTCGACTTCTACGACGTCGACGGATTGTTGTCCGAAGAGGAGCGCGCGGTCCGGGACACCGTGCGCGCCTGGGTCGACGACAACCTCATCCCCATCATCGGCGCGCACTACCTCGAGGGGAAATTCCCCAAGTCGCTCGTGCCGCAGATGGCCGAGCTCGGGCTGTTCGGCGCCAACCTGCCGGAGGAGTACGGCTGCGCCGGGCTGAACAGCGTCGCCTATGGGCTCATCATGCAAGAGCTCGAGCGGGGCGACTCGGGTGTCCGTTCCTTCGCCTCGGTGCAGGGCGCGCTCGTGATGTACCCGATCTACGCCTTCGGCTCGGAGGAGCAGAAGCGCCACTGGCTCCCCCGCATGGCGCGCGGCGAGGTAATCGGATGCTTCGGGTTGACCGAGCCCGACTACGGATCCAATCCCAGCGGGATGATCACGGTGGCGAAGGAGACGCCGGACGGCTGGGTGCTGAACGGGGCCAAGATGTGGATCACCAACGGCTCGACGGCGCAGCTGGCGGTCGTGTGGGCCAAGGCCGGGAAGCTCGACGACCCCGAGGCGATCCGCGGGTTTCTCGTCCCCACCGACACCAAGGGTTTCGCGGCGAAGGATCAGAAAGGCAAACTGTCGCTGCGGGCGAGCGACACGAGCGAGCTCGTGCTCGAGGACGTGTGCGTGCCGCGGAGCGCCCTCTTGCCCAAGGCGGGCGGTCTCAAGGCGCCGCTCTCGTGCCTCACCCAGGCGCGCTACGGGATCGCCTGGGGGGCCGTGGGCGCAGCGCTCGCGTGTTACGACGAGGCCGTGCGGTACGCCAAGACCCGGGTGATGTTCGGCAAGCCGATCGGCGGGTTCCAGCTGCAACAGGCCCGGCTCGCGGAGATGCTCACCGAGATCACGAAGGCGCAGCTCCTGTGCCTGCAGCTGGGGCGCCTCAAGGACCAAGGGAAGGCGACCCCGCAGCAGGTGTCGCTCGCGAAGCGCAATAACGTGAACATCGCGACGGACGTCGCGCGCGAGGCGCGCCGCCTGCTCGGTGCCAACGGCATCCTCGCCGAGTATCAGGCGATGCGCCACCTCGCGAATCTCGAGTCCGTCTACACCTACGAGGGAACGCACGACGTCCACACGCTCATCCTCGGCCAGGAAGTCACCGGGCTGAATGCCTTCAACTAGCGGCACGCCCCGGACCCCGGGGTGCCGCACCGGGGTTCACGCCCCACGCGTGCATTCGCTCTCCCTGGCCGCGCTGGCTCTGCTCGCGCGGCCGCTCGTTGCCCAGCGGCCCGACTCGGTGCCGCGCGACACCGCCACGCTCGTCCCCGTCGTGGTGACGGGGGTGCGGCTCCCCGCCGTGCGCGACGTGGTCCAAGGGCTGGCGGGGCGCACCGCGACGCTCGACGCCCAGGCGCTGGACGCCCGCGGCGTGCGCTCGCTCGCCGACGCGTTGGAGCAACTGCCCGGCATCACCACGTCCGACGAACTGGGTGCCACCGGGCAGCTCGACGTCTCGCTTCGGGGCTTTCAAGTGTCCCCGGTGATCGGCGTGCCGCAGGGCGTGACGGTGTACGTGGACGGCGTGCGCGCCAACGAGCCGGACGCCCACGAAGTCAACTTCGATCTCCTCCCGCTCGAGGACGTGGAGCGGGTGGAGGTCGTGTACGGGCCATCCGTCCTACTGGGGCGCAACGCGCTGGGGGCGGCCGTGAACCTGGTGACGCGCCGGGGCGGGAACCCGGCGTCGCGCGAGCTCGAGGCGTCCGCCGGCAGCTACGGTCGCTACGAGCTCAAGGCGCACGCGGGCGCGCGCCACGGCGTGTGGGACTATTATGTGGGCGCGCGCTACGAGCGCGAGCAGGGCTGGCGCCACGCCACCCGCAGCCGCATCGCCACGCTGTTCGGCAAGGTGGGGCTCTTGAACGGCACGTGGGACGCGACGCTCAGCTATTCCGGAGCCGACAATCGGATCTACCAGGCGGGCAGCCTCCCCGAGGACCTCGCGGTCGCGCACCCCGACTCGAACTTCACCCCCGGCGATTACTTCGCACCCCGGGCGCACCTCGTCGTCCTCAACGCCCAGCGCCTGATCGGCGGGACCCAGCTGGCGATCAACGGGTTCGGACGGTCCCTCGCGAGCGACCAGTTCAACGGCAACTTCGTGGGCCCGAACTCGCGCCAGGTGAACGCGACCGGGATCGGGGGCAGCGCCGTCCAGCTCTCCGGGCGCTGGCGGGTCGGGGGCCGCGAGCTGCGCTGGCTGGCCGGCGCGGACGCCGACTACCAGCACACGGCGGTGCGCATCTTCGCCGTGCCGGGCAGCGGCCGGCCGGACTCGCTCACCGCGTCGGTGCGCACCAACCAGGTCGACGCGGGAGCGTTCGTGGGCGGCAACGCCACCGTGCTGCCGCGGCTCACGGCGACGCTGGCGGTGCGCTACGATTGGATTCGCGTGCCGTTGGAAGACCTCATCCAACCCGCGCGCGGCGGCGTCAACATCTTTCGTCGCACGAGTCCGCGCGTGGGATTGACCTGGAACGGGGGGCGCGGACACGAGGTCTTGGCCTCGCTGAGCCGCGGCTTCCGGGCCCCCGCGGTGGTCGAGATCGCCTGCGCCGACCCCGAGACGGGCTGCCCGTTGCCGTCGGCGCTCGGTTCCGATCCCGCGCTGAACCCGGTGGTGGCGACCACCGCCGAGGTGGGGTGGCACTACCGCGCCCCGGCGGGCGGGCTCGACCTGAGCGCCAACCTGTACCGCACCGATGTGCGCAACGACATCTTCTTCATCGCGTCGAGCATCACGCACGGCTATTTCCAGAACATCGACGCGACGCGCCGCAGCGGCGCGGAGCTGGCATTCGAGTGGCTGGGGCCGACCGGGCTGCGGCTGTACGCGAACTACGCGTACACGAGCGCCACGTTCCAAACCACCGCCCGCCTCGCCACGGCGCGCGATACCACGGGGGAGACCGTCATGCCGGGCGACCGGCTCCCCCTCGTCCCGAACAACCGCGTGCACGGCGGCCTGGCGGTACCGGTGCTCACGGGATCGGGCGGCCCGTCGCTGCGGGCGGGCGTGGACCTCCGGTGGGTCGGGCGGCAGTGGCTCCGAGGCGACGAGGCGAATGCCACGAGCCAGCTCGCCGACTACACGGTGGCGGACGCCTCGCTCACAGTGAGCTGGCGCACGCTGGAGTTGCGGGCGATGGTGCACAACGTGCTCGACCGGCGGTACTTCAACTTTGGCACCTACGCGCAAGATCCGACCGTGCCGGGCCAGCCCGTGACGCGCTGGCTCACGCCCGGCGTGCCGCGGAGTCTGCAGGTCAGTTTGAGCGCCGACTTGTGACGGCACCGGTTGCCAGACTGAAGCCGAGAGGTTTGTTTTCCTGCGCCTTGCACCCTGAACCGCCCGCCATTCCATGAACATCGCCGTGTGCATCAAGCGCGTTCCGGACTCCGAGACGCGCGTGAAGATCGCGTCCGACGGCAAGTCCTTGGATGAAGCAGGCGTCAAGTTCATCCTCAATCCCTACGACGAGTTCGCGGTCGAGGAAGCCCTGCGGCGCCGCGAGCACGCCGGGGCGGGCGCGGTCGTGATCGTCGCGCTCGGCCCTCCGGCGGCCCAGGAGACGATTCGCACCGCGCTTGCCATGGGCGCGGACCGCGGCGTGCTGCTCCAGGTCGAGCGGATCCCCCCCGACGGACTCGAAGTGGCGCGGGCGCTCGCCGCCGAGCTGCGGGACGGCGGTTACGACCTGATCCTCTTCGGCAAGCTGGCCATCGACGACGCGAACCATCAGGTCGGCCCGATGGTGGCGGAACTGCTCGGCTGGCCGTGCGTGTCCACGGTGGCCCACCTCGAACTCGAGCAGGGACGGGGGATCGCCGAACGCGAGATCGAGGGCGGTGTCGAGGTCGTCGCGTTTCCCCTCCCGGCGGTCCTCACCACCGACAAGGGGCTGAACGAGCCCCGCTATCCCGCACTCAAGGGCATCATGGCGGCGAAGAAGAAACCGCTCGAGGTCAAGCCGACCACGCTCGGTCCGGGAGGACTCGAGATCCTGGCCCTCACGCCGCCCCCCGAGCGCCAGGAGGGCAGGATCGTGGGCGAGGGCCCGGGGGCGGTGGTGGAGCTGGTGCGTCTGCTACGCGAGGAAGCGAAGGTTTTGTGAGCGACGTGCTCGCGGTCGTGGAGCAACGCGCGGGGGTCCTACGGCCCGTGTCCCAGGAAGTCGTGACCGGCGCCCGCCGGCTCGGAGACGCGCTCGCGGGCCGGGTGGACGCCCTGGCGCTCGCCGCCGGCGGCGTGCGGGGCGCGGAGCAGCTGGGCGTGTTCGGCGCCGACCGGGTGACCACGCTCACGAACCCGGGGTTCGCCGCCTACGCCCCCGAGGGATATGCCCAGGCGGTCGCCGAGCGCGCGCGGACCGGCGGCTACGGGGCGGTGCTGTTCGCCGCGACCGCGCTGGGGAAGGACCTGGCCCCGCGCGTCGCCGCGCGGCTCGGTCGGCCGCTCGCGCCGGACGTCACCGACATCGTGGTCGAGGGCGGGGCCGTCACCGTGGTCCGGCCGGTGTATGCGGGCAAAGCGCTGCTACGGTTGCGGCTCAACGCCAGCCCCGCGCTCGTGTCGCTCCGGCCGAACGTCTTCACGCCGGCCGAGCGTCCCAAGGCGGGCGTGATGGAAACCACCGCGGTGGACGTGCCGGCGGGTCGCGTCGTGGTGCAGCAGATCAAGGCGGCCGCGGTCGGTGCGCTCGACGTCGCGGAAGCGCCGATCGTCATCTCGGGGGGCCGGGGGCTCAAGGATCCCGCGAACTTCAAGCTGCTCGAGGAGCTTGCCGCGGCGTTTGGCGGCACGGCGGCCGTGGGAGCCTCGCGCGCGGTGGTGGACGCCGGGTGGCGACCGCACGCCGATCAGGTGGGCCAGACGGGTAAGACCGTGAGCCCCACCCTGTACATCGCCGTCGGCATCTCGGGCGCAATTCAGCACCTCGCCGGCATGCGCACCTCGAAGGTCATCGTGGCGATCAACAAGGACCGGGACGCGCCCATCTTCAAGGTGGCCGACTACGGCGTCGTGGGGGACCTGTTCCAGATTGTGCCTCACCTCACTGCCGAGATCAAGAAGTTCCGGGCCTGAAGCGAGGCGCATGATTCCGGCGACGCACCAGCCACCGCTGCCGTTGGACCGGCTCCTGCTCCAGGACGGCACCCCGGGGGCGGCCGACCGGATGGAGTTGGACGTGCTGATCGTCGGCGCGGGCCCCGCGGGGCTTGCCTGCGCGATCGCGCTGGCCCAGCTCGCCGAGCGCGGCGGTGCCGCGCTGAATATCGGCGTGCTCGAAAAGGCGGCCGCCCTGGGCGAGCACTCGCTCTCGGGCGCCGTCGTGCACCCGCGTGCCCTGCGGGACCTGTTTCCCGACCTTACGGACGCCGACTTCCCGTTCCGCGGGGCGGTCACGCACGAGCGCGTGCGCCTCCTCACCGCGCGTCGCGCGATCCCCCTGCCGACGCCGCCCACCATGCGCAACGCCGGATACTACGTGGCCTCGCTGTGCGAGATCGTGCGCTGGCTCGGTGCGAAGGCGGAAGGGCTGGGGGTCAACCTGTTCACCGGGTTTCCGGCGGCGGGCCTGCTCGTGGAGGGGCAGCGCGTACGGGGCGTGCGCACCGCGGCGGGCGGCCTCGACCGCGACGGTCGACCGCTCGGCACCTACATGGCCCCGAACGATCTCGTGGCGCCGGTCACGGTGCTGGCCGAGGGGACGCGCGGCCTGTTGGCGCAAGCGTACTTCGCCTGGCAAGGCGTGCGCGCCGTCAATCCGCAGATCTTCGCGCTCGGCGTGAAGGAGATCTGGGAGACCACGCACCCGCTCGACGCCGTCGTCCACACGCTCGGCTGGCCGCTCCCGCCGAGCGTGTTCGGCGGCAGCTTCCTGTATCCGCTCGCGCCCAACCTCGTCGCGCTCGGCCTCGTCGTGGGACTCGACTATGACGACGCCGCGCTCGACGTGCACGCGGTGTTCCAGGGGATGAAGCGCCACCCGTTTTTCCGGCGCTATCTCGAGGGTGGCGAGATGGTCGAATGGGGGGCCAAGACGATCCCCGAGGGCGGCTACTACTCCGTCCCCGCGCGCCGCTCGGGCGACGGCGTGGCGATCCTCGGGGACGCGGCGGGCTTCGTGGACGTGCCCTCGCTCAAGGGGATCCACTACGCGATGCAGTCGGGAATGTTCGCGGCGCGCGCCATCTTCGCGGCGCTGCGCGACGGCGACCCGTCCGCGGCGCGCCTCGCCGAGTATGACCGCCTGGTCAATGAATCGTTCATCATGCAGGATCTCTACCGCACGCGGAACATGCGGCTCGCGTTCACCCGCGGATTGGCCCGGGGTGGACTCGCGGCCGGCGTGATGACCCTCACCGGCGGGCGATTCCCCGGGCGCCGGATCGCCGTATCCCCCGATGCCGCGATCCCGCGGCACCCAGGCCCCGGGGCGCCGTTCGTCCCGGACGGGAAGCTCACGTTTTCGAAGGTCGACGCCGTCTTCAAGTCCGGCAATACCACCCGTGATACCATCCCCACCCACCTCGTGGTGGGGGGCGACGTGCCGGCCGAGGTCGCGGAGTTCTACGCGCGGATGTGCCCGGCCGGCGTGTACGAGGTCGCGGCCGGGCAATTGCGGGTCAACGCCCCGAACTGCATCGACTGCAAGGCCACCGACATCCTGGGGCCGCGCTGGACGGCGCGCGAGGGCGGCAGCGGCCCACGCTACCACCGCATGTAAGTCGGGCTCGCCCCTCCTAGGGGCGCCCCGCGCCAGTGCAGCACCCCAGCCCCCTTATGGTGCACGGCCTGTGACCCGAGGCCTGGGTCACATGACATCCCTAACTCAGATAACACGATAGAGTTGCCGGTGGGGTGGCGCGGAACCTGCGTCCCTCTGGCTGGCGAGCGGCTGGCGCCCTGGCCGCGCTGGTCCTCGATCCCCGACAGGCAGGGGGAGGCGTGTTATGTGGCCCATACTCGTTAAACCACGAGAAGCCGTCGTGTCGTGGGCGCAGCTCGGACGGCGGGCCGCCCCGGCGTCGCCGGTGCAGCGGGTGCGCCGGGCGCTGGCCGAGCGGATCAGCCCGGAGCTGCGACGCGATGCCGCGGAAGACCCGTTGACCGGCGCGCTCAACCGGCGCGCCGACCGGGTTGCCACTGCGCGCGCGCTCGCCGAACGCTGCGAGGGGAGCCGGGTGCTTCGGCTCCTGGCGGACTTGGACAACTTCAAAATGCTGAACGACCACCGGGGCCACGCGGTGGGGGACCGGGCGCTCTGCGTCGTGCGCGGGGCGCTCGAGCGCGCGACCCGCGACGTCGACGTGGTGAGTCTCGCGCGCCCGGGCGGGGACGAGTTCACCCTCACACTGCGCGTGGCGCCCACCGCGGACCCGGCGGCGATTCGGGATCGGATCGAGCAGACCGTTAACCACACACTGGCCCGCGCGGGGCTCCATTACGCCGGGCGCCGGCGCGTCGGCATTTCGATCGGGGTGGCGGAAGCGAGCGGGCCGACGACGTTGGAGGCGCTGGACGCCCGGGCGGACGCCGCCGCTCGGTTGCGCAAGCGGGCCCGCGGCGTGAGCGTACCACGCGGCGCCGCGCCGACGCGGCGCGGCACCGGGCGCACCGCGCGGCCGGGCCCCAGCGGCGACGGGCTTTGAGCGGGCGGCGGAGTGGGGTGGACCGGCGGCAGAGTTCCGGCCGCCGCATGGTGCGCGACCGCCGGCGTGAGGCTCGGCTGGTGCTGGACGAACGCCGCAGCGGTCACGAGCGCCGGTCGAGCTTCGCCCGGCGCGCGGGCGTCGAGCGACGCGTCAGCGTTCCCGTGGGCGGCCGGCGGCGCAGCGAACACACGCTGCACCTGGAGGGCGGCGGCCCCTCAGCGGCGTGGCGCCCGCCCGCGGGTCCTAGAGACCCGCCATCTTGATCCCATCAATGACGAATTGCACCGCGATCGCGCTCAGCACGAGCCCCATCAAGCGCGTCAGGATGCGCATCCCGGTTTGCCCCAACCGCCGCTCCACGCGCGGCGCGGCGGCGAGGGTCGCGTAGCACAGCACGGCCGTCAGCGCGATCGCGGCATAGAGCCCCAGCGTCGTCACGACGGTTTTCGAGGTGCCGGCGAGCACCATCACCGTCGAAATCGCGCCCGGCCCCGCGAGCATCGGAACGCCGAGCGGCATGATGCCCACATCCTCCTTCTCGATGCCTTCCGCCGTTTCGACCGGCGTCTCCTTTTGCTGGCTGCGGCGCGCCTGCACCATGTCGAGCGCGGTCAACCCGATCAGCACCCCGCCCGCGATCTTGAAGGCCGCCAGCGTGATCCCGAACAGCCGGAAGATGAGGCTCCCCCCCAGGGCAAAGGCCGTAAGCGTCACGGCGCAAGTCCAGGCGCCGCGCCGGGCCATGCGGCGGCGGACCTCAGGAATGTCCCGCGCGGTCATGGCGAGAAACGTCGGTACGGCGGTCAGGGGATCGACGATGAACACGACCGACGTGAAGATGAGGAACAGCTGCTCCAGCGTCTTCACGACGCACTCACACCGTCACCTGCACGACCCGGTCCTTACCGGCGCGTTTCGCCTCGTACATCGCCTGGTCGGCGCGTCGCAGCAGCTCCTCCGTACCGATCTTGCTCCCGGCCGTTGAGACCACACCGATGCTCGCGGTCACGGAGGGGGTGCCGCGGAACACCGTGCGGATGTCGTTGGCGAGCCGCGTGGCGGCGGCGTGCGCCACCGTCGCGTCGGTCTCGGGCATGAGCACCGCGAACTCGTCGCCGCCTAGGCGCCCCACGACGTCGGCCGCCCGCACCGCCGTATTCATCGCTTCGGCGACGAGCCGCAGGACGGCGTCGCCCGTGTCGTGGCCGTGGGCGTCGTTGACCCGCTTGAAATCGTCGAGATCGAGGTAGATCAGCGCGAGGGGTCGACCGTACCGCCGATTCCGACCCAGCTCCCGGGCCAGGACGTCGGTGAAGGACCGGGCGTTGCGAACGTTGGTGAGCGGGTCGTGGGTCGCCAGGAGCTCGAGTTGCCCGTGGGTGCGCCGCAGCTCGGACAAGCCCG
>DATBBW010000071.1:0-4433 GCA_036270795.1 Gemmatimonadales bacterium | reverse complement strand
TTCTTCTCCTTCATCTCGGTCTCGGTGGCCGCGCCCACGTTAATGACGGCGACGCCGCCCGCCAGCTTCGCGAGCCGCTCCTGCAGCTTTTCCTTGTCGTAGTCCGACGTGGACTTCTCGATCGACGCCTTGATCTCCTTGATGCGGCCCTGGATCGCGTCGCTCTTCCCCTTGCCGCCCACGATGGTGGTGTTGTCCTTGTCCACCACGATGCGCTTGGCCTGGCCGAGGTCGTTCAAGGTCGCGTTCTCGAGCTTCAAGCCCATCTCTTCCGAGATCACCTGCGGCGCGCCGGTGACCACCGAGATGTCGACCAGCATCTCCTTGCGGCGGTCGCCGAAGCCCGGGGCCTTCACCGCGCACACCTTCAGCGTGCCGCGCAGCTTGTTGACGACGAGCGTCGCCAGCGCTTCGCCTTCCACGTCCTCGGCGATCAGGAGCAGCGGCCGGCCGGCCTGCGCCGCCTTCTCGAGCACCGGCAGCAGGTCCTTCATCGAGGAGATCTTCTTGTCGTGGATCAAGACGTAGGCGTCTTCGAGGACCGCCTCCATCTTCTCGGGATCGGTGATGAAGTAGGGGGAGAGGTAGCCGCGATCGAACTGCATCCCGTCCACCGTCTCGAGCGTAGTCTCGAGGCCCCGCGCCTCCTCCACCGTGATCACGCCGTCCTTGCCGACCTTGCCCATCGCCTCGGCGATCAAGTCCCCGATCTCTTTGTCGTTGTTCGCGGAGATGGCGCCGACTTGGGCGATTTCCTTGCGACCGGCGCTGGGGACCGAAATCTTCTTCAGCTCCTCTACGACGACTTCGACGGCGCGGTCGATGCCCCGCTTCAACGCCATCGGGTTGGATCCGGCGGTGACCGACTTGAGCCCTTCACGGAAGATCGCCTGGGCGAGCACGGTCGCCGTCGTGGTGCCGTCGCCCGCGAGATCCGACGTCTTGGTCGCCACTTCCTTCACCATCTGGGCGCCCATGTTCTCGATCGGATCCTCGAGCTCGATCTCCTTGGCGACGGTGACGCCGTCCTTGGTGATCGTGGGGTTGCCGAACTTCTTGTCGATGACGACGTTGCGACCCTTGGGGCCGAGCGTGACGCGCACCGCCTCGGCCAGCTGGTCCACGCCCCGCTTGAGCCGGGCGCGGGCCTCGGTGTTGAACTCCAGTTGTTTCGCAGCCATGTCCGTGTGTCCTCTCTAGCGCCTCAGCTAAGCTTGGCGATGACGTCGGATTCCTTGATGAGGATGATTTCCTCACCCTCCAGTTCCACTTGGGTGCCGCTGTACTTGCCGTACACCACGCGGTCGCCGACCTTCAGCTCCATCGGGACCACGTCGCCCTTCTCGCGTCGCCCCGGTCCGACGGCGATCACGTCCCCCTGGATCGGCTTTTCCTTCGCCGTGTCGGGGATGTAGAGCCCCCCCTTCATCGTTTCCGTCTCTTCCGACGGCCGAATCGCCACGCGATCGGCGAGCGGGAAGAGCTTGAGTCTCGTCTTCGACGCCGTTGCAGTTGCCATGGTACCCATGCCTCCGCCTTGGTGCGTGGTGCTAAGTGCTTGTCTGTCAAGACTGTTAGCACTCTCATCCGGTGACTGTTAGCACTCTCATCCGGTGAGTGCTAAACCACAGCCAGGAATCTCTCCCCCCGCGCGCGCGCTGTCAAGAGGGGCCGGCCGAGCGCCCCAGAGCGGTGCGCGTGGCGAGCGAGTCGACGAGCGCCCGCGCGCGCGCCGCGGCCGTGGCCTCCAGGGAATCGAGCGGGACGGCGACACTCGCCACAATCACGCCGGTGCGCGTGTCGGCGAGCTCCACATGGAGCCACACGAGCCCCGGGGGGGCGGTGTCCTGGAACGTGAAGGCGAGGAGATAAGCCGAGGGCCGGCTGCCGCCGGTCACGTGATCGCGCACCCGGAAGCCCTTGGCCCGCAGCCCCTGGGCCAGCGCACGACCGAGCGAGTCGGGGCGCGCGATCACGATCTCGTAGCCGCGCAGCGCGCTGGGCGACTCGTAGCGGGTGGCCGGGGCGCAGCCGGTGAGACCCCAGGCGAGCAGGGCCGAGCGCCCGAGCGGCGCCGGGCGGGAGCGGGCCCCCGGACGCCCGCTCAGGGCAGGACCCGCCGCGCTCCCACCCAGCGGTCCAGCCAGTAGGCTCCCTCGGGATCCGTGGGCTCGAGCCGCGACAGTTTGACGCCGCGGCTCGAGCTGTGGATGAACTTGAGCTCGCCGACGTACATCCCGATGTGGCTCACGCCGGCCCCGGGACGGGCCGAAAAAAGCAGGATGTCGCCCGGCCGCAGCGCCTGGACCACGGGTGTCACTTCCGCCCCGGCGTGGGCCTGGTCACCGCTGCGGCGCGGGAGCCGGATGCCGTGCTGCCCGTAGGCGTACTGGATCAGCCCCGAGCAGTCGAAGCCGTTGTCCTCGGTGCCGCCCCACACGTACGGCGTGCCCAGGGCCTCAATCGCCGTTTGGACCACGTCGCCAGCGGTGCCGCTCACCGCGGTGGGCGGCTCGGGGGGCGCGACGTCGGGCGGACTCCAGGCCCCCGCCCCCACCCCCGCCCGGCCGCGCGCGCTCCCCCGCCCTCCGGCGCCCCCGCCCCACCCGATCGCGAACCCGAGCGTCGCGCTCAACCCCCGTCGCGCATCGCTGCGCGGGTGCCAGAACCCTTGAGGGCCCCGGTCCTCCAGGCGGTAGCGCAGCTCGGTGCCGAGCGCGAGCCACGCCACCGGCCGCCACTCGAGCCCGCCCCCGACACTCCACTGTGCGGCGAGGGCCTGGGTCGCGGTGTCGGTCGAGAGCCCGAGGGCCACGCCGGCGAGGGCGTAGGGTCCGAGCAGTTGGCGGCCGCGTCCCGCCTGGACCTCGTAGCCGAGCCCGTAGAAGGCGCGGCGCCGGCCGAGCGAGTCGTGCACCGCGACCGCCACGCCGACGCCCCGCGTCACGAGGCCACCCCCGGCCGAGGTCGAGCGCAGTTCATAGATGTTGGCGTGATTGCCGTTGTACCAGCGACCCCAGTGGAGCTCCAGCGCGTGGCCCGCGCCCTGGGCGCCGAGCGTCGCCGGCAGGAGGAGGAGCGACGCCAGCCCGGGGCGCCTAATCGGCCGCCGCAATCGCCCGCTGTTCCTCAGAGAGGCGCGGCGCCATGTGGTGGGACAAGAGGTGCGGCACGCGGCGCAGGAAGCGGACCCACAGGGCGAGAGCCGTAAACCCGCACAGCGCCGCGCCGCCCAGGGCGACGGCGAGCATCACGAGCGGGCGCGACAAGTGGGTGGCGACGAGGGCGCCGAGCCACAGGCCCGCGTAGGACGCACTCCACGCGAGCACCGGCGTGAGGAGCCATCCCAGCACGACGAGCAGGTGGGCGAGCCAGCGTGGCATTGCCGCCCCTCCCGCCGCTAGCCTTTGCGGGCGAGCGCGACGACGGCGGCGACCGCGAGCCCGATGGTGAAGCCACCGCCCGTGGCGACCGGGAGCGCGACGCCGAGGCCGGCGACCCGGGTGGCCGTCGCGACCACGAGCGCGGCCACGATGGGCCACGCGGCCCGGCGCGCCAGCGTCGTCTCGCCCCGGTCGGCCTGCCGCGCCGTGACGATCGCTCCCATCCACGCGAGGAAGGTCCCGAGCATCCACCACACCGGCAGATACCACCACGTGCTCCCGCCGCCGATCGCGTCCCACGTCCAGGGATACGCCTTGAGCGGGCGGAACAGGACGATGTCGATCGCCGAGAACACGATCGTCCCGACGAGGCCGATGGCGGCGGCGCCGGCGATCCCTTCGACCTGGCGCGCTCGTGACCACGCGGCGGGGAGGAAGCTCGTAGCGACGCCCGCGGCGAGCACGATCAACGCCTCGGCGCCGCTCTGCAGCGCGCTGCCGCCCGGGAGCTGGCGCGACGCGGCGAGGAACAGCACGACGGCGACCGCCGTGACGACGCCGAGCGCGGCGCCGCTCGTGGTGACGGTGCGGAAGTCCGAACGATCCGACCGAGCGGGGGCCGCCGTGGCCGACATGTGGGTGCGCGCTCCTCGGGGTTGGGGGTGGGGGCTCGACCTCGCGAAATCTAAGCCCGCGCTCTCAGCGGGCAAACACCACCAGGACGGCGACATCGGTGAGCGCCCACGCCGCGAGCGCCTGATACATGCCGCGTTGGTGCTGGGCCGCAGTCCAGCGGGTCTGCCCCGCGTACCAGGGCGCCAGGACGCCGAGCCAGGCCCCGAGGGGCGCGGCGAGCAGCAGCGCCGGCCACCCGGCGCCGAGCGTCCGCGCGGCGGCCGCGAACAGCGCGAAGGCGACGAGCGTCGCGCCGATCGCCACGCGCAGGCTGGCGCGCAGCCCGAGGCGCAGGGCGAGGGTCCGGTCGCCGCGCCGCCGGTCCTCCTCCAGTTGATACAGCTGAGTGAGCGGATAGAGCCCTGCGAACAGGGG
>DATBBW010000070.1:0-4591 GCA_036270795.1 Gemmatimonadales bacterium | reverse complement strand
CGCCCAAGTCTCCATCTCTCTATAGGAGGCGGTCGGGAGGTAGGCGAGTCCCCCGCTCCGCACGGCGCCCAGGGCCGCGCCTGGCGTCGTAATACTGACCTCACCATCCCGCATGAGCGGCGCCATGGCGTCGAAGAACTCCTTCAGCCAGCCGTGCGTGTACACCCAGTCCTTCGTTCCCGGCCAGCCGCCGAACTTCTCCCCGTCGTCCACGAGCACGGCGATCCGGTGACCCGCCGCCCGCAGCTCGCGCAGGTAGGTGGCGATGCTCTCGGGCGGCATGAACGGGATGAGATAGCGGAGCCGCTCGTCGATGGAAAACAGCGCTACCCGCTTGCCGCCGCTTTCGGTCCAGAAGGGCGCGTGCAGCTGGTCGCGCTCGAAGCCGCTCACGAGAAAATGGCGGTCGTCCACGAGCACGTACCCGACCCCGGCGTCCGCCAGATCCGCGGCCAGGTCGGGCTCCCAGACCCGCTCGGTGAGCCATAGGCCCGTCGCCTCGACGCCGAAGCGGCGCCGGATCGTTTCGCGCATCCAGCCGATCTGCTCCAGTCGATCGGCGCGTGGCAGCGAGGCGAGCACCGGTTCGTAAAAGCCCGCGAGCAACAGCTCGACCTGACCGTCCGCCGCCAACCGCCCGATGCGATCCAAGTAGGCGGCGTCGTGCGCCTCGAGCCATTCGAGCAGCGGTCCCGAGATGTGCAGTGTCAACGGCAGGAAGTTGCGCTCCGTGAGCCGGTCGATCAGCGGCTGGTAGACGTCGCGCAGGTGTTGTTCGAAGACGTGGTCAAAATTCCCCACGGGCTGGTGGAAGTGCACTCCGAACACGAAACGGAGCGGATCCATCTCAGGCGGGCGTGGCGCGAGGAATCCGCGCCTTGACGCGCTCGAGGTACAGCTCGCGCCCGGAGCCCACGGCGGGATCGTTGCTCGGCGCCAGCGCGAGCCGCTCGAGCAGGCCCGTTTCGAGGCGCTGTCCTTCAGGGCCCGCGAGCTCAATCGCCCGCGCGGCGTAGCGCAGCACGATCACGGACTCGAGTCCCGCGATGTCGTCGAAGAACCAGCCACAGGAGGTGAACATGCCGAGCGCGTACCGCTCCATTTCGAGTAGCCGGTGCCCCGGCGTCCCCAGGGTTGCACCATACGCGTCCCGGGCGGCCCAGGGGTCGCCGAACACCGATCGCCCTTCGCGCTCGAACACGGCGTGCAACTCGCCTGCCAGCCACTCGAGGGCGGCGCGGAGCGGCGCCCGCCAGCGCTGGTGCATCCCGCGCTCGGGAGCCGCACGGCAGCCGCACTCCGCCCGCCAGCGCTCCACCCCGTGAGGGCAGCTCCACGAGCTCGGCGCCACGAGCCAGACCTCCTCCTCGGGCGCTTGGCGGGCGAGGAAGGCCGCGAAGTTCTCGACCCGTACATCGTGGCGCCGGCCGAGCGTGTCGAGCACCCGCGCTAGGGTCACTGCGCCCTCCCGGTGGTGGTGCCCGAACGTCTCCCCGTCGGTCGCGATGGCGACCAGGGCGCGGGAATCGGACACCAGGCGCTCGACCCACGCGGCGGGATCCTGCACCAGCGGTCCGAACGCGACGTCGTGCGACATTGGGCCGTCATACAAGCACAAGGCGATCCGGCGGCCGCCAGCCGTGCGATACCAGCCGGGGAGCCCAGCGGCAGGCAGGCGCTCCACTTGATGCGGCGCCAGGATCGTGAACCCGATGCCCTCTTCCGCCAGCACGTCCAACGTCTCGTCGTCCACCGCCGTTTCCGGCAGCCACATGCCTTCAGGCACCCGCCCGAAGCGCCGCCGGAAGTCGGCGATCCCCCAGCGCACCTCGGTGACCTTGTCGCGGCGCGGGCAGAGCGGCAGGATCACGTGATGATACGGCATGGCGATCGCATGGCCGTGCCCGGCATGTTGCGCCACGCTGGCGCGATCGGCGGCGAGCACGGCGCCATATGTCTCGGGCGCCTCTCGCTCCATCCACGGGAGCAGCGTGGGCCCGAAGTCGAAGCTCAGCGACCCAAGGGACCGCGACACCGGGGCGTAGGATTCCTGCTCGATGCGCTCGTTCCAATCATGAAACGGCGCGGCCGAGGGTTCGGGGGGGATGGTGCCGGTCCAGGGGTCGTCGCGGGGCGGCTGGTAGAAATGGCCGTGGATCACGACGGATCGCATCAACTGCCGAGCGCCTCTCCCACTTGGTCCAGCACGTTCGGGAACAGGTCGTCGCGGTGCGCGAGCTCGTCCGCGGCGCGTCGTGCCGACTCGAGCTGCGCGCTGTCCCCGGCGACGATGCGCTCGAGCGCCGCGATCAGGCGCGCCGTGTCGTCGCAGTGCAGCGTGAAGCGGCGCTCGGCGTAGTCGACCACGGCGCCCGTCGAGATGATGAATTGCCAGTCGGAGGATTGCGCGAGCAGCAGCTCGCGCGCGGCCTGCGCCAGTACGGGTCGCGCCGCGTCCGACTTGAGCGCGGCGGGGGCCACATCCCAGAACGTTTCCTCGAGGGTCCGGAGCCGCTTCCAGGTCCAGGCCGTCCGGTCGTTGAGCCACATGCTGTGGTCCCCGTTCGCGCCCCAGGAGCCCTCCGCCAACTGCACCGCCACCCGAGGCGGATGGGCCTCCAGATGCTCGGACGCCGTCACCGCCCGGATGCCGGGGCGACCGCGCAGCGTGCCGTACATCTCGGCGAGGAAGTCCGCCCCTTCGAACCACCAGTGCCCGAACAGCTCCGTGTCGAACGGCGCCACGATGACGCCGTCCCGGTCGCCCCGCTGTTCCTGGCCGATGCTCTCGAGCAGGTGGACGAAGTGGGCGGCGTGACTCGCCGCCTGGGCGAACGCGACCGCCGGCTCGTAGGGCCGTTTCGCGCCAAGGTCGACGTTCGGGCCGCTGACGCGCCACAACTTCAGGCCGCCCGGCCAGCGGATCTTGTGAAACTCGAGGTACCACTCGTCGCCCGGGTAGCCCTGGTGCCGGCTCCAGATCTGCATCGAGGAACGGGGATCCCGCACCAGCGCGGCGACGGCCGCGCGCCCTGGGCGCTTGGCGGAGACCCGGTAGGCGTGGTACGGGGATCGCGCTGCCTTAGCACCACCGGCCCGCCCGCCTCCTGGGGCCCCGGGGTCATCGTGCCGCTCCGCGTCGAAGCGTTCCGCGCCGAGGGGAATGTCGCCGTAGGCACCGAGCGGGCCGCCGGCGCGGGCGAGATGAGCGTCGGTGAAGAAGTAGCGGAACCCCGCGTCCGCCACCTGCTCCTCGATGCCGGGGCGCTTCTTCACGCGCGGGCGATAGGCGCACTCGGGCAGCCAGCATCCCCTGGGCGCCACTCCGAACAGCCGCCGGTGCTCGTCCCGGCCCACCAGGAGCTGCAGCCGGATGCTCTCGTCCCGAGCAAGGAGCGGCAGGTACCCGTGCGTCGCCGCGGATCCGATGATCTCCAGGCGACCTTGTTCCTGCAGGCGCCGGAAGGCGGAGACCAGGTCCCGGTCGATCTCCCGGAACAGGGCCTGCAGCGTCTTGAGCCGCGACCGCCAGAAGTCCACGAGCGGCAGGAGCGCCGTATCACCCGTCGTCGCGAGTGAGGCTGGGGCTTCGTCGCAGGCGGCGAGGCGTTGGGTGAAGAACGCCTCCATCTCGCGCGCAAACAGCGGGCTCGCGAGCTGATTCGCCAGCACGGGGGTGAACCCGATCGTGAGCGGCGCGGGCGTGCCTTCGCCGGACAGCTCCTCGAGCCGCTCGAGGAGGGGGAGGTAGGTGTCCAGCGCTGCCTCGCACAACCAGTCGCTGCCGTGCGGCCAGCGGCCGTGGTTCAGGACGTAGGGGAGGTGACTGTGGAGCGCGAGGACGAACTCCATCGCGGTCCCGGTCAACTGGGGGTCGGCCGCAGGGCGAGCGCCCGGCGATACAGGGCGAGGTACTGTTCGGCGGAGCGGTCCCAGCCGAACCGCTGTGCCATCCCGGCGCGCACGAGCTTGCGCCACGCCGCCCGATCGGCATACGCCTCCAACGTTCGGCCTACCGCCTGCTCGAGCGCCGCCGGTACATATTCGTCGAACAGGAAACCGGTCATGCCATCGATGATGCTGTCCGAGAGGCCGCCCACGCGGCGGGCGACAGGCACGGCACCGTAGCGCTGGGCGCGCATCTGCGTGAGCCCACACGGCTCATACAGGGAGGGCATGAGCAAGGCGTCGGCCCCTGCCAGGACGCGATGCTCGACGCGATCGGTGAACATGAACTCCACCGCCACGCGATCCGGGGCCGCCGCGGCGCGTTCGGCCAGTGCCTCGTGGTAGCGCCGTTCTCCCGCTCCGAGGAAGATGAACTGCGCGTCCGTCCCCGCGAGGAGATCGCCGCCCAGGACCAAGTCCAACCCCTTCTGCGCCACCATACGCGCGCTCATGCCGAAGAGCGGCACGTGGGGCAGCGGCGACAGCCCATAGGCGCGCTGGAGCGCCGCCTTCGCCTTCCGCTTCCCGGAGAGGTCGTCAGCCGAATAGGGCGCCGGGAGCTCGGGGTCCGTCTCCGGGTTCCAGAGCTCGGCATTGATGCCGTTCAGGATCCCGACCAGGCGCTCCCCCATGCCTGTGAACC
>DATBBW010000069.1:0-2703 GCA_036270795.1 Gemmatimonadales bacterium | reverse complement strand
CCGTCGGCCCGCTCCATCAGCTTGAGATAGTCCTGATAGCGCACGCGCGCCGTCGTGGCGTCCCCGGCGCGCGCGGCCGCTTGGGCGGCCCCAAACAGACTGCGGGCGCGTCCGGGCTCCCGCTTGAGCGTTACTTCGTAGGCCGCCTGGGCGCGGGCGTACTGCCCGACCCGGAGCAGGAGATCACCCTCCAACTCACGCGCGGGCAGGAGCTCCCCCGGTGTCACGGGGTGCTTCGCCGTGACATCCTCCCGGTCGGCCGCGCTCGCGGCCTCGCGCAGCGCGCCCGCCGTGTCGCCGGCCGCGAGCAGCAGCCAGGCGCCCAGCGCTTGTGTCTCGATCCCCACTATGCGGGACCAGTTGTAGCCGGGCTGCCCGGCGAGTGCCCGTTCGATCGTCGCGAGGCTCCGGACCTCGGCACGGGCCTGCGCGGTGTCGCCCGACTGGATCGCGCCCACCGCGCGCGTGAACTGTGTGAGGGCTTCGCCGACGCCTCCAGGCCCCGCGGCGCGCACCGGCAGCCGGGCTGCGGCGGCCCAGTCGCCCCGCTCGAGCGGCGCGCGCGCTTCCATCGCCACGATGTTGTAGTTGTAGACGCTGCGCAGCACATCGCCCGGGACTTGAGCGGCGAGCGCCAAGCCCTGCGCCACGGCCCGTTGCGCGGTCGTGTCCCGCCCCTCTTGGAGGTATCCGTACACCAGGTAATCGAGCACGTGGAACTGGTCGGGGACGGAGCCCGGGAGGTGCTGGGCCGCGGCGTAGCGGACGCAAGCCGCGAGGGCACGTTCGTTCGCGGCGATCGTCTCGTCCCAGAGGCCGAGCCGGATGAAGATGTGCGACGGCATGTGCTGCGCGTGCGGCGCCGAGGGGGCGATCTGCGCATAGCGGCGGGCGGCGTCGAGCCCGAGATACGCCAGCTCCGGGGAGTCGTTGGCGTGAATGATGTAGTGCGCCAGCCCCGGGTGCTCGGGGAAGCGGCGGAACAGCGGGTTGAGGATCGCCGCCGCCTGCTTCTGCCGGGCATAGGTAGTGTCGGTGGGCGATGCGGTCGCGACGAGCGAGAGGGCGTAATACATCGCCACCTCGGGATCGTCGGGCACGTCGTGATACAGCCGCGCCAGCGTGTCCGAGTACGCCTGCAGCCGTTGGCTGTTGGGCACCGTGGCGTAGTCGCGGTACAGCGCGCCCGCGGCGGCCAGGAACCCGCGCTCGCGCGCAGTGGGCGCGCCGAGGGCCAGCGCCCGCGTGGCCGCCGCCGCGCCCGCGCGCAAGTCGTCCGCGCCCGGCCCACCCGCGAACGGGTTCCCCCAGGCAACGACCGCGAGCCCCCAGTACGCCATCGCGCAGCTCGAGTCGGCCGCCGCCACCCCGCGGAACGCGCGGGCGCCTTCCTCCCACCAGAACGAATGCAGGAGCGCCATCGCCCGCCCAAAGCGCTGCTCGGCGTCGGGCCGGCACGAGGTGGGGAAGGCGACGCGCCCGAGGTGCTCCCCGGCGTGCCTGTGATCCACTTGAGCGACGAGTCGAGCGGCGAGAACGAGCGACAGCGCGACCGGGGCGGCGCTCCGGAGGGCGGGGTGCATGATGCGCCTGCGCGTGGATGGTCGGACTAATGTGTTGGGTGTCGGCGGCGGATGCTAGTGAGACCTGGCCCGCCCGTCACGGGCGAAGGGCGGCCCGTGGCGCGTCCCCTGGTGCCGACCTGCCGCCAGTCCCGAGCCGTCTCGCGCGTGACCTGGGGATCTCGGCGACACGGCTCGGTCCGGCGTCTCCCTGCTACAACATTTACCGACCGGCCATCAGCACTGCGCCGCCCCCACGACGTTGATCCGGCCGTGGCTGTACAACTGGCCCAGGTCATCGGCCCCCTTGAACAAGCAATGCTGCAGCTGCGTCGCGTCACTCCCGGGGAATTGCGACTTGACGACCGCCGCGGTTCCCGCCGCGTGCGGGGCGGAGAAGCTCGTGCCGTCCCCGCCCAGCAGATAGAAGTTGTGTGATGCGCACACGGGGACCGTGATGCTGAAGCTGCTGCACACCGACAGGATGCCGTCCCGGTGGGCGGGATCCCCGCCCGGCTGTTGATTGCCCCCGGGGGCAAACAGGTCCACGCCCGAGGTGCCGAAATTGGTATAGAACGCCAACTGATCAAAGTTGGTCTGCCGGAACGGGCCGGTCGCGCCGATGCTTACGACCATGGCCGACTGCGCGGGGACGAAGACGAAGTTACGGTCCTTGTTGAGGTCGATGCCGCCGTTGCCGGCCGCGGCGACGATAAGGACGCCGTGGCTATGCGCGAACGTCGTGGCGCGGTCCAGCGCCGCGAGCAGGCGCGCGGCGCCGGGCGTGCTCTTCGGGAAGTACGCCCCGAGACTCATGTTGATCACGTCGGCGCCCACGTTGGTCGCATACAGGATCCCCGCGATGATGCTCGCGAACGAACCGGATCCGAGGCAGTTCAACACCTTCACGGCGATCAGGTGGGCGTCGGGGGCCACGGAGGCGGCGCCGCGTCCGTTGGTGGCCACGATCCCCGACACAAAGCTGCCGTGGAGGTTGCGGTCCAGAAAATCGACGAGATCACCGGGGCAGGGGGACGACGTCACCATCGTGGTGCTATGGGCGAGATCGATTTTGCCGGCGAGGTCGATATGGCTGGGATCGGTGCCGGTGTCCAGAATCGCGACTCGCGTGCCCCGCCCT
>DATBBW010000068.1:0-9362 GCA_036270795.1 Gemmatimonadales bacterium | reverse complement strand
GCCACATGCTGGGACCACCTCCACCCGGGCTCGTATCGGGCCCGCCCCAGCGTCGTGCCCGCGATCCGGATGAGGTCGAGCCGGCCGAGCTCAAAGGTGCGGGTCTCATCAGGCGTGTCAAAGCGGCGGAGCAAGTAGCTGGTCACGGGAGACCTCCGCCAGAGCTTCGGCAGGGCGCGGGTCGGGCCGTGCGAATCGGGGCTGGACGTTGGGAGGCGTCGGCGCGCATGGTGGCACTTGAAGCTAAGCAATTGTCGCACCCGTGAACGTCGAGGGCCTGGGTGCGGCTCGCGTGGCCGGAGACGGTGCGCCGTCACGTCTGAAACAGGTCCGTACTGAGGTAGCGCAAGCCCGAATCGACGAGGATCGTGGCCACGGTCGCTCCAGGTCCGAGTCGCTGGGCCACGCGCAGCGCCGCCACCACGTTGGCGCCGGTCGACGTGCCCGCGAAGACCGCCTCTTCGCGCGCTAAGCGCCGTGCCATCGCCTTCGCCTCCGCGGTGGGCACTGGGATGATTTCGTTCACCTCGTCGCGTCTCCAGAGTGGCGGGATGAACCCGATGCCAATGCCCTCGATCTGGTGGGACCCCGACGGCTGCCCCGAGAGCACGGCGGATTCCGCCGGCTCCACCGCCGTGACGTGGAGGCGAGCGTTGTGGCGTCGCAGGGAGTGCGCCGCGCCGTGGATTGAATGCGCGGTGCCCACGGCTTGCACGAAGGCGTCGACGCGTCCCCCCGTCTGCTCCCACAGCTCGTCACCCAAGGCGTGATACCCCGCCTCGCCGTCCCGATTGTTGAGTTGATCGCAGTACCAATGGCCGGGCCGACGACTGAGTTCAGCGGCTTTGGCGATCATGCCCCTGATGAGCGGCTCCGTGATGCGCTTGTTGTCGCTCTTCACATCCGTGAGCTCCGCGCCGTAGGCGCGCATCGTCTTCCGCTTCTCCTCGCTAAACGCGTCTGAGAAGACGAAGTGGGCCTTGTAGCCCCGAGCTGCGCAGATGAGCGCGAGCGACACGCCGGTCGTCCCGGCCGTGTATTCGACTACGGTCCCGCCGGGTGACAGCCGACCGTCGGCCGCAGCCTGGTCGACCATGGCCCGGGCCACGCGGTCCTTCATGCTTCCGGTCGGGTTCGCAGACTCGAGCTTCGCGACGACGCGCGCGGACCCTGGCGGCAGCACGCGGCGGAATTCGACGAGTGGCGTGTGGCCGATGGCGTCAAGGACTTGCAGTGACGAGGACATTGCGGTGGATCGCTCGCGGCTGACAGGAGGCGCTAAGCTGCGGCCGGATTGGCGGGGGGCGCAAGGCGCCGGCGCCGCCCGACGGCGTTGCGGGTTTGTCGGACGGCGACGGGGTGCGCGGCTGCACCTAGATGCGAGACACCCACCACCACACGAAGACGTCGACGGCGGCGGGGACGGCGAACACCAAGAAGAAGGTGGGGGTCTCTTCGGCGACCGAGCACGATCGTCGCTCGACCGGCCGTCCCCTCCGATCTCCAGCCGCGCGATCCGGATGACGCCTGGGTCCTCGCCTCGGCGCTCGCGGGTGGGGCAGAGCTCTTCGTCACGGGTGACAAGGATCTGCTGAGCATTGCCGAGCGGGCCGCCCTGCCGATCCTGGAGCCGCGCGCTTGCTGGGAGCGTCTACGCCATGCTCGGTGACGGGGTCGCCGGCGGGGCCATCTTCAAGCTTGGCGGCGCGACCACCGCATCACTGAGGATCAAGACTTCATTGACGTGGTGTTCAGGGCTTTAGAAGCTCCTCGGCATCACCGGGCTGACCCCGCTCTCCCGAACGCGCGTGCTGGTCGCGAGCCCTACGTCAGTCTAGATTGGCACCCATGACGCGCGACTCTTCTCCGCTCCGCGCAGCGAAGCCACTGAGCGACCCGGTGCTCGCCGAGATCGTGCGTCGGCTCGTGGCGGCGTACCACCCGACGCGGGTCTACCTCTTCGGTTCCAAGGCGCGTGCGGAGGCCGGGCCGGACAGCGATTACGACCTGTTGCTCGTGGTCCCTGACGATGCCACCGCACAGCGGCGCGGCAGCCGGCTTGGCTACGAGGTGCTGCGTGGCACGGGGGCGGCGGCGGATGTGCTGGTCTGCACGCGGACCTACTTCGAGGAGCGCCTTCACCTTCAGGCCTCCCTTCCAGCCACGGTGGCCCGGGAAGGCGTGCTGCTGCATGCCGCATGACCCCGCACGGGTCGCCGATACAAGCGCGTGGCTTCAGAAGGCGAACAACGATCTGCGGGCCGCGGCGCACGACCGGACGGCCCATCCGCCCCTGCTCGGTGATGTGACGTTCCACTCCCAGCAGACGGCCGAGAAGGCCTTCAAGGCACGCTCACCTGGCACGATCGCCCCTTCCGCAAGACCCACAACCTCGAAGAGCTGGGCGAGGCGTGCCTCGCCCTCGATCGCTCGCTGCAGCCTGTGGTGGACCGCGCGGTGCCGCTGACCCAGTACGCGTGGCGGTTCCGATATCCCGGCGAGCCGGGGGAACCGACACCTGGCGAAGCGGAGGAGGCGCTGGGCATCGCGCGAGAGGTGCTGCAGGCCGTTCGGGCTCGCCTGCCGGGAGAGGTAGTAGGATAGGCAGCGACGCCGAGCCCTCCGCTCAGACCAGCAGCGTGATAACACAAGTGGCAAAAACGCGGGGTTGCTAGCCGTCGCTGGCCGCCACTCGGGTGCGTAACTCGTCGAAAAATCAACGGCCGTCGTTGGTGAGCGACGGCCCTGCCGGCTTACGAATCAAGCGTGCGCGTCCTAGGCGCCACCCCCTGAGGGCTTGATGTCACGTCCAGCGCGAGCGGCCTCGGCGCGCTCCAATGCGCGGAAGTAGTCCACGACGTTCGCCTTCCCAAACAGGTACCACCCCACGACGACCAGAAACGGAGACGTGTGAATCACCGCTAACGCTGCCCCAGCCGTGCCCGAGTTGGCGAAACCGAGGCCGATCTCAAGCGCTAGTAGAGCAGCCCAGTATCCCAGAATGAGCCACCGAGTCCGCGAGCGCTCTTGCCATATGCTGTACGCGATGGCGAGCGCGAGCGTCCCCAGCACGAGGAACGCCGCGCCCACGGTGCGAAGAAACTCGTGCCCCGTGACCGCGTCGCCGTTGATCGTGAAGTGCACGAACCTGGCGTTAGCAGCGGCCGCCAGGACGCCCAGGAGGCACGCGACACCGGCGGCCGGCGCGAGATACATGCCAGCTGTCAGGACGCTGGGCCGCGGAGCGGTCTGCTTCTGGAGCGCGGCCTCGGCCGATGCCCGCAGCGTTGAGGAAAATGCGGCCTGACAGTTTGGGCACACCACGACCGGCAGGCGATGGAATGTCGCCGTGGTTCCGCAGCCGGGGCAAATGAGGCTAACGGGCATGCGAGTTCGCGAACGTGGGCACGGACGATTCTCGCCGCGTGCCGGCTCCCAGTCGACTGTACGGATGGTTATGCGGCGACCACCGAGCGGGCCTGAGCGGCGATCCGGAGACCATAGTAACCGAGCCAGAGAAAGGCCGGCACATTGGCGAAAATCAGCGGTTCGAGGAAGAACAGGCCAGTGGCGGAGCCGATGCCGCGACCCCAGGAGAGCACCACCACCACGAGGCCCGCCCATGCCGCAGCACGCGGCATCCCGACGGTATGCTGCCGCACTTCGAGTGCCGCCACCCCGGTGAGGCCCGCGAGGAACAGGGGATTGCCGAGCCAGCCGTAGCCGAGCAGCAGCCGATTGAAGGCGTCGTACAGCAACGGCACCGAGGTCGGTGCGCCGCGAGCCGTCAGGTAATGCATCACCCAGCCGTTGATCAGCGCGACGCCCGTGAAGAAGATCATCCCCACGGCCATCGCGCCCCAGCTCAAGGCCGCCACCCACGGGCGGGTGAGGTCCCCGCCGGCCACCAGCAGCAGGAGGCTCCCGAGCACGCAGAGCACGAAGCCGGCCGCGATCGCGATGTGAATGGGGCCCCACCAGGGCGTATTGGCGAGGACGGAGGGTCGCTCGTCAAACCCACCGGCCGGCACGGGATGAAAGATCAGGCCGAGCGCGACGAGGAGGCCGGCGAGCGCCAGGACGTACCCGCCCGCCCGCGCCGCGTCAGGGTTGCGAAGCGTCATGGCGCCTGCTGGTGTGCCGCCGACCGACCGCGGCTGGTGCTGGGGCGGCGCAAGCGGCCGTCCCGCGGAGGACGCGCGAACATCCGGTACGTTGCGACACAAACGGGTTGCTGCCAAGACCGGCTGCCGGCACCGGGGCGGGGCGCTGCGCCCCCTTGGCGCGCGCTGGCGAGGGCCCTAAGATGGAGCCGTCCACCGACCCCCGAGGTCCCTCCCTGACCGACCTGCTCGCCCGGCTGCGAGCCGCCCTGGCGCAGCGTTACACCATCGAGCGGCAGCTCGGGCGCGGCGGGATGGCCACGGTCTATCTCGCCCGCGACCTGAAGCACGATCGCCTCGTCGCTTTGAAGGTCCTGCACCCCGAGCTGGCCGCGACGCTTGGGGCGGAGCGGTTCCTGCGCGAAATCCGGCTCGCCGCGCGGCTCCAGCACCCCAACATCCTGAGCGTCCACGACTCCGGCGAGGCCGCCGGGCAGCTGTGGTTCACGATGCCGTACGTCGAGGGTGAGTCGCTGCGCGCTTGGCTCACCCGTGAGCACGGGATTTCGCTGGAGGATGCGGTGCGGATCGCCGGTGAGGCGGCCGAGGCGCTGGATTCGGCCCATCGGCATGGGGTGATCCACCGGGACGTGAAACCCGAGAACATCCTCCTGAGTGAGGGGCACGCGCTGCTGGCGGACTTCGGGATCGCCCGGGCGGTCGGGGGCGATGAGCGATTGACGGAAACGGGCATCGCGCTCGGGACACCGGACTACATGAGTCCCGAGCAGGGGAGCGGAGAGACCATGCTCGATGGACGCACCGACGTGTACGCGCTCGGCTGCGTCTTGTACGAAATGTTGGCGGGGCACCCGCCCTTCATGGGGGCCACGGCGCGAGAAGTGGTGGCGCGCCACACGCGCGACCCGGTGCCATCGCTCCGGACGAGTCGCCCTGACTTGCCGGCCGCCGTGGAGCACGCCGTGCTCAAAGCGCTCGCCAAGGCCCCCGCCGACCGGTTTCAGACCGCCGGGGCGTTCCGCGATGCGCTCGCCACCGCTCCGGCGGCCACGGCGGCGCCGTGGTGGGAGCGCCGTGCCGCGCGCGCTGCGGCCGCGGCCGTGGCCGTCCTGGCGGTCGGTTACTTCGTGTACACGCACCGATCGGCGAGCGGAGGCGCCGGAGGCGGCCCGCCGGCCGACGGCGCCGGACGGTCGATCGCGGTCCTGCCCTTCGTCAACCTCAGTCGTGACCAGGGCGATGAGTACTTCAGCGACGGCATGTCGGAAGAGCTGATGACGGCGCTCCACGCCGTGACCGGGTTGCGGGTCGCGGCGCGCACCTCAGCCTTCGCGTTCCGCAACAAGAACGTCAACGCCAGCGAGATTGGGCGCCAGCTCAACGTCGGGACGCTGCTCGAGGGGACGGTGCGCCGCGCGGGCACGCGCGTGCGGGTGAGCGCCCAGCTCATCAACGCGGCGGACGGCTATCAACTCTGGGCGGAGGAGTACGAGCGCGACATCAAGGACGTGTTTGCGGTGCAGGACGACATCTCCCGGGCCATCGTCCGCGCCCTGCAAGTCACGCTCGGGGGGGCGCCGAACGCGCCGCTCGTGCGGCGCTCGACCGAGAGTCCCGAGGCGCATGACCTCTACTTGAAGGGCCGCTACTTCTTCAGTCAGCGGAGCGAGCCCGGCCAGCTGCGCAAGAGCGCCGGGTACTTTGAACAGGCGATCCGAGCCGATTCGCTCTACGCGTCGGCGTACTCCGGCCTGAGCGACGCCTCTAGCGTGCTCGCGATCTGGGGCTATGAGGCGCCGCGCCAGGGGTTCTCGCGCGCGAAGGCCGCCGCCCAACGGGCGCTGCGGCTCGACAGCACGCTGGCCGAGGCGCACACCTCGCTCGGGATCATCAGCCTCTACTACGACTGGGATTGGGTCGCGGCCGAGCAGGAGCTCACCCGTGCGATCGCCCTCGATCCCCAGTACGGCCCGGCGCACTTGTTTCAGGCGTGGTATTTCATCATTACGGGGAAGCCCGGGGAGGCGGAGCGTGAAGTGCAGCGCGCCCGCGAGGTCGATCCGCTCTCCGTGATTGTCAACACGCGGGTCGCGACGGTCTTCTACTACGGGCATCGCTTCGACAACGCCGTTGCCCAATTGCGCAAGACGCTCAAGCTCGACTCAACCAATTCCTTGACGTACGCCGAACTGGCTCGAGCGTCCCTCGGGGCCAAGCGCTGCGACGCGGCGCTCGCCGCCGCGCGCTTCATCCCCGTGTCGCTGCCGAATCCCGAGGGGGCGGCACGCGGCGCCGCTCCCGCGCTGTGCGGGCACCGCGAGGAGGGCTTGCGCGCGCTGCGCGACGTCACGCAACAAGCGCAACGGGGCTACGTCGTCCCCACGAAATTTGCCATGCTCTACGCGGCCCTGGGGGAGAAGGACAGCGCCTTTGCCTGGCTCGAGCGGGGGTACGAGGACCGCGACGCTTTCATGGTCTTCATGCAGGTCGAGCCGCTGTACGACCCGGTGCGCACGGACCCCCGGTTCGCGCGCCTGGTGCAGCGAGTTGGCCTGGCGCCCTGAGCGGGCGCGGCGCGGGGGGCACGCGAGGCCGCCGCGGGCAGTGGCCCGCCGCTGCCGTAGGTCTGGCACCGTGGTTGGCGGGGGGCCGGGCCTTACTTTATACTATAGAGTACTTTCGCACAGCAGCCACTTTCGCGGGGAGGCGCTATGACACGTCGCTGGTTTCAAGCGTGGGGCTGGATCTATCGCCCGGTCGCGTGGCAGGGCTTCGGCCTGACACTGCTCACCCTGCTCTTCTGTGTTCAGGTCTTCGTCGCCGTGGACCGGCACTCCCACTCGGTCAGCGACACGTTGTACGGCATTTTCCCCTTCGTCGTGCCCGCGCTGATGCTCCTCAACTGGGCCGCGTCGAAGACGAGCGCCCAAGCGGCGTAGCGACTCGGCATCAGCGGGCGCGCGCTGCGCCGCGCGCCGCACGCCCTCGGTGGGCGCCGATGTTGGCGATGCGGGCCCGCACCAGTTTCCGGACCAAGGTGGCCGGGAGTGGATGGTCCGCCGGAAACCGGATGGTGCCCTTGCTAGTGTCGTAGTCCTGGAGCTCGGCTTTGAGCGTGTTCACGACCGCGCCCGGGTAGAAGGCGCAGTGCCGCGCGCCCGCCCCGAACCACACCAGCATACGTCCGTCGAGCCGGAAGGCGGGCATCTGGTAGCTGATGCATTCTTCGGCGCGCGGGGCTGCCGCCCGAATGGCCTGGCGCAGCTTGGCGAGCGCCGCTCGCTGGTCCTTGCGCAACCGCGCGAGGTATCCATCGATGGTCTTGGCCTTCGCCTTGCTCGGTGGCGTCGATCGCATGGCTCCTCCTCCCTCGTCTCTAATCTCCCAAGGTAACGTCCGCGGATCGTCCAGCGCCTCGTGCGGTGGAACGCCCGCTCAATCCGTCCACGGGTCAAACGGTCGATCGCTCCGCGGTTCAGATCCGAAGCGCAGGACGTGCCCATCGGGATCCTCCACGTGCAGCTCGAGCGCCCAGGGATAATTGCGTGGCGCACGCCGCACGTTCGCCCCGCGCGCCTGGTATTCCTCGTAGAGGAGCTGGCTATCCTCCACGCCAATCCACGCCCACGTCCCGCGACACCCCTGACCACCACGACACAGGTAGATCCCCGCGGCGTCGCGCTTGACCGCGGTGAAGTCATCGCTCCCCCACTCCGCGTTCTGAAAGCCCAGCACCTCCACGTAGTACTTCACGCTCGCTTTCATGTCCGCGACGCGCAGGATGGGCGCCGCGTTTTCGAATCTGGTCTGGGCAAGCTTCCCTGTCATAGGCACGCCCTACGGGGTGGGGTCTGGATGGAGCACCGAGCCCCGGTCTCAGTCCCACCAAAATAGAGGTACTGCTGACCCCGATCGCGACATGGGGGGAGGTATCATGCGGCGGCAACGGCCAGGGCGTCGAGCACCTGTTGTGTTGACCGCACGCGCCCGATGCGCGGGAAGATCGTCTGACAGGCGAACGCATGGGCTTCCGCCGTCAGCCCTGCCATGGCGTCCTCGACGAAGACAAGCTCATAGTTGCGCTCGAACGCATCGCGCGCGGTCGACTCGACGCCGAAGTTCGTCGCAATGCCACCCAACACGATCGTGCGTATCCCCCGGCGGCGCAGGTGCAGGTCGAGGCCGGTGCCATAGAACGCACCCCACTGGTGTTTGGTGATCAGGATGTCCCGCTCGTCCCGACCCAGTTCAGGCGCCAATTCGTCCCACCCGCGCTCGCGCGCGAGGGCGGGCGCTGGAGCATCGCGCCGCTGGTTCAACAGTTCGGCGCCAGCCGACGAGTAGGACACACGGACCAATGCGACCGAGGCGGCCTTGGCCCGGAAGCCGGCTGCGAGCCGCGCCGCACGGGCCAGGACGTCCTGAGCCGTATGAGGCGCCACGGGGCGTTGCAGGATCGCACGCTGCAGGTCGATCAGGACGAGGGCTGTGTGCCGTGCATCGAGCTGTAAAGGATCAGGCATCAAGCCCTCTCCGGGTCCGGCCACCGCCTCGGGCTAGGGCGCATGCCGGCTTGCCACGTTCTCGCTCAGCTCCGGGGTGGGCCCAACCGCTGCCCTTCGCGCTGTTGCGCCAATACGCGTTCCGCAAAGTCGACACGCTCCTCAAGCTCAGCGACGCGCCGCTGCAGGTCAGTGAGTGCGCCGAGTCGGGTCTCCAGGTCCGCCAACGTCTGGCGCTCCTCGCTCGTCAATGGCTCGCGACCCCGTCGAGCCGAGAGGCGTTGCGCCCCGAACGCGAACAGGATGGCGAGCAACGCGTGGCCGGCTGCGTGCGCCGGCTGGCCATTCCCCACCGTGAACACGAAGATCCCGTTCGCGAAGCTGAGCACCCAGGCGATTGGTATCCAGATGGGGCTCTTGAACCACACGTGTGCCTCCCGATGCGCGCCGCCCCTGCGATCGCCGTCAGCGTAATGAGTCCTGGATGGCTCCCTGCGGCCAGTGTCTCCTATTGCCAGACACTCAGGATGATCGGGATCACGAGCAGCTTCACCAGCCAGTCACCAGCATGGATGGCAGCCACCTTCCACGGCACGTTGTCCCACAGGACGGACCCCGTGAGCAGAATCACCGGGAACCCGATCCACAGGATGAGGCCGAAGTGCACCGCGCCCAGCCAATACCTGAGGCCCAGCACCGCCACGAAATGCGCGATCACGTAGGCCAGGACGAGGCA
>DATBBW010000067.1:0-1630 GCA_036270795.1 Gemmatimonadales bacterium | reverse complement strand
GTGTTTGTGGCGCACCATGTGCGGTTCGACTGGGGGTTCGTCGCGGCGGAGCTAGGGCGCGTGAGCGGCCTGCTCTTGGCGGGCCCCCGCCTGTGCACGGTGCGGCTGGCGCGTCGCCTCGTGCCGGGGCTCGAGAGCCGGAGCCTCGACGCCTTGGCGCACTATTTCGGGCTTCCCGTGACGGTGCGCCACCGCGCCGCCCCGGACGCCCGGCTCGCCGCCCAGGTGCTCGCCCGCTTGCTCGTCGTGGGCCGGGAGCGCGGCGCGCACACGCTCGACGAGCTCACGCAGCTCCGATGAGCCACACCACCTTCACCGTCGGCCGGCTCACTTGCCACGCGCTCGAGGGCGGGACCGTGCGGCTCGACGGGGGCGCCATGTTCGGCGTCGTGCCGAAGCCGTTGTGGGAGCGACGCACCACCGCGGACGAGCGCAACCGCATCCCGCTGGCCCTGCGCTGCCTCCTGGTCGAGCACCCCGACGGCCTGGTCTTGATCGAAACCGGGCTCGGCAACAAGGAAGCGGCAAAGTTCAAGGACATCTACGGGGTGGCGAACGAGGGTCGGGACGGCCGCACGCAGCTCGAGGACGCGCTCGCCGCGCTGGGCCATGCGCCGGCGGAGGTGCGCTGGGTGATCAATACGCACCTGCACTTCGACCACGCCGGCGGCAACACCTACCGGGACGCGGCCGGGACGGTGCGGCCGAGCTTCCCGAACGCGCGCTACGTGGTGCAACGCGGCGAGCTCGACTTCGCCCGCCACGCCAACGAGCGCACCCAGGCGAGCTATCTGCCGCACAACTTCGAGGCCGTGCCGTTCGACCTGGTGAACGGGGAGGCAGAGGTCGTGCCCGGGATCCGCTGCCTGCCCACGCCTGGTCACACGCCGTTTCACCAGTCGGTGCTGGTGGCGCACGGGGGCGAGCAGGCCTGCTTCCTGGCCGACCTGGTGCCCACGACAGCGCATCTGCCGCTGCCCTGGATCATGGGCTTCGACGTGGAGCCGCTCGTCACGCTCGAATCCAAGCGGCGGCTCTATGCGCGGGCCGAGGCCGAGGGGTGGCTGCTCGTGTTCGGGCACGATGCCCGGGTGGCGGCGGGGCGGCTGCAGCGCGACGCGCGCGGTTTTGGTCTTGTGGGTGAACTGGGCCCCGGCTAACTTATCGCGCACAATACGGCAAGCGGGCGCCTCGCGGCGCCTCACCCGCATTGCCTCGCCGGGAGTCGCGGCGAGTGCTCCAGGGTTCCGGGCGAGTGATCGGTCGGCCGTCGCGCAGTAGGGCGAGCGGCGACGGAGCGCTCTTGGTAGCGGATTCCGGGGCTGGAGTCCGCTTTTTCTTTTGGGGGAGGAGACCACCACCTGGCGATCGAAAGCACGAACAACAAGGCGCCGCGCATCCGGGTCAATCGGCAGATCCGTATCAGTCCGATCCGGGTGATCGCGCCCGACGGGGCCCAGCTCGGGGTGTTGACCGTGGAAGAGGCGTTGGCCGCGGCGCAGGAGCGGGGGCTCGACCTGGTCGAAGTCGCGCCGCTCGCGCGGCCGCCCGTCGCGAAGATCATGGATTACGGGAAGTTCAAGTTCGAGCAGGCGAAGGCGGCGCGCGCGGCGAAGAAGAAGCAGCACGT
>DATBBW010000066.1:0-4218 GCA_036270795.1 Gemmatimonadales bacterium | reverse complement strand
GAGCCCACCTACGAGGCGCTGCCCGGCTGGCAGAGGTCGCTCAGCCACGTGCGCCGGCTCGCCGAGCTGCCGCCGCCGGCCCGGGCGTACCTCGACCGGCTGCAGGACCTGGCCCACGCGCCCATCCAGTACGTGAGCGTCGGGACGCACCGCGACCAGATCATTGAAGTGCCGTAGCGGGCGATGCTCGATCTCGCCGTGATCGGGGCAGGTCCGTGCGGGCTCGCCGTCGGCGTGGCGGCGAAGCGCGCGCACCTCACCTGCTCGCTGTTCGACAAGGGGCCGGTCGTGGCGAGCCTGATGCGCTATCCGCTGTACATGACATTCTTCTCAACCGCCGAGAAGCTCGAGATCGGCGGCGTGCCGTTTGTCACCGCGGCGGACAAGCCGACGCGCCGCGAGGCGCTCGCCTACTACCGCAAGGTGGCGGCCTATTTCGAGTTGGACGTGCGGCCATACCACGACGTGCGCCGGGTGACGCGCCGCGACGGCGCCTTCGAGCTCACGGCGCACCATCCCGGCCAGGCGGCGCCGGAGACTCTCACGGCCCGCCACGTGGTCTTCGCGAGCGGTTACTTCGACTCCCCCAACCCGCTCGGCGTCCCGGGCGAGGACCTGCCCCACGTCTCCCACTGCTTCGTCGAGGCCCACCCCTACTGGCAGCAGCGGGTGCTCGTGGTAGGCGGCGGCAACAGTGCCGTCGAGGCGGCGCTGGAGCTGTCCCGCGTGGGCGCCCGGGTGACCATGGTGCACTTCCTGCGGGAGTTCGACCGCGGCGTGAAACCGTGGATCCTCCCCGACATCACCAACCGTGTGAAGGACGGCAGCATCGCCGTGCGGTGGTGCACCCGGGTGGTCGAGATCCGGCCCGACAGCGTGGTGCTCCGCTCGGAGACGGCCCGGGAGCCCGAGACGTTGCCGGTCGACTTCGTGCTGGCGCTCACCGGCTACCGCGCGGACCTCACGCTGCTGCGCGGGCTCGGCGTGGCGGTGGACGAGGCGAGCGGCGTGCCGCGTCACGCCCCGGACACGATGGAGACCCCGGTGCCCGGTGTCTACATCGCCGGCGTGCTGGCCTCCGGGCTCGATGCCAACAAGATCTTCATCGAGAACGGGCGCGAGCACGGTGGGCGGATCTGCGACCATATCAAAAGCAAACCCCCCAGAGTCTCCCCTGGGGGGTGATCGCCTGCTCGACATCGTGCGCCCTAGAACCCGATGCGAGCGAGACGACAGCTGTACACGCAGGTAAGCAAGAAAGCCCCGCGCTCTCGCGTCAGGGCTGGGGCCGGGGTCAACCTCCGGCAGCTGGGCTGTCTCGCGCTCGCGAGACCCCTTGGCTTTGCGCCCCGCCGTCGCCGGCGGTTTGCCCTGAACAGAGATGTTCCGACGGTATGTGAAGCAAGAACGGTGCCTGAATGGTAACCGCCGTCACAGCGGCACATACGCAACCAGCACGCCACTCTATGTATAGCAAAACGCCTGTTTTCGTGCGAAATGCTAGATGGCGCCAGTAATCCTCGTTGCCCCCGCTGCGTTCAAGGGGACGCTCGGGCCGCGCCAGGTGGCTGATGCCCTGGCGGCCGGGATTCGTCGCGCGCTGCCGGACGCGGTCGTGCTGCAGTGCCCCATTTCCGACGGCGGCGACGGGCTCCTCGATGCCGTGCTGCCACCCGGCTCGCTGCGCGAGCGGGTGCCCGTCAGCGGCCCGCTGCTCACGCCCGTCGCGGGCGAGCTCGGGTGGCTCGACCCGGAGACGGCGATCTTCGAGAGCGCGACGGCATGCGGGCTCGCCCTGCTGCGGCCGGAGCAGCGTGATCCCCTGCGCGCCACGACCCGCGGCGTCGGCGAGCTCATTTGGGAGGCGGCCGAGCGTGGCGCCAAGACGGTGATCGTGGGGCTCGGGGGCTCGGCTACGGTGGACGGCGGCAGCGGTGCCGCGCGGGGCCTCGGCTGGACGTTCCGCGACGCGGCCGGGGCGGTCCTCCCCGACGGCGGGGCCGCGCTCGCGCAGCTCGCCGAGTGGGCCGCCGGCTGGGGGCTCGATGCGCGCGTGCTGGCGCTCGCCGACGTCCACACACCACTGGTCGGCGCCGAGGGCGCGGCGCCGGTGTTCGGGCCCCAGAAGGGCGCGGGTCCCGAGGCGGTGACGCTCTTGGCGCGCGGTCTCGAGCGGTTGGGCGAGCTGATGGCGCACCACGGGCGCCCCGAGCTCGCCACATTGCCCGGGAGCGGCGCGGCCGGCGGTCTCGGCGCGGGCCTCGCGTTCTTTGCCAAGGCGGCGCTGATGCCGGGGGCCGAATGGGTGCTCGCGCGGGTCGGCTTCGACGCCGCCCTCGCCCAAGTGGATCTAGTGATCACGGGCGAGGGCGCGTTCGACCGCACGTCGTTCGCGGGCAAGGCATCGGGGGCGGTGCTACGACGGGCCCAGGCCGCCAAGAAACGCGTCGCCGTGGTGGCGGGCCGGGTGGACGGCCTGATCGGGTTGCACGCCCTCGACGGCGCGGGGCGGACGCTCGACGCCGCCGGCATCGTGGGGCTCGGCGAGCTCGCGACGCGCCAGGCGTTCGGGTTGCCTCCGGCGTAGCGCCGCCCCTATCTTCCGGCCCTCTATGCCTGCCCCTGACAACGTGATGGACAAGCTCGTGTCGCTCGCCAAGCGGCGCGGCTTCGTGTTTCAGTCCTCCGAGATCTACGGCGGCCTCGGCTCGGTGTGGGACTATGGGCCCCTCGGCGTCGAGCTGAAAAGGAACATCAAGGAGCGCTGGTGGCGCTCCATGGTCCACGAGCGGGAGGACATCGAGGGCCTCGACGCCGCGATCCTGATGCATCCCAAGGTGTGGGAAGCCTCGGGCCACGTCGCGGGGTTCACCGACCCGCTCGTCGACTGCCGCCACTGTCACAACAGATTCCGCGCAGACGACCCCCGTCTCAAAGGCACGCCCGGCCAGCCGGACGCCCAGTGCCCGGTCTGCGGCATGAAGGGCACGCTCACGGCGCCGCGCCTCTTCAATCTCATGTTCAAGACGTTCGTGGGGCCGGTGGAGGACGCGGCCGCGGTGGTCTACCTGCGCCCCGAAACGGCGCAGGGGATCTACGTGAACTACCTCAACGTGCTCCAGGCCTCGCGCCAGAAGATCCCCTTCGGCATCGCCCAGATCGGCAAGGCGTTCCGCAACGAGATCACGCCGGGAAACTTCATCTTCCGCACGCGCGAGTTCGAGCAGATGGAAATGCAGTTCTTCGTGAAACCGGGCACGGACCCCGAGTGGTTCGAGTTCTGGCGCCAGGAGCGTATGGCCTGGCTCGCCGGGCTCGGCATTCGGCCCGCGAAACTCCGCCTTCACCAGCACACGAAGGAGGAGCTCGCGCATTACGCCAAGGACGCCTACGACATCCAGTACGAGTTTCCCTTCGGCTGGCAGGAGTTCGAGGGGATTCACAACCGCACGAACTTCGATCTGACCCGCCATCAGGACGCGTCGGGCAAGAAGCTCGACTACTTGGATCCCGGCACCAACGAGCGCTTCGTGCCGTACGTGATCGAGACCTCGGCCGGCGCGGACCGGACGGCACTGGCCGTGATGGTGGACGCCTACGCCGAGGAAGAAGTGGCCGGGGAGCCGCGGGTGGTGATGCGATTTCATCCGGCGCTCGCGCCGCTCAAGGCCGCGGTGTTCCCGCTCGTGAACAAAGACGGCATGCCCGAGCTGGCGCGCCGGATCTATGACGACGTGCGCCGGCACTACAACGCCTTCTACGACGACGGGGGCTCGATCGGGCGCCGCTACCGTCGCCAGGACGAAGCCGGCACGCCGTTCGGGATTACCATCGACGGCCAGTCGACCGCCGACGGCACGGTCACCGTGCGCGATCGCGACACCTTGCAGCAGGAGCGCGTCGCGGCGACGCAGCTCGTGGCGTATCTGGCCGAGCATCTCAAGGGATAGTCGCGACGCGCCTCGACGACTTCCGCACCCTGATCGACCGCCTCCTCCGCGACGTGCCCCCGGCCTACCTCGACGGTATCGTGGCCGTCGAAATCAGTCCCAAGACCCTGCCGCATCCGGTGCGCGGTGATGTCTACACCTTGGGGGAATGCATCCCCCTCGAGTGGAGCGGCACGGGCGCCGACCTGCAATCCCGCGTCGCGCTGTACTACGGGTCCTTCGCCGCCCTGGCCCGGCAAGGCGCGTTCGACTGGCGCGAAGAGGCGTG
>DATBBW010000065.1:0-9350 GCA_036270795.1 Gemmatimonadales bacterium | reverse complement strand
AAGTCCACCTCCCAGTCGTACACGTCGGCGATGGCCCACGCGAGCGTGCGTCGCTCCCCCGCCGGGAGGAAGGTGTCCGCGACCGCCTGGTCGAGGGCGTCGTACAGCGACGATGCGATGACGCCGGTGACGCGCAGCCGCGTGACGGTCCAGGGAATCGTTTCGACCGTCTCCGTCCACCCCGTGGCGTCGCGCGCCAGGGTGAGCCGTTGGGTGGGGGCGAGCCGCACCGTCACGCGATCGACGAGGGTCGCGGTCCGCAAGCGGCGGAACTGGAACACGAGCCCGGGGCGGAGGCGGCGCACGGGCAGGTGCCGCGCGGCGGCGAGGAAGCGGGTGTAGTCGCGCCCGGTGATAGCGGCGCGGTCCAGCACATCGGCCAGGGTCTCGCGCCGGCCGAGGGTATCGGCAAACTCGGTATACGCCGCCGCCACCACGATGGCGCGCGCCGTGAGGGGACGCCGCCACGGCACGCCGCTCGCCCGGCCCAGGCGAGCCCCCCGACGGTGAGCGCGCCGACGACGACGTAGTGGCTGGCGCGCCAGGCCATCAGTCCATTTGCCGCCGAATGAAGGTGGGGATCTCGAGCTCATTGAGCTCCGGGGGCGGGGGGGCGGGGTGGCGCGCCGCCTCGGCGGCCTTGGGAAAGCCCGGCGCCGGCACCGGCGTCGGCCGGGCCATGCGCTCCCGGAACGGCAGCACGCCCGGGGCCGCGCGGGCCGGCGCCTCCGCCACGGCGGGCCGGTCGAACCCCGTCGCGATCACGGTCACGCGGATCTCGCCGTGCATCGCGGGATCGTTCACGGTCCCGAAGATGATCTCGGCGTCCTCGCCCGCGGCGTCCTTGACGACGTCGGAGATCTGGGTGACCTCGCCCAAGGTGAGGTCCTCGCCGCCGGTGATGTTGATCAGCACGCCGGTGGCGCCGGTGATGGAGATATTGTCGAGCAGCGGCGAGGAGATCGCCTGCTGCACGGCCTCCATGGCGCGGTTCTCGCCGCGCCCCATCCCGGTGCCCATGATCGCGGCGCCGCCATTCTGCATCACCGTCCGGACGTCGGCGAAATCGACGTTCACGATGCCGGTGACGGTGATGAGCGAGGAGATGCCCTGGGTAGCGTGCAGCAGCACCTCGTCGGCCTTCTTCAACGCATCCTGGAACGGGATGCCCTTGCCGACCACGGCGAGCAGCCGCTCGTTCGGCACCACGACCATCGTATCGACGTGCTTGCGCATCTCGGCGCTGCCCATTTCCGCCTGGCGCATCCGCTTGCGGCCTTCGAACAGGAACGGCTTCGTGACGATCCCGATCGTGAGCGCGCCGAGATCGCGGGCCATCTGGGCGATGATCGGCGACGCCCCAGTGCCGGTGCCGCCGCCCATGCCGCAGGTGACGAACACCAGGTCCGCGCCTTGGAGGGCGTGCAGCACCTCATCGCGGTTCTCCTCGATCGCCTGACGGCCGATTTCGGGCCGCGCCCCGGCGCCGAGGCCGCGCGTCAGCTTCTTGCCGATCTGGACTTTCACGTCGGCCTTGTTGTTGAGCAGGGCCTGCGCGTCGGTGTTGACCGAGATGAATTCGACGCCCTGGAGCCCCTCGTCGACCATGCGGTTGAGGGCGTTGCCGCCGCCGCCGCCGATCCCGACCACCTTCATCCGGGCGTTCTGCGAAACGGTCTCTTCGAGCTCGAAGATCATGGGCCCCCTCGGGTAATCGATCAGAAGAAGTCTTGCAGCCACCGTTTCAGCGGTCCGAACAGCTTCTCGACGCCGCCGCTGCGCGCCAGGGCGCCGCCACCCGCGCCCGTCACCGCGAGTTTCCGCGCCGCGTACAGCACCAGCCCCACGGGCACGGCGTAGCGCGGCGCCTGGACGCTGTCGACGAGCCCGGAGATCCCCTGCTCGGGCGTCCCCGCCCGCACCGGCACCGCGAACGCTTCGCGCGCGAGCTCCACCATCCCCGGGATGTGCGCCGTCCCCCCGGTCAGCACGACGCCGGCGGGCAACCGCCCGCCCCCGTACCCCGCCCGTTCGAACTCGCGCTGCACCAGCTGAAAGATCTCGTCCACCCGCTGGTGGATGATGTGGGACAGCAGCTCGCGCGACGCTTGGCGCGCGCCCTGACTTGGCGTGGACGGGAGGTTGACCATCTCCGATGCGTCCACCAGCGGCTGGTAGGCGACCCCGTGCCGCTCCTTCAGGCGCTCCGCGTCGGCCTGCGTCACCCCGAGCCCCTGCACAAGATCGTTCGTCACGTGAGCGCCGGCGAACTTGATCGACGCCAGGTGGCGGATCTTGCCTTCGTGAAAGATCGCCACGCCGGTCGAGCCCCCACCCACCTCGACCAGCGCGACGCCCAACTCCTTCTCGTCGTCGGTCAGCACCGCGTAGGACGCGGCGAGCGGCTCGAGCACCAGGTCGGCCGGGCGGTACCCCGCCCGCTGCACGCTCTTGCGCAGGTTCTGCGCCGCGGTGGCCTGCACCGTGACGAGGTACATCTCCACTTCCAGCCGGGTGCCCGTCATCCCGACCGGGTCCGAGATCCCGCGCTGCTGGTCCACGACGTATTCCTGCGGGATGTCGTGCAGCAGCTCCTGGTCGCGTCCCAGGGAGACGGCCCGGGCGACCTCATTCACGCGCGCCACGTCCTCGGCGGTGATCTCCTCGGCCGACACGGCCACTACGCCCGGCGAGGTGCGGGCGGCGACGTGTTCGCCCGCGATCCCGCACGTCACCGCGCTCACTTTCGCGCCCGCCATCCGCTCGGCGTCGTGCAGCGCGGCGGCGATCGAGCGGGTGGTCTCGTCGATGTCGCGCACCACGCCGCGGCGCACGCCCCCGTTTTTCGCGAGCCCGACACCCAGCACCTTGGCGAGCGGTGCCCGCGGCAGGTCACCGACCACCTCGGCGATGACGGCGCACGTCTTCGTGCTACCGAGGTCGAGCCCGGCCACGAGCTGGCGGTCCCGACTCACGCTCCGGCACTCGGCTTCCGCCGCACGACCACCTGGCCGCCGAAGCGGGCGTCGAGCTCAGTGTAAGCGCGCCGCTTCGCCGCCAGATCTTCCGCGACCCACGCCACGGCGCGGATGACGTCCGGCCCGGCGTCGCGCCCGACCAGGACGCGCCGCGCCCCGATTTCCAGCAGCACGTCCCGGCGCGCGAAGCCGCGCGCACCGGTGATGGTCTGAAACAGGGCCGGGTCGACCGCTTGGATCAACGCCAGGATCCCGACAATCCCCGAATCGGCGCTCGCGGCGATCGGGAGGTCGACCCCGGCCCGGGCGGGGTCGAACGGGAGCGCGTGCCCCGCGCCGTCCACCACGACGAGTCCACGGCCGCGCGGGCCGCGGACCAGTGCCGCCGGCTCGACTTCTTTGAGCTCGATGGCGAGCGCCCACGGCAGGCGGCGCACCACCCGCGCCTCGGCCACGCCGGCGAGGCGCTGCAGCCGGTCGGCCAGGAGCCGCGTATCGATGAACACGCTCGCCCGCTCCGGCAGGCCGAGCGCCGCGATCACCGCGTCGGGCGCGAGATTGCGCACGCCCACGAGCTCGATCTGGCGCACCCGGAAGAACGCCACGTGCCGGAGCACGTGGGGGGCGGCGACCCAGCCGAGCACCGCGAGCGCGACGCCCGCCGTGGTGAACAGCGCCCGGCGGCGCGCGCGAGTCCATCTGCGCGTCACGCTCGTTTCCCCCTTCCTGCTTCCCCGTTCCCGAGCTCGGTCAGCAGCTCCGGCCCCACCTGGGTCACGTCGCCGGCGCCGAGCGTGAACACCACATCCCCAGCGCGGACCGTCGCGGCGACGCGCTCGGTGAGCGCCGCGCGCTCGCGCACCGCCACCGTCGTGGCCCCGGCGCGCGCGGCGCTGCGCGCCACGAGGTCGGCCGTCACGCCCGGCACGGGCTGCTCGCGCGCGCCGTAGATCGGGGCCACCACCACCAAGTCCGCCGCCGCGAGCGCACGCCCCAGCGCTTCGCCATGCAGCGCGGTGCGCGAAAACAGATGCGGCTGGAACACCGCCACGACCCGCCGCCCCGGGAACGCCTGCCGGGCCGCAGCGAGCGTCGCCTGCACCTCGCTCGGGTGATGCGCATAATCGTCCACCACCGTCACACCGCGCGCTTCGCCCAGGCGCTCGAAGCGCCGTCCCACGCCCGGAAACGCGGCCAGCGCCGCGAGCGCGGACTCGAGGTCCGCGTCGAGCGCCGCCGCCACGGCGAGCGCCGCCGCCGCGTTGCGCACGTTGTGCAGGCCCGGCACCGCGAGCCGCAGGGTCAGCGCCCGGCCGTCCGGCAACTCGAGCCGCGCCGTCGATCCCTGCTGATCGAGCGCGGGCTCGACGATCCGCACGTCGGCGTCCGCCGCCAGCCCGACGCGCCACACCCGTGGCCCGAGCGCCGCCGCCACGCGCCGCGCGCCGGGATCGTCCGCCCCCGCGATGACCCGCTCGGCGGGCCGCGCGAACTCGACGAACGCCTGTTCCAGCGCCGCCACGCTCCCGCCGTAGCACTCGAGGTGATCGGCCTCGACGTTGTTCACCACGGCCACCGTGGGCCGGAGCGCCAGAAACGCGCGGTCGTACTCATCCGCTTCCACCACGTACAGCGTCCGCCCGCCCAGCCGGGCGTTGCCACCCCACCTAGCGACGCGGCCGCCGGCGAGTCCCGTAGGATCCCGCCCGGCGGCCGCCAGCGCCTCCGTGACCATCACCGTGGTGGTCGTTTTGCCGTGCGTCCCGCTCACAGCGACCACCGTTCCACCGGCGACGGCCTGGCTGAGGGCGTCAGCCCGCCGTACCACCGGGACCCCGAGGGCACGTGCCCGCTCCAGCTCCGGGTGGTCTCCCGGTACCGCGGCGGTGACGACGACCGCCCGAGCCCCCACCACATGCTCGGCGTCGTGCCCCCGCCATATTTCCACCCCCAAGGCTGCCAAATCGGCTGCTCCTGAGGGCTGGTTATCACAGCCCGTGATCGCGACGCCTTGCTGCCGGGCGAGAAGCGCCAGGCCACTCATGCCCGCTCCGGCGATCCCCATGAAGTGGATCGGGCGGGGATCCACCGTTGCAAACAAGGTCATTAGTGGGGGCCTAATATAGCGAATCTACGAAACTTGCGAAAGAGACCACGGCCTCAGCCGACGAGTGTCAAGATCCTTGACACGATGTCCCGGGCGGCGTCGGGGTGCCCCCGGGCGCGCGCCCGGGTGGCGAGCGACTCACGCGCCGAGCGGTCGGCGAAGAGCCGGGTCACCTGCTCGGCGAGGGTGTGGGCGGAGAGCGCGTGCTCGGGGAGGTGGATCGCGGCGCCGGCCTCGGCCAGGGCGCGCGCGTTGTGCGTTTGGTGATCGGCGGCCGCGCCCGGCAGCGGGACCAGGACGCTCGGTTTCCCCCACGCGCACAGCTCGGCAACCGTCATCGCGCCGGCGCGCGCCACGACGAGGTCGGCCGCGCGGTAGGCAACGGTCATGGGATCGAAGAACCCGCGCACCACGACGCGTCCGGGCACGGCGTAGCGCGCCAGCGCCTCGACCTGAGCGGCGCCCGTGCCCCACACCACGTTCGCCTCGGCCAGCAAGCGGCGTTCGAGCGCCCCGGCGACGGCGTAGTTGATGGCCCGCGCCCCCTGGCTGCCGCCGAACACGAGCAGTGTGGGCCGCTCGGGTGCGAGGCCCAGCGCGGCGAGTGCGGCGCTGCGCTCGCCCGGCTGAGGCGGAGCGATCGGGTTGCCGAGCGCGAACACCGTGGTCGCGGGCCCCGGCCGCAGCCGCGCGCGCGCTTCAGGAAATCCCAAGTGCACTTGCCGCGCGCGGCGTGCCAGCCAGCGCGTGGTGAGGCCGGGGAACGCGTTCTGCTCCTGCAACACGGTGGGCAGGCCGCGCCGCTGGGCGCGCCACACGACGGGCCCGGCCGCGTAGCCGCCGGTGCCGATCACGAGCGCGGGCCGCTCGACCTCGAGCAGCTGGCCGACGGCGCGCCACACGCGTCCCCCGATCAGCGCCCAGCGGACGTTCCGCCACCAGCGGTCGCGGTAGATCGGCTCGATGGGGAGCAACGCGTGACGGAACGGATAGCGCGGCAGCACCTGCGCTTCGAGGCCGCGCTCCGCCCCGACGAGTACCGCCTCCACATCGGCGCGCGCCTCGCGGAGCGCGTGCGCGAGGGCGAGCGCCGGCATCAAGTGGCCGCCCGTGCCCCCGCCCGCGAGCAGGACCTTCACGGCTCGGGTCGCGCGTCGCGTCGCGGCTGACCCACGCTGATCAAGACGCCGATCGCGACGAGCGCGACGAACAGGCTCGAGCGGCCGTACGAGATGAACGGCAGCGTGATGCCGGTAGCGGGCAAGAGCGCGAGACTCACCCCGATGTGGAGCGCCGCGGTGATCCCGATCAGGGCGGTGAGTCCCACGGCGAGCAGCTGACCGAAGCGGTCGCGCGCCGACCGGGCGATGCGGAAGCCGAGCCACACGAAGGTCCCGAACAAGAGCAAGATCGCGAGCACGCCGAGCAGGCCCCACTCCTCCCCGATCGTGGAGAAGATGAAGTCCGAGTAGGCGTACGGCAGGTAGCCGAGCTTCTGCTGCCCCTGCCCCAGCCCAACGCCCCACAGCCGGCCGGCGCCGATCCCGACGAGCGATTGATGCACTTGCCAGGTCGCCTCGGTCGGAGCGCTGCCGGGATTGAGAAACGTGACCACGCGGGCCAGCCTATACTGGGCGCTCGCGACGGCGCCGAACACGAGCGGCATGGCGACGACGCCGAGTGCGAGGAAGTGCCCGATCCGCGCGCCGGCGGCGAACAGCACCACGCCGGCGAGCAGCAGCACGAGCAGCGCCATCGAGAGGTTGGGCTCGAGGAAGATGAGGGCGGTGAGCGGCACGAGGATCACGATGAACGGCGAGAGCCCGTAGCGGAACGCGCGGATGCGGTCGCCCTTCTTGGCGGCGAGCATCGCCGTCCAGAGCACGGCGGCGAACTTCGCGAGCTCGGACGGCTGGACCGTCACGAACCCCAGGTTCACCCAGCGGCGCGCGCCATTGATCGTCGGGGCGAGGCGGGAAGTGAACGGGAGCAGCGGGATCACGAGCAGCAGCGCCGCGACCCCGAGCACCGGCCACGCGGCGCGCTGCCACAGGCGGTGGTCCGAGCGGGCCAGCACCGTCGCGACGAGTCCGCCGACCGCCGCGCCCAGCGCCTGCTTGAGCGCGAAGCTCGAGCCCACCTGCCCGCCCGCTACCGTCAAGAGGCTGGACGCGCCGTACACGGCCGCGAGGCCGAACACCACGAGGATCGCGGCCAGCACGGCGAGGAGGCGGGTCTCCCAGCGGGTCGCGCTCATCCCGCCTCGACCAGGCGGCGAAACGTCGCGCCGCGCTCCTCGTAGTTCTTGAACATGTCGTAGCTCGAGCAGGCGGGGGACAAGAGCACCGCATCGCCTGGGCGCGCGGCGCGCCGGGCGCGCGCCACCACGTCGGCGAAGCTGGTGCCCCGTTCCAGCGGGACGGCGCCGGCCAGGTCGCGCTCCACGAGCGGCCCCGCCTCGCCGTACGCGATCACCAGACGGCAGCGCGGCTCGAGCAGCGGCCCGAGGCGCGTGTACGGCTCCCCTTTGTGGCGGCCCCCCAGGAGCAGGACGAAGGGCCGCTGCATGGCGGCGACGGCCACGACGGTGGACGCGATGTTCGTCGCCTTGGAGTCGTTGATCCACAGCACGCCGTTTACCTCGCCCACCGGCTCGAGCCGGTGCGGCAGGGCCCGGAAGGAGCTGAGCCCCGGGCCGATCAAGCCGGGGGCGACGCCCGCCGCTTGCACGGCGAGGGCCGCCGCGAGGGCGTTCGCGACGTTGTGGTCGCCGAGCAGGGCGAGGGCGTCGCGGCCGAGGAGGTCGTGGCTGCCGAGCCGGAGGCGGCGTGCCGGCGCGTCGTACCACGCGTCGACGGGACGGGTGAGCGAGAACAGGGCCCGCCGGCCGGGCGCGCCGTCGGCCAGGTCGAGCACCGCCCGATCGTCGTCGTTCAGGACCCACACGTGGGCCGCCTGGGCGTTGCGAAACAGCAGCTGCTTGTCGGCGTAATACGCCGTCACCGAGGGATAGCGGTCCAGGTGGTCGGGGGCGAGGTTCGTGACGATGCCAATCTCGGGCGCGAACGTCGGGCTGTCGTGCAGCTGGAACGACGAGACCTCGACGGCGAGCCACTGGTAGCGCTCGCCCGCGACCGCGATGTCGGCGAGCGGGCGGCCGATGTTGCCGACCGCGACGGCGCGCAATCCCGCGCCCTGGAGCAGATGGGCGACGAGCGCCGTGGTGGTCGTCTTCCCGTTCGTGCCGGTGACGGCGATCACGCGCGTGCCGGAGCCCGCGAGCGCGCGGAATCCGAGGTCGATTTCGGATACGACCGGCACCTGGCTCGCCCGCGCGGCGGCGAGGGGCGGCGCGTCCGGCGGAACCCCCGGCGACACGATCACCGCTCGGGCCGCGCGGATCCGCGCGAGGTCGTGGCGGCCGACGTCCAGCGTGACGCCCGGGAGCTGGCCCAGGGTCGCGAGCGCGGCGTCGCCGGAGGGATGGTCCGCGGCGTCGCTCGCGTAGACCGCGATCCCCTCCTGCGCCAGGAGCCGGGTGGCCGCGACGCCGCTCTTGCCCAACCCGACGACCGCCACCACGCCGCCCCGCCACGCGGCGGGAATCATCGCACCTTGAGGGTCGCGAGCGCGAGCGCGGCGCACAGCACACCGAGGATGTAGAACCGCATCACCACCTGCGGCTCCGCCCAGCCGAGCTTCTCGAAGTGGTGGTGCAGTGGCGCCATGCGGAAGACCCGATGGGCGTCGGCGTATTCCTTCCCGGCGCGCCGCTTGTTCCAGCGGTACACGCCCGTTTGCACGAGCACCGAGACCGCCTCGACCGCGAACACGCCGCCCGCGATCAGGAGGAGGAACTCCGCCTTGAGCATGATCGCCACGGTGCCGAGCGCGCCGCCGATGGCCAGCGCGCCGGTGTCCCCCATGAACACGTGCGCGGGGTGGGCGTTGAACCACAGGAACCCGAGGGCCGCCCCCGCCATCGCGCCGCAGAAGATCGTGAGCTCGCCCGCTTCGGGCAGGTAGTACACGCCGAGATGGTGCGACCAGTCGATGCGCCCGAAGATGTAGGCGAAGATGGCGAAGGTGCCCGCCGCGATCGCCGTGAGGCCCGTGGCGAGGCCGTCGAGCCCGTCCGTGAGATTCACGGCATTTGAGCTCCCCGTTACGACCAGCGTGACGAACACGACGTAGAGGGGCGCGGGCAGAATGACCAGGATGTACTTGAACAGGGGCACCTGCGTGGAGGCGGCCGGGAGCAAGGG
>DATBBW010000064.1:0-1900 GCA_036270795.1 Gemmatimonadales bacterium | reverse complement strand
CGTTGCCGCGGGTGACCGCTTGCAGCTTGAGCGGTGCGGCGAGCGCCGTCTCCCCGGGGCGCGGCGGTCCGCGGCCGGGGTCGTCCGGGCGTCCCTTCCCGACCCCAGCCACGCTCTTCGCTTGGTTAGCGAGATACAGCGCACCGCCATAGTTCTGCTTCCCGAACTCGGCGGTGCCCTGTTGGAGCAGTTGCGTGGCCTGGGCCAGGTTGGGCCCGGGCTGCGGCCCCGCCGCAGTGCGCAGGGTCTGCAGCGCCAACTCCGCTTCCGCGAGCGCGGACGCTGCCTCGGCTCGGCTCGCCACGGTCTCGAGCTTCGCCATGGCCCGCACGACCTCGCGCCGCGCCTCGTCGAGCCGCGCATCGAGGTCGGCCACCTGGGCCTCCTTCTCCAGCACGCGCAGCTCGAGGCGCGCGACGCGTTGCTCGAGCATCGTGTCGCGCGTCGCGCTAACCCCGCCGGTCGGCTTCCTCGCCGGTTGCGGGGCGACCGGAGCCGGGGCGGGACAGGCGCCCAGCGCCAGCCCGAGGGCTGCCCAGAGGAGGCGAGACAGCGGGACACGCGGAGGTGCGGGCATGGCTATCGGAGCTTTGCTCGCACAAAGGGCCCGCGGCAAGGATGCGTCCGCGGGCCCTCGCGCCGATCGGGACTAGCGAACCCTGCGTCCGTCATCCGGCGGCCTCGTCCGCGCTCGCCTGGCGTTGCATCGACTCGTGCGCCTGGGCGCTGACCCACACCCCCGGATGCGGGATCGTCACCACGAAGTTCTCGGTGACGCGCAGCGGGCGCTCGCCGTAGGCGGCGATCCGGTCGCGCCACTCGGGCGGCAGCTCGGCGTCGGAGCGGAGCGGCAGCGCGATGGCCGTGCCCAGGCGCCCTACGACGTTGTTTTCGACCACGTCGGTAAGCCACTGCCCCAGCGGATCGCGGAGCTTCGCCAGCGCCGCGTGCCGTGCGGCGGGGTCGCCCGCCGCGATGATCGCGGTCGAATAGTAGAGCAGGTTCGACTCGATGTGCTCGAGCAAGCGGCCCCGCAACCCCCCGGCGCCGGGCTCCGCTCCGAGCAGCCGATCCAAGTCGGGCAAGAGGCCCCGATCGAGCAAGGTGCGTCGAAAGATGTAGCCGAAGCGTTGCACCACCGCCGGCGTCGCCACATTGGGGAGCCGGAACGGTACGAACAGCACGGGACGCACGCGCGGACTCCGCACCATCACCTTGAAGCGCTCGAGCGGCTCGAAGAAATGGAACGTGACGAGGCGGTCGCGCGTGGTATTACGCACCGTCCGGATCGCGCCGCCGGCGGGCACGTCCGCGGGCGCGTCGACCACGCCGAGCGGCCGGCGGCGCAGCGCGTGGCTCATGCGCTCGGTGCGCTCGCGGATCAGCTGCACCGTATCGGCGGCCGCGGCCTCGAGCCCCGGCGCGAACAGCGTCAGCGGATCGAGTTGCAGCTCGGGTCGCAGGGCGCTCACGAGGTCGCCGAGCATCGACGTGCCCACCATGCGGGCGAGGATCTGAAGTGGGCGCTCCCGACCTTCCGCTTCGCGACGCCACCGACCGTCGAGCACGGCGAGCTTCGCTTCGTCGCCCGGGGTGAGTGACACGCTATAAAGCAGCTCACCCCACTGCACGCCGAGCGACTGCCAGTACTGCTCCACCTCGATCAAGACGCCGTAGCGCATCGCCGCCGGGCCGTCGCCCGGGGGCGAGAAGAAATCAGCGGCACCCGCGCGGGGCGCCAGGGGTCCGGCGGGAGCGGGCGACATGCGCTCGGCGAACATCGCCAGCCGCTGGAAATAGAGGACGTGGCCGGGGACCTCCGGGTGTTCAGGGGGTCGGGGCGGTGCCGGGGCTGGCGTCTCGCGTTCGCCCGCCGTCCCCACGGTGGGCGGCAGCTGCG
>DATBBW010000063.1:0-12990 GCA_036270795.1 Gemmatimonadales bacterium | reverse complement strand
CCCCGGTCGTTCGTCACGGCGGCGATGGGGGTGCCCAGCACCGAGACGGTCGCGCCGGTAAGCGCTTCCGTCGTGGTCGCATTGACCACTTTGCCAGTGATCGTGCGTTGCTGCGCGAACGCGCCCGCGACGCCAACGCTGACGCTCAGCGCGAGCGAGATGAACCAGATGCGCTTTACCACGGTCCCTCCATACCTCGTGGGCAGGGGTTACGCTGGTTGCGGCATGATCCCGGACGGCTCCGCTACATTGCGCGCCTCGCGCGAGGTCCGCAAGGAGTCGGAATCGCCGAACGGGCGCGGCTACCCAGCGCCGCCCTAGGGCGGGAGGGAGGCAATGCGGGCCTGCGCGCGTGCCCGCCGCTGCGCGAGGGCCGCGTACGCGGCGGGCCCCGCGCCCCCGAGGAGCACCGCCACGAGTACGCCCGGGAGCCCGACGGCGCGACTCTGCACCTCGAGCGCCACGGCCACCACCAGCACGAGCATGGGGAGCGCGGCGAGCGCCGCGAGCCCCGGCACGCCCGTGGGCACCCGGAACGCCCCCCGCAACGCCGGCTCGGCGCGCCGCAACTGCAGCAGGGCCGCGAACTCCAGGGCCAGCGCCGCCGTGTAGAGGAGCACGTCGGCCGCGAGCAGCCCGCCAAACGGTAGCAACGAAAACCCCGAATAGGCGAACGCCGAGACGAGGACCGCGTTGCGCGGCGTGCCGCGTGAGTCCGTGGTCGCGAGCGCCCCGGGCAGGAGCCCGTCTTGCGCCAGCACCAGCGGGATCCGCGAGTACGCGAGCAGCAGCGCGTTGAACAACGCGAATGCGCTCACCAAGCCGGCCGCCGCGATCCAAGTCCCGAGCCAGGGGCCCGCGAGCTGGGTCGCGAGGCCGGGCCATGCGCCGTCGGTCCACGCCGTCCACGCGGTGAGTGCGAGCACGGGAATGATCGACACCAGGTACGCCAGCGTGACGAGCGGCAGCGCGCGCGCCAGCGCGCGGGGGTAGGTCGCCGAGGCGTGCTCGATCTCGCCACCGAGCGTCGAGGCGTTGTCCCAGCCGCTGTAGTTCCAAATGCTCTGCGACACTCCGATCCCGAGCGCGCCGAGAAACGACGTGCCCGCCGCGTGGAACGGCGTGACCGGGAACGCCGCGAGGGGCGACGTCGTGAGCCAGCGTGCCAGCGCGACGACCGCGAGCACCGCGAACGGTCCGAGCACCGCCGCTACGAACCACCCCGAGGCGGTCCCCACGACCCGCGTGCCCCGGAGGTTGAGCGCCGCGGCGCCCCAGATCAGCGCCAGGGCGACGAGCCATTCCTCGAGCCGCCCGAGCCCCGGCAGAAAGAAGCGGAGGTACTGGATGAACAGGACGGGGTAAATCGCCATGTCGATCAGCGAGTAGACCCACGAGAGCCAGCCGTTCCAGAACCCCCAGAAGCGGCCGAAGGCACGCTTGACCCACTGGTAGTAGCCGCCCTCGAGCGGGAGCATCGAGGCGAGCTCCCCGATGAGCAGGGCTTCGGGCACGCTGTAGAGGAGCGGCGTGGCGACGAGCAGCAGGATCGCGACCCCCGGCCCGACCGACCCCACGAGCCCCTCCAAACCGAACGGCCCGCCCGAGACGGTGAAGAACATCACCGCCACGAGAGGGCCGAGCCGGAGCGTCGAGGCCCGCCGTCCTGGAGGGTCCACGGTCATGCCGCGAGTCTCGCGGGCCCCGCGGTGAGCGTCACGAGCCGGTGTGGTGCTCCCCGCCCCAGATCACCCGCGGATCGTCGCTCTCGAAGGCCAGCACATGCACCATCCAACCGAAGATGCGGGGCAGGAACCGCCCACCGACCGCGTCGCACGCCGCCGCCGTGGCGACGGGCGACTTCGGCCCGAACACGGGCCGACCGTCACGCGTCTCGCGCCAGCGCGCGGTCTCGCCCTTGGGCGGCACGCACCAGTTCACATGCTCGTGCCACCGGGCCACGGAGAGCGGAATGCGCCGGTCGAGCTCGGCGAGGGGCGTGCGCGCGGGCGCTGTGTACATGGCCCCGACCAGCACGAAGCGGCCAGCGCTATCCCGGCGATAGAGCAGCGAGGTCGGCTTGGCGGGATCGAAGCGGAACATCTCCTCGAGTGCCCAGCGCCAGTTCGTGAAATGGTAGACGGGCTGCTTCACACCGGGGAGGAACTGACGGAACCCCTGGGCCTCGGCCACGCGCACGTCGCGGTAGCGTGCGAGCGCAGCGCGCAGCGTGACGACCAGGCTGTCCGCACGCGCGGAGTCGGCGGCACTCGCCGGGCCCACCGGCGTGAGCGTCATGTGCGGGTCCATGGCCATCGGGCCGCTCATGGCGTCGTGAGCGGCCGCGCTCGCTTGTCGGTCAGTCGAGTCCATCGCACCCATGGCGGTGGCTCGGGTCTGGACTGGCTGCTGGGCGCGGCACGCCGCCACGCGGCCCAGCACCGCGACGGCCAGGGCGACGAACGTGAGGGGCAGGGCAGGCTGGCGCACGCCCGATAACTTAGGGCATGCCGTTCGACGTCGCTGTGGTCGGCAGCGGGCCCGCCGGTGCGACCGCCGCGCGCGTGCTCGCGCGGCGGGGGCTCCGGGTCGTGCTGCTCGAGAAGGCGCGGCTCCCCCGCTACAAAACGTGCGGCGGGGGCCTGGTGGCGCGCGCGCTCGCGCTGTTCCCGCGCGAGATCGAGACCGTGGTGGAACGCCGCTACCCCAGCGCCGAGCTGCACCTGCTCGACGCCGATCTCCACTTCGCAGCGGAGCGTGCCGGCCCCTTCGTGTCGATGGCGATGCGCGACCGGCTGGACTTCGTGCTCGCCTCCGCAGCCGTGGCGGCGGGTGCCGAGCTACGCGCGCCGTGCCGGGTACGCGGCGTGCGGCCCGAGAATCGGCATGTGCGGCTCGACACCGAGGCCGGTGCCCTGACGGCGGCGTTCGTGATCGCCGCAGACGGGGCGACGAGCGAGCTGGCTCGGGGGGCGGGGTGGCAGGACCGCCGCCACCTGATCCCCGCCCTCGAGCACGAGATCCAGGTGGATGACGCGACGTTCGAGCGGTACGCGCGCGCGCCGCGCTTCGACGTCGGCCTCGTCCCCCATGGCTATGCCTGGGTCTTCCCCAAGGCGGCTCATCTCTCGGTGGGGGTGCTGTCCACGCGGCGGGGCCCGGTGAACCTGCACACCTGCCTCGCGGCCTACCTGCAGGGGCTCGGGATCACGCCCCGGGGCGTCGAGCGGCACGGCTTCGTGATTCCCGTGCGGCCGCGTGGCGGCCGTTTCGCGGGGCAGCGGATGCTCGTCGTGGGAGATGCCGCAGGATTCGCCGATCCCGTGACCGGAGAGGGGATCAGCTCGGCGGCGCGCAGCGGGGCGTTCGCCGCGGAAGCGATCGTACAGGCCGAACTCGACGCGGCGCGCGCCGCGGCGCTGTATCAGGCCGCCGTGCGCCCCCTGCTGGCCGAGTTACGCGTGGCGCGGGGGCTGGCCCGCCTGCTGTACGACTTCCCGCGCCTGCGGCGCTGGATGTTTCGCCGCGTCGGTCAGCGGCTGGTCGACGCGATCACGGACGTCTCCTTCGGCGCGCGGACGTACCGGGGCTCGGTCACCGATCTCGTCCGCGCGTTCGCCCTCTCGCCCTGGGCCCGCGCGCCCAGCACGCGCTCGTAGACCGCCAACTCCTCGCGCGCGATGCGCGGCCAGGCGAAGCGCGCGGCCTTGGCGCGCCCCGCCCGTCCCATCGCGGCGCGCCGCTCCGGGTCGGCGAGCAGCGCGAGCGTCGCCTCGGCCCACGCGGCCGGGTCGTCTTTGGGGACGACCACCGCCTCCCGGCCCCCGTCGATCACCGAGCGGAACCCCAGGTTGTCGGACACGATCATCGGCGCGCCGCACGCCATCGCCTCGAGCAGCGTCACGCCGAACGACGCGATCGTCGTAGGACAAAGGTACAGGTCCGCCGAGCCGTAGTAGGCGGGTCGGTCCTCGAACACCTGCCCCACGAACCGCACGTTCGCGCCCAGCTCGCGGGCGCGGCGCTCATAGTAGCTGCGCCACGGTCCATCGCCCGCCACGGTGAGGAGGGCGTTGGGGTAGCGCGCGAGAATCCGCGGCATGGCATCGAGCAGCGTGCCGAGCCCGTTGCGGGGCTCGATGCGGCCCAGGAACAGGAGGCGTGGCCGCTCGCGCAGCGCATCCGTCGGCCGCCGGCCGTTGGGCTGGAAGAAATTCGTGTCCACGCCGTTGGGGATGATCTCCCAGTCGGCCTCGAAGTAGCGCGCATTCGCCGCGACGACCGGCTCGGACACGGCCAGCGTAGCCGCGTGGCGCGCCAGGATGCGCTGGAGCGGTCGCCGGAACACGCGACACGCCGCAGAGCGCTCGAACCACGAGTGGAACGTGGCCACCACCGGGAGGCCCATGCGCCACGCCGCGAACGGCGCCGCGAGCCCCAGCGTCGGGGCCAGCCCGCCATGGACGTGCACGATGTCGCTGCGGTGCTCACGGAACACCCGCGCTAGCTGGCGCCGCAGTCCCCACCCCGTCGTGACGCGCGACACTCCGCCATTCGCATAGATCACCCGGCTCGTGCCGACCCGGCGCACGAACGGAGCATCCGGGTAGTTCCCCATGCGGGAGCTGATCACAAGGGTGGGATGCCCCCAGCTATTGAGCTGCAGGGCAAGATTGTGGACGTGTTCAGGCACGCCCCCGACCTGGGGATAGTAGTCCTCGGCGACCAGGGCGATGCGCATCGTGGTCCTATGGCCGTTGCGTGAGAAGTGCGGGCGTCGACTGCCTCAGTGTGACCCTTTGGGGCGCGCCGCGGTCACACTCGCCCGCAGCCGCGCCACCGCCGCGACCACCGCGGCCGGTTGTTCCTCCTGGATGAAGTGCCCCGCCCCCGGCACCGACTCGACCGCGAACGAGCGGAGCGCGCGCCCGAGCAACGGGACCTCGGCGTCCCGCACGGCGCCGTCGTGCCGCGCCCCACCCACCATCAGGCGGACGGGGCAGCGGATCTCGGCCAAGTGGGGCTCGAGCTTCTCCGGCTCGCGCGCATTCGCCATCGCGAGATACGCCTTGAGCGTGGCATCGAGGTTGCGCGACGCGCTCGCGGTATAGCCGGACACCACTTCGTCTGTGACCCACGTCGTGTCTCCCGAGGAGTCGAGCAGCAGTCCGCGAATCTTGCGCCGAATGAGCTTAATCCCTCCGAACAGCTTGATCCAGGGCGCGAAGCGCAGGGCGCGGCGGAACGCCGGCGTGGTCGCCGCCTCCGTCGGCCCGCCCTCGATGGTCACGAGCCCCCGCACCAGCTCGGGGCGCCGGTACGCGAGCCGAAACGCCTCCGACCCGCCGATCGAATGGGCGACGAGGAGCGCGTCGCGCACGTGGAGCGAGTCGAGGACGGCGCCGAGCCGATCGGCCTGCGCGGTGAGCGAGTAGTTCGCCTTCTCGGGCCGGGCCGACGCGCCAATGCCGAGCGGCTCGATCACGATCGTGCGGTATCCCGCCGTGGTGAGGAGCGGCACGAGCTTGCGGAACCCGAACGCCGAGCCGAACAACCCCGGAACGAGGACCACGGGCTCCCCCTTCCCAGCCGTCTCGACGGACAGCGACTCGGCCCGCGCGACCGGCACCTTGAACGTCGCGACGGTCGTCGTACTGTCCCCGAGCAACACTACCGCGAGCCACCACACGAGCGAAGCCTCCGGGCACGGCGTTGGGGGAAACCGGCACGCCGCCGCCCGCGGACGCGAGTCAGGGCTGCAGGTCGCACGCCGGCGCGACTCCTTCATATTAAGGGTTGTGCGCGCCTTGTGGTTGGAGGATGGCCGCTTGCGGGTGCGGGAGGACGTCCCAACCCCCGAGTTCCCGGCGGGAGAAGCGCTGGTGCGCGTACTCTGCGCCGGGATCTGCAACACCGACATCGAGCTGACCCGGGGCTACTATCCGTTCACCGGGATTCCCGGGCACGAGTTCGTCGGCGTCGTGGAGCGCGGTCCCGAGGCCCTGGTGGGCCAGCGGGTCGTGGGCGAGATCAACGCGGTGTGCGGCCGGTGCCAGGCGTGCACCGCCGGACGGCGCACGCACTGCGAGCGCCGCACCGTCCTCGGGATCCTAGGCCGCCACGGCGCGTTCGCCGAGTTCCTGACGCTCCCGGCGGACAACCTCCACGTCGTCCCCGCCGAGGTGGCCACCGAGGCCGCTGTCTTCACCGAGCCCCTCGCGGCCGCGCTCGAGATTCAGGAGCAAGTGACGCTGCGACGCGGCGACCGGGTGCTCATCGTGGGCGACGGCAAACTGGGCCAGCTGGTGGCGCAGACGCTCGCCCTCACGGGCTGCGCGGTGACTGCCATCGGCCGCCATGCGACGAAGCTGGCGCTGCTCGCGGCGCGTGGCATCGCGACCGGCCCGGCTGAGGCGGTGGTGCCCGCCGGCTTCGACGTGGCGGTGGAGTGCACGGGCAATCCCGAGGGGGTGGCGCTCGCCCAGCGAGCGCTGCGCCCGCGGGGCACGCTGGTGTTGAAGAGCACGTACGCCGGCGCCCTGACGCTTGACGCGTCCGCGATCGTGGTGAACGAGCTGACTCTCGTCGGGTCGCGCTGCGGCCCGTTCGCGCCGGCGCTGCGATTGCTCGCCGCCGACCAAGTGACGGTCGCGCCGCTCGTCCATGCCCGGTATCCGCTGCGCGACGCGACGGCCGCGATGGCGCATGCCGAGCGGCCGGGGGTGCTGAAGGTATTGCTGGACGTCGCTCGCTAGGCGCGCCCGTCGCGGCGTCCGCGGCGCGACGCTGGGCTCACGCGAGCGTCGTGCGGATCTTGATCTCCGACGTGAGCGTGCGATGGACGGGACACTTGTTGGCGATCTCGAGCAGCCTGTCACGCTGCTCCTGGGTCAGCTCGCCCGTCACCGCGATCGCGCTCTCGATGCGATCGAGCATCCCCTGTTTGGTCTCACAGTCGCCGCAATCTTCCGCGTGGATCCGCGAGTGGCGCAGGCGCACCGTCACACCGGCGAGGGGCCACCCCTTCCGTCGCGCATACAGCGCGATCGTCATGGACGTTCAGGCACCGAGCGCCGCGAGGACCAGCTCGTAGGGCCCGGGCCCGCGGTCGGTCCCTCCCGAGGCTACCGGCTCGTCCGAAATCAGGTGGTGGCGCCCCGCCGTGATCTCCTGCACGAACCCTTGTCCGCTGCCGCGCACGATCACGAGGCCTGGCTCGGTCGGTTCCACCATGACGCACCTCCTGTTTGTCGAGGTTATCCGTGACGACGCACCCACCGCTCACGCGCGCTTCGCGTCGCCGTACGATCGCCGCTACCGACCAGTCCGTCACGAGGTCGCCGCGGGTGCGGTCGAACGGCTTCGGGCCGGCCCGGAACCCGCAGCGGTGCTACGGCGGGATCGCGTCCCTCCACCCGGACGAACCCCCGGTGCTGCGCCCTGTTAGGGCGCGCTCTCCAGGCGGCGGAGCGTGTAACTGATCGTCCCGATCGTCGTCGTGAGCACGAAGTTCACGAGCTCCGCCGGCGACACGACCCGCACCACCGCACTCGGCCCCGCCGCCCACTCGAGCATTTGCAGGTACCACACGCCGACGCTCAGGATGATGAGGCCGAGGTTGGCGGCGCTTTCGTACAAGGCGAGGCGGCTCGCGTATTGGGGTGCTCGGAGCGCGACGACACCGATCAAGAAGCACAGCACGTAGTACACCGTGCGACCAACCGGGAACGCGTCCAGAAACGCGACCCGCACGTTCACACCCCACAGGACTCCTACGAGCCAGAAGACGGGGGTCCCGAGGTAGTACCAGCGCAGCAGCGTGAGATGCCTCGGAGTGCCGCCCGGGGCTAGAACGCTCCCCACGATTGCTTGCCCGGGATGTAGTAGCTCGGACACAGGAACTTGAAGATTCCCGCGACCTTGCGAGCGCTTTCGAGTTTCGCCTTGTCCTGCTTGAGCATCGCCGCGAGCTGGGTGTCGAACATCTCGCGGTAATACGCCTCAGCGGCTTTGTGGCGCTCGGCGTCGGACGTGTAGTCCGCGCGGATCTCGGCCAACTCTCCCGGATTGAGGAAGATGCCCTCGCATTTGGGGCACTCGTCCACGACGACGTCCCGCTTGACGCTCCAGAAGTGGCGCATCATGACGATGTCGGGGTCGCGGGGGCATTTGCGACGCTGGTTCGGGTCGACTTTCACAGCCGGGTTCTGCTCGATGTGCAGCAGAGGCTCGCCGGCGGACTGATCCGGTTGATCCACCTTGCCGAGTTGCCACTCATCGAACCACAGCCCGCCACACCCTCCCTTGCAGGCCTGCACCCTCGCGTCGCCCACCGTCATCTCCGTCATCGCGGTGCCGCAGGCAGGGCAGTTCATGATCGCGACTCCTGGGTAGCGGTAGCTCGTTAGGATCGGCGTAGGGCTAACTTAGGAAGTCTACCGGGCGAGGGCCACTGGCTCCTAGGCGCCACCCCTCGCCGCCCGCACGGGTCGCGCGGCCTTCCGTCCGAGCGTGGGCCGCTAGGCCGCGCCTGCGACTGCGGCCCAACTCGCGGCCGAGCCCGGGGTCGGGGTCGTCCGCGCTCACACTCCAGCTCCCACGTCTCCGAGACAGGACCTTGCCGCAGCGCGCGTGGCGCCGCGGGGTCGGCCGAGTCCGTCAATAGGCAAAGTTCCCTGTCGCCGTGAACGCCCAGTGCCGGCCGCTGAAGCCTTTGCCGAAGCGATACCCCAGGGCGAATTGCCCGACGTCGGTGATGGTCAACCGGGTGGGACCGAGGCGGAGCGCGATCCCCACGTCGCTGCCGATCCGCGCCGGCTCGTCGGCGTACCACGCGCCGCCGTAGTCGAGGAAGGGGGCGAGCCCCACGCCGAAGAGCCCCCAGACCTCTTCCTTCAGTACCGCCCGATCTTCCAACGCGAGCCACAGCATGCGCGTGCCCGTGAACGCGTGGGCCCCGAACAGGCGGGGCCCCTTGCTGTCGCGCCACAGGTCGAATTCGTCGCCCGGTTTGGGCCGCCGCAGTGCACCTCCCTCGAGGTGCAACACGAGCGACTGATGCGCCAGGCTCTGACTCACGACTGTCACGCCGCCGATCACGCGGCCCGAATCGAGGCCCGCACCCGCCAGCACACCTGTCGCCTGGCCACGCAGCACGGCGAATCCGCCGCGCCACATGCTGCTCACCTGTCCACTCGCCTCGCCCCCCACGCCTGCCTGGCCGGACGGATAGCCCCAGGCGCGGGGCGCCGCCCACAGACCGAGCCGCAGCGTTTGGGACAGATCCACGTCCTCCTGCCGCGCGAACGAGTTGAGGTTCTCGAGCACCTGGAAGCGCACCCGCTTCAGTTCGATCCCCGCCCCCGCGGTCCCAAATTGGGATCTCGGGAACGGCACCGTGGAGGCCAGGGCGAAATCCTCGCGCCGCCAGCCCGCGCCGTACCACAGCCGGAGATAGCTCGTCGGCGTGGCCGCGAGCGCGACGCCGCCCGCGACGCCGAAGCGCAACTCCCGGTGTTGCAGACTGTCGGCGAGGAACCCGTCGCGAAACCGCAGCACGCGCTCCTTTGCCACCGCGCCGTCGGTCGTGAGTGACCGCGGTGCCACGGTTTCGTAAAACGGGACGCCGACGCTCCAGGCGCCCGTGCGGCCGTCCGAAATCCTCTTGTACTGGCCCGAGAGCACGGTGCGTCGGCCGAGCACACCCGTGCTCGTGTATCCGATGCTGACGCTGTGACGATCCGGCGTCTTCTCGTAGCGCCCCGTCAGTGCGGTGCCCGTGCCCAGCAAATTCCCCTCCGTGAACGCCGCGGCCCACATGACGTCGCCGGCCACCGAGGCATAGTCGAAGTCGGGGATGGTACTCCAGGCATCGTCCGTTTCGATCACGAGGGCGAGACGGCCGTCGCGACGGGTCGTGTCGATGCGCACTGCGCGGAAGATGGTGAGCGCCCGCAACGCGCGCTCACTCTCGGCCACCTTGGCGGAGTCGTAGGGATCGCCGGCCTTGACGAGGAGCGTGCGGCGAATCACCCCCCCACGCGTGGTGATATGCAGGGCATTCCCGACCTTGGCGATGGCCTTCGGCGCGCGGCGGCGATCGTAGATGTTGTGTCGGATGACGATGATCGTGTCGATCGTTTGCGCGCCCAGGCGGGGTGACGAGGCGAGGCTCAGCACGGCGAGCACCACAGCGGACGGCCACCTGAGCCGCGCCAGAGGCGATCGGTGGCGCCGCGGGGAGAACGGATGAGGAGGTGGATACACGGGGCTCCGAGCGCAACGGGAACGCGACGGGACTCGCCGCAACGTCCCTTAAGAAACAAAGAGTCCGGCTCCGTGTCGAGGCGATAGGCTGCTCACGCGTCGCCGCCGCGGGACGGGTCCGGCGCGGCGCGTGCGAGACGAGGTGCGGGGGTGCGACGGAAGGATGCGCCCGGGCTCACGCGAGGCGACGACAACCCGCGGAATGCCTCCCCGCGATTGTCGCCGCCGCAAGAGGCGCTGCCCGGTCAGAAGTTGAACTTCGTCCCAAAGAAGAAGGTCCGTCCGTAGTATTCGCGCTGGAAATTATAGGCCTGATCGGGTGTTCCGTTGAAGAACCCGAACACGGCGTTGTTGATGTTGAGCACCTGGAATTGCATCTGGATATTCTGAGTCAGCGTGACGATCGCCGAACCGTCGATCTGCGAGTGCGCGTAGAAGTAGTTATCGCCGGTGGGCGACGGGGAACCGTCGCCGTAGCCGGCGATATTCGCGCCGTTGTACGTCCACGCGATGCGCGAGGACAGCCGCCCCCGGTCATAGGTCACCGCCACATTGGCGAGGTCGGGGGCCTGGCGCAGCAGTGGGGCCTGCCGCCCTGTCGTATCGACGACGGCCTTGGATGACACGTGGGTGTAATTGGCATCGAACCCGAGCCCGCCCCAAATGCCTGGCAGGAACGTCAAGTGCTCCACCCAGTCGGCCTCGAAGCCCAGCAGGTGTCCGTCCGCGCCGTTTTGCGCCTGCGTGCCGCGATAGCCGACGAACGGCTGGTAGGGACCGCTATAGGTGAAGTCGCGGATAAGAATGAAGTCCGTAATGCGCTTGTAAAAAACGCCGCCCGAGATCACGCCGACCGATGAGAGAAACCGCTCGAACAAGAGGTCCAAGTTCCAAGCGTGCTGCGGCCGCAGGTTGGGATTGCCGGCCTTGAGGTTGGCGTAGTCGTTCTTCGACGCGATGTCCAAACTGCCGCTCAAGCTCGGCGCGAGATCGGCGTAGTTAGGCCGAGCGATCGCCCGCGTGGCGGCGAGGCGCAGGTTGAAGTTGTCGCTGAGTCCATAGCGCAGCTGCGCGCTCGGGAACACATCCGTGTAGGTTTGGGAGCCGGGGACGGTGGTGACCGTCGTCACCCCGGCCGAGGTCTGGGCCACGTGCCCGATGTAGGACGCATGCGTTTGCTCGACGCGCAAGCCTAAGTTGACGTGCAAGCGACCGACGTCGGCGTCGTTCATCACGTAGCCCGCGTAGATCCGCTCTGTTCCCGAAAAGCTCGCCAACGCGTTGCCCACGGAGTCCGTGGTGTTCTGGAATGCCCCGGGATTGGCATTCTCGAGGCTCACCGCCGTGCCGTTGTTGGGCACCGGTCCCATCGAATAGGCGTTGGTGACGTTGGAGTAGAACTGCGGATCGTTGAAGCTGTTGGGCACTTGAGTCAAGAAGAAGGCGCCCGTTGCCTGGAATGCCTGGTTCCCTTGCGTGAACACGCTCTGCTCATCGCGCACGCGGACGCCTAACTTGACGGCTGCCCGCTGATCGCCCCAGGTGTAGGGCACGAGCACATTGGCAGCACCCCCGATGTCGCGACCCGTCGTCAGGCCATCGCTGCGGGTGTAGCCCGCGAGACGGAATCGGGCGGGGTCAATCACCGCGGCAGCCTGCGTGGCCTTGAAGAAGCGATAGGTGGGCACGGTGATGTTCGTGGCATCGTACGCGATCGAGAGCCCGGAATCCCCTGGCGCGGCGCGGCCGGAATCGCCGGCGAACACAAAAGGACTGAAGCGGTAGTCGGCGACCGCCTGGCGCGTGCCTCCCCAGTTGAGGGAGTAGTCGATAATCGCGCCTCCTAGGTCGTGCCGCCCCCCAGCGTTGAGCCCCCACATCTGCTCGGTCGGAGTGCGCTGCGACGCCTCGCGCGTGACAATGACGCCGGTGCCATAGCCGGTGGAACCGGAGGGCGCGGAGTCGCCGACGGCGCTCCGGTTCAGCGTATCGGCGAACGCCGACCGCCCCGAGCTGATGTCGGTGACGTAGCGTGTCCCGTGATTGAGGAACTTGCTCCACAAGCCCTTGATCCACACGGCCGATCGGTCGCTGAACCGATAGTCCAGGTCGCCGGCGATCCCGTAGCGCGTGCGGTAATAGGCGTAGTCACGCTGACTCCACTCGTTCGGAAACGCCCGCCCGTTCGCATCGACGGCCCAGCTCGGTTCCACGTCATTGATGCCCCGATTGTTGCGATCAATCGAGCCGCCCAGCAGGAAGCCCAGCTTCGAGTCGGCTCCGAAGCGCCCACCGTAGGTGAAGCCGCCCTGGCCCGCGTCATTATTGAGCAGCGTAATGTGCCCGAACTGGCCGGCGACGTAGCCCCGGGGCCGTCCTTCGGGCGTCTTCGTCACGAGGTTGACCGAGCCGCCGATCGCGTCGGCGTCCATGTCGGCCGTGAGGGTCTTGCTGACCTCGATCGCCGCCAAGATGTCGGACGGCACGGCGTCGAGCTTGGGGATCCGATGACCCACCTCCGTGCCCGGGATGTGCGAGCCGTCAATCGTCACGTTGGAGAGGCGTGGCTCGGTTCCCCGAATCTGGATGAACTTCCCCTCGCCCTCGTCGCGCTCGATGGCGACCCCGGGGATGCGGCCGGACGCCTCGGCGGCGTTGAAGTTCGGGAGGGCGCGGATCTCATCACCCGGCAGCACCGTGACGATGTTGGCCGCGCTGCGTTGG
>DATBBW010000062.1:0-25137 GCA_036270795.1 Gemmatimonadales bacterium | reverse complement strand
TTCGGCGCGCGTATACCCAAGGCCGGGCGCGCACCCGGCCGCGGCCAGGGCGAGCACGGGAAACAGGCGGTTCATCCGTCCTCCTTCGCAAAGGTCATGTGGAAGACTCCGCGACGGCCCGATTCGTTACCCCCCGTGATCCGTTCCGGTTCGTTCGCCCCGTGATCCGGATCACACTCCCGGGAGGTGCTAGGTTTAGCACGACGCCATGGACAATATCGCGCACACTCTGGTCGGCGCGGCGCTCGGTCGCGCCGTGGCCGACCGCAAGGTCCCGGGCGCTGGCTGGATCGGGGCCATCGCCGGCAATGCTCCCGACTGGAGCGAGCTGCTCTGGCGCCCGGGGGGGTGGGCACCGCGCTCGGGTCCCGGCTATCTGGAGTACCATCGCGGCGTCACCCACTCGTTCCTCGGTGCCCTGGTTGAGATCGCCGTGCTGACCGGCGTGGTGGGGCTGATTCTGCAGTGGCGCGAGCGGGGCGAGGGCACGCCCGGGCCGCGCTGGCGCTGGATCGCCGCGTGTGTCGCGGTCACGGTCGCGAGCCACCTCTACCTCGATTGGCAGGGGTCCTACGGCCTGCGTCCGTTCCTGCCCTGGAGCGGGCGCTGGTACTACGCCGACTGGGTGGCGATCGTCGATCCCTTCTTCTGGGTGGTGCCACTCATCGCGCTCGCCTGGGGCGCGCGGCGCCATTGGGTGCCGGCGCTGGGGTATCTCCTCGCGTTGGGTGGTGTGGTGATCGCCGTGGTGGTGTGGCCCGGGCGGACGATCGTGGTGTTGTGGGTGCGGCTCGCCGTGGTCGGACTCGCCGCGGCCGCCGTGGTGGGCTGGACGCGGCACTGGTTCGGGGTCGCCGGCCGGCGACGGGCGGCGGCCTACGCCGTCGCGGTGCTGGCGGCGTACGCCACGGCGAGCGGCATGGCGAGCCGCATGGCGCAGGCGGGGGTGCGCGCGGCCGCCATGCGGCGCTTCGGTCCGGACGCCAGCTGGGCGGCGCTGACCGTGGTCGGCCGCCCGTTCCACTGGGAGCCGATCTGGGCGTCGGCCGACAGCGTCGCCGGTCCCGACTGGGCCGCGCCGCGGAACCTCGACCGGCCCGCCGTGCGGCGTGCGCTCGGTACGCCCGAGGGCCGGGTGATGGCGCAGTTCGCGCGCTTTCTCGCTGCGGATGTCGATTCCAGTGGCGGGGCCTTGCGCGTGTACCTGCGCGACGCGCGCTTCCGCCCCACGGGACGGGGGCCCGGGTGGGCGGCCGTGGAAGTGAGACTGCGCTGAGCGCCCCGGGATCCCCCGCCTCGCGCTCCGACGCGATGACCCAAGCCACGCCGCCCATCGCGCTGCTCGACGAGCTCGTCCGGGCGCTCGAGCCCGCGTTTCAGCTCAACGAGCTCGTGGCCGCGTCTCCGGAGCGGGTGCTGTACCACGCGTGGGACCGGTTGCTCAAGCGTCCGGTCGGGCTGCGAGTGCACCTCGTGCCCGACTCGCCCGAGCGGGCCTGGTTCCTCCGGGACACCGAGACGCTGGCCGCGCTCGACCACCCGGCCATCCGCCACGTGTACGCCGCCAGCCTGGTGGGGAGCTTCGCCTACCGCACGGAGAACTGGATCCAGGGGGAGGGCCTGTCGGAGGCGCTGCGCCGCGGGCCGCGACCCATCCCCACGGCTCACGCGCTGGTGCGGGACCTCTTGGGCGCGCTGGAGCACGCCCACACGCGCGGGGTGATCCTGCGGCGCGTCGTCCCCGTCACGCTGATGCTCGAGCTCTCGGGCCGCGCGGTGATCACCGACCTGCGCTACTCCAACTGGTGCCTGCCCAACGTGCCCCCGGCGGAGCGCGGCACGGGCGGCGCGTTCGTCGCACCCGAGATCCGCGCCGGAGCGCCGGGGGAGCCGGCGAGCGATGTGTACGGGGTGGCGGCGCTCGTCTACTACGTCCTCACCGGGCAGGAGCCCGACGCCGACCCCGCGCGGATCGTGCCGCCGCGCCGCCTGCGGCCGGCGATTCCGGCCGTGCTCGAGCGGGTGCTGTTGCGCGCGCTCGCCGCGCAGCCTGGGGCCCGCTACTTCACGGCGACCGAGATGCTCGAGGACTTCGTGAGCGACGCGGGCGAGTTTCACGAGCTCGCGGCGACGCCGCAGGTGGCGGAGGCGGGATTCGAACGGCGGCTGCGGCGCGCGTTGGGGGACGACTACGAGCTGTTGGAGGAGATCGGGACGGGTGGATTCGGGCGGGTGTACCGCGCCCGCGATCTGGGGCTCGAGCGCGAGGTTGCGATCAAGGTGCTCCACCCCTCGCTCACCGCCGACGCCGCCGTGACGGAGCGGTTCCGGCGCGAGGCGCAGCTCGCGGCGCGGCTGCGCCATCCGAGCATCGTGAGCATCTACGACATCATGGGTCGCGCCGGGCTGCAGTGGTACACGATGGAGCTCGTGCCCGGCGTCAACTTGGCGCAGCTCGTGGAGCGCGAGGGGCCGGTGTCGGTGGAGCGGAGCATCCGCCTCTTGGACCAGGGGTTGTCGGCCCTGGAGCACGCCCACGCGCTCGGCCTGGTGCACCGGGACTTGAAGCCCGAAAACCTGCTGATCGAGCCCGACGGGCGGTTGCGCATCACGGACTTCGGGTTAGCGCTGGCGCTGCGCGGGCAGGGCCGCTATGGGGGCGCCACGTCGCGCAGCGGCACGCCGCAGTTCGCCGCCCCGGAGCAGCTGTTGGGCGAGCGCGTGGACGAGCGCACCGATCTGTACTCGCTCGCCGCCGTGGCCTATTTCGCGCTGCTCGGCCGTCCCCCCTTCGAGGGCCACACGGTCGAGAGCATCCTGGCGCGCCAGACGACGGAGGATCTGCCGCCGCTGCACGCCTGGCGGCACGACGCCCCGCGCGAGCTCGAGGCGGTGCTGCGCAAAGCGCTCTCGAGCGATCCCGCCGGCCGCTACCCCAACGCCGCGGCGTTTCGCGAGGCGCTGCGCCGCGCGCGCGGCTTCCTGCCGCGGCTGGGGGCGTTCCTGCGAGGCGACTAGGCTAGGCGGCGCGCGGTACGCCGGTCGGCCGGCCGGGATGCTAGCGCCAGCGGAAGATCGCGAGCGCCGTCCCGAAGCTCGCGAGCCCCCACGCCGCTACGATGGCGAGGGGGAGGCCGAGCTGGGTAAGGGCGGTGCCGTCGATCATCACCGCCCGCAACGCGTCGTTGAGCGCGGTGAGGGGCAGCGCCTTCACGAACGGCTGCATCACGTCGGGGAATCGGGCGTAGGAGAAGAAGGTGCCCGAGAGGATCCACATCGGTAGCATCACCAGGTTCATCAACCCGGAGACGGCCTCGACCGTGCGGGCGCGGCTCGCCACCAGCATGCCGAGCCCGTTGAACGACAGCGCGCCGAGGATGGTGACCGCGCCGAGCGCGGCGACCGAGCCGCGCACCCCGACGTGGAACATCACCCAGGCGAAGCCCACGAGCGCCGTGATTTCCAGGAGCAGGAACGCGAGCCGCGAGAGCACGTACGACAGCAGGTAGTGGCTCTTGCGCATCGGCGTCGCCATGTAGCGCTTGAGCAGCTTCTTGGTGCGCGCTTGGACCACCGAGAACCCCACGCCCCACAAGCCGCTCCCCATCAGGTTCATGCCGAGCAACCCGGGAATCAGGAAATCGATGTAGCGCGACCCCGGCTCCGTGACGCGCTCGTCGCGCACGACGGCCGGGTCGGCGCGGCCATGGGCGCGCTGCACGGCCTGGTCCACCGCGAGGCGGGCCAACCGGCTCTCGGTGCGGGTCGAGTCGTAGCGGTACACGATGGGGTCGCCCGGGGTGACGGCGAGGGCCACGCGGCCAGTCCGGAGCGCGAGCCGCGCGGCCCCAGAGTCGAGCATGGTGGGCGCGAGGCCGGCCTCGCGGCCGAGCGCGGCGGCGAGGGCGCTATCCCCCGCCCCCTGCACCACCGCGATCCGCAGGTCGCCGGGGCCGCGGTTGCGGAACGCGATCCCCAGCGCGAACGCCAGTACGATCGGGAACCCGAACACCCAGAAGAGCGCCTCCGGCTCGCGGTAGAACTCGCGCATCCGGGCCAGCGTGAGCTGGACGAGGGGGGCGTCACGCATCGCGCAACTGCCGGCCGGTGAGGGCGACGAACACGTCTTCCAGGGTGGCGTGGTGCGTGGCGAGGAGCGACAACGCGGCACCGCGGCGCTCAAGCAGGGCGAGCAGGGCCGGCACGGCGCGATGCACCTCGGCCACGGTGAGGGCGACGCGGTCGAGCCCGGGCCGCACGGCTCGCACGCCCGGCAGCGCGGTCAGTTCTTCGGGGGTGGGCGCGCGCCCCGCTCCGTCGGCGAGCGCGAATTCGACCACGTGCTCCGCGCCGAGCGAGGCGATGAGCGCGCGCGGCGTGTCGAGGGCGATCACGCGGCCGTGGTCCATGATCGCCACGCGGTCGCACAGCCGCTCCGCCTCTTCCATGTAGTGCGTGGTGAGCAGCACGCTGCCGCCCGCCCCGCGGAAGCGGCCGACCACGTCCCACAGCTGGCGCCGCGACTGGGGGTCGAGCCCGGTGGTGGGCTCGTCCAGGAACAGCAGGTCCGGCCGGGACACGAGCGCGCACGCCACCGCGAGCCGCTGCTTCTGGCCGCCGGACAGCTTCCCCACCCAGGCGTGCTGCTTCTCGGTGAGCTCCACCATGGCGAGCACCTCGTCCACCGTGTGGGACGCGCGGTAGAACGAGCGGAACAGCCGCAGCGTTTCCGCCACCGTGAGCTTGTCGGCGAGTTGGGTCTCCTGGAGCTGGATCCCGAGCCGCTGCCGCAGCGCCCGGGCCTCGGCGGCGTCGGTCCAGCGTTGGCCCAGGACCTCGACGGTCCCGGCGTCGGGCGGCGTGAGGCCTTCCAGGATCTCAATCGTGGTCGTCTTCCCGGCGCCGTTCGGCCCCAGCAGCCCGAAGCACTCACCGGTCGCGACGGTGAGGTCGAGTCCGGCGACGGCGACGACGTCCCCGTAGTGCTTGACGAGTGCGGTGCAGCGGATGGCCGGCATCATCAGGCGGGCTTCTTCGGCTCCGGCGTCATGGCGTGTTGCAGCGCCGCGTCGAGCTGCATGCGCAGGCTCCCCGCGCCGTCGGCGAGGGCGCGGATCTTCATGTTAATGCCCCCCCCGCGGTTCGCCATCACCGACATCGTGCCCGCCACGTCCGCGACCGTCCCGATGTTGGCGGTGAGAGCCCGCTGCCGCAACTGCGACGTCTCCTTGGAGATCCGGTCGCACAGGTTCTGGATCGTGCGCGTCGGCGCCGCGCGGTTCGCGTCGAGCTCGTCGACCAGGTGCTTCACCCCTTCGACGGTGTGCACGAACTCCTGGATCTCTTCGATCCGGCGCATCTGGTCCGCGGTGAATTTCATCGGGTCGCCGCCCGCTCCGACTCGAGCGCCGCGGTGAGGACTCGCCCGTCTAACGGTTCGGACGGCGTGACGCCGAGCAGGCGCGCCAGGGTCGGGGCGATGTCCACCGTGTTCACGCGTCCCGGATACACGCCGCGCTTGATGCCGCGTCCCCACCACAGCAGCGGCACGTGGGCGTCGAACTCGGAGGGCTGGCCGTGCATCGCGATGGGGATCCCGGCGCTCCACACACAATAGGGTTTGAGCGTGACGACCAACTCGATGCCGGCGTCGGGCGGAATGGCATGCACCCAGCGCCGCACGACCGCGTCGGCCGTATCGCGGCGTGCCAGCTCGACGGGGCGGTCAACGCGCGCCACCCCGGCGAGGGCCCGGAGCCGCGACGCGAGATCGGCCATCACGCTGTCGACGTTGACGCCCTGGGCCGCGAGGCGAGGGCGGTCGGGGACGAGCAACAGGCCGGTATCAAACTCGAGCCATCGCCCGCCGCCGACGCGACGGTCGAGCGCGGCGTTGACGGTGTCGATGACGCTGTCCGGGGCGACGCGCACGGCGCCGCGGTGCCCGAGCGCGCTCGAGCGTTCGGGAAACGGCGTCACGCCGTGGTCGGCCGTCAACACGATCAGGACATTGTCGCGGCTATAGCGCACGAACAGCTGCTCGAAGAACCAGCCGAGGTAGCGGTCCAGGCGCACCACCTGGTCGTGGATTTCCCGCGAGTCCGGGCCGTAGGCGTGGCCGACGGCGTCGGTCGTCGAGAGGCTCACCGCGAGCAGGTCGCTGGCGCCGCGGGCGCCCAACTCGAGCGCCCGCACCCCGTCGAGCGCGAAGGCGAGGGTGAGCGAATCCATGGTGGGGATGCCCGCGAGGGCGCGCGCCGCCTGCGCGCTGTCGGCGGGCAGGCGGTGGGGGAAGGTGACGTCGTGGCCGCCGTTCTCGTACGGCTCGCTGTCGGGCTCGGGATAGGCACGCTCGGGTAGGAGCAGCGTCCACGCGCGGCCGGCCATCTGGAACGGAATGCGCCGGGCGTTGAACGCCCGCACCCACGCCGGGAGTGTGTCCGCGTAGTAGCGGCTGGTTGTGAACAGCCCCGCCTCATACCAGTACACCTGCTGGCGCGCGCTGCCGAGCGGCAGGATGGCCCCGCGGTCCTTGCGCGAGACCGATAACGCCCGGGCGCCGGGCTCCGCCGCATGGAGCCAATCGAACAGCGTGGTGCCCCGGAAGCGCGCCGGGGACGCGCCGGGTCCCGCCACGCCGAGCAGCGGCGCCGTCGAGTCTTGGACGCCCACCGAGTTGCGGATGATGCCGGTGTGCGCCGGCCAACGCCCCGCGAGGATCGTGGCGTGGCCCGGGGCGGTCTCGGTGACGGCGTGGTCCTGATAGGCGTCGGTGAAAACCGCGCCCTGCTTCAGGAGCAGGGCCAGCCCGCCCAGGAGCTGCGGGCGATAGCGCTCGAGGTAATCGGGACGCAGCTGGTCCACAGTGACGATGACGACGAGGCGGGGCCGCTGACTGGGCGCGAGTCCCGCTCCAGCGAGGAGCGAGCAGAGCAAGGGCATCATGCTGCCAAAACTAACGTCGTCGGGCGTCAGGCCGTAGCCGCCACGGGTTCGCGCGCGGGCCCCCGGGTAGCGAGCAGCAAGGCGCACGCGATGATCACGGCGCAGGCGTAGAACGGCACGCTCGGCCCGAGATGCTGGTAGGCGAACCCCGCCCAAATGGGGCCGATCACGCTCGCGACCCCCCGCATCGCCTGTTGTACGCCCATCATCAGGCCGAACTCGTGTTGATCAGTCCGGTGACTGACCAGGGCGGAGTTCGCGGGGAAGAGCAGCGCGGTCCCGAGCGGCAAGAAGACTTGAAACAAGAGGAACACGGGTACGGACGACGCTAGCGGCAGGAGCGCGTAGCCGAGGGCGTACAACACGGCGCCCAGCCGCAGGGTGCGCACCTCCCCCAGGCGGTCATTGATGGGCCCGACGACGAACGCCCGCATGAGGACGCCCACGCCGCCAAACACGGTGAAGAACCATCCGATGTTCGTGACATCGATCCCGAAGCGCCACGACAGGTACAGCGTGAAGACGGCGGGCGTAGAGTTATAGGCGAGCATTGCCACTGCGTAGATCCAAATCAGCCGGGCGGCGGGCCGCCCGGGGTGGCGGATCACGTCCCAGACCGCGCGCCGCACCGGGCGGGGGACGGGGGGCGGCACGACATGCCCCCGGGTGGTCGTGACCTCGGACGGGAGGACGCGCGACTCGGGGAGCCACTTCCAGGCGAACACCACGTTGCACAGGCACAACCCGGCCGCCACGAGGCCCGGCGCCTCCCACCCCCAGCGCGCGGTGAACGAGCCGATGACGGGCCCGATTAGAACGCCGAGGCTCGTCGCCGCGGAGAGCCATCCCAGGGCCTTGGCCCGCTCGTGCGGGGCCATGGTGTCGGCGACGTACGCCTGGGCGACTCCCGTCGTGCCGCCACCCAGCCCCTGGACGAAGCGCGACACGAACAGGAGCCAGAGCGTGCCGGCGAACCCGAAGATCACGTAGGCGATCGCCGAGGCGGTGAGACCGACGAGCAGCGCGGGCCGGCGGCCGTAGCGGTCCGACACACGGCCCCACACCGGCGAGGCCAAGAGCTGAGCGACCGGAAACGAGGCCGTGAGGATCCCGATGGTCGTCGGATCCGCCTGCAGGCGCTGGGCATACAGGGCGAGCAGCGGCAGAACGAGCATCAGCCCGATCATGTCGACGAAGGCGACGGCCATGAGGACGGCCATGCGTTTCATCGTCTCGCTCCCACGCCCAGCACGACCGCGCTCACGAGCATGAGGATGACGCCGAAGGCGGCGGCGATTCCGAGCTCCGACACGCGGAGGCTGGACATGATCTCGATCGAGATGGGCCGATTGTCGTAGGTGTAGAGCACGATCGAGGTCACGAAGTCGCCGAGCGCCGCGACAAACGCGAGGCTGCCGCCGGCGGCGAGGGCGGGCCGGAGCAGTGGCAGGGTGACGCGCCGGAACGTGCTCCAGGGTCGGGCCCCGAGGCTCGCCGCCGCCTCGCCCAAGGCGGGATCGAGCTGGCGGTATCCGGCCAGGATGGCGCGCCCCGTGATCGGGAGGCTGCGCGCCAGATAGGCGAGCGGCAACAGGGCCACCGTCCCCACCAGCACGAAGCGGAGCGCCCAGGGCTGGTGGACGCTGAACGTCGTCGCCAACGCGACGGCGAACACGGTGCCGGGGAGCGCCCAGGGCAGCGCCACGAGGCTCTCGATCGGCCCGCGCCACCGCCCGGGGGTCCGCCGGCCGACGAGGCTGGCGGCCGCGAGTGCCAGGAGCATGGCGCCGAGCGTGCTTACGGCCGCCATCCAGAGCGAGTTCCCGAGCGGCTCGAGCCGCGCGGGCTCGCTGAACAGGCGCGCGTAGTTCACGACGCTCAGGACCGGTGGCAGTGCCTCCGTCGTCCACGTGCCGTAGGGGACGAGCGACACCAGCACCAGCGTGAGGTGCGGGAGTAAGAGGAGCAGCGTGAACAGCCAGCCGGCCATGGTGGCGAGGGCGCGCACGCCGGGGCGGCGGATGGGGCGGCGGCGCGGGGCCGTCCCCTTGCCGAGCGCCGTGAGTACGTCGTCCCCTTCGGAGCGGCGCAGCACGGCGAGCCCGGCGAGGGCCACGAGCGCGAGCGCCACCGTCTCGACCATCGCGAGGGGCAGCTCGCCGTTCAGCTTCGTGGCCACGATCTGCGTGGTCATCACCCGGAAGCCGCCGCCGAACACGTACGGCGCGCTGAAGGAGCCGAGCGCGGTCAGGAACACGAGGAGCGTCGCGCCCGCGAGCGACGGGCGGAGCAAGGGCAGCGTGATGCGGCGCAGCGTCGCGGCGCGCCCCGCGCCGAGCGCCTGCGCCGCTTCGAGGAGCGACGCGTCGAGCTGTGCCAGCCCCGCGCGGGTCAACACGTAGAAGTAGACGTACATCGAGTACGCATGGACCAGCAGGATCGCTCCCGCCCCCTGGAGCCGCCACGGCGGCCGCGCGAGGCCCAGGGCGCCCTGCACGGCGCGCGCCACGAACCCGGACTCACCGTACAGGAACAGGAACGCGATCACGCCGACGAAGGGCGGCAGCACGACCGGCAAAGCGACCAAGGCGCCGAGCTGGCGGCGACCCGGGAATTCGACCCACTCAAACAAGAACGCGAGCGGAATCCCCAGCGCGGCCGCCAACACCACGCTCGCGAGCGAGATCCAGACGCTGGCCCAGAGCGCGCCCCACTCGCCCGGCCGCGACACGAACGTGGTGATCGCGTCGCCGCGGGCCGCCTCCGCGACCACGATGAGGATCGGGTAGAGGACGAGCCATGCGAGCAGCAGCGTGAACGCCGCGCGTCGTGTCATCGCCCGGGGTCGGCGAACGGGAGGGTGCGCAGCGCCGTGAGGTAAGCGCGCTCGCCGACCTTAGTGGCGTCCGGCCGGGCGAGCACCTCGAGGCGATCGCCGTGCTCGGTTTCGACCTGGTACAACGCCGTCGCGCCGCTGTAGCGGCGCTCGCGCACCGTCCCGGGGAGCCCCGCGTCCGCGAACCGCAGCCACTCGGGCCGCACCACGAGCACCTGGCCGTCGCGCGCGCCGAGCGCGCGGGCGGTGGCGCCCCGGACTACGTTCGCCCGCCCCACGAAGCCGGCCACGAACAAGCTCGCCGGTCGCTCGTACAGCTCTTCGGCGGCGCCCACTTGTTCGAGCCGTCCCCGCTCGAGCACCGCCACACGGTCCCCCAGGTCGAACGCCTCCTCCTGCTCGTGCGTCACGAACACGGTCGTGATCCCGACGCGCTTGATCAGGGCGCGCAGCTCGCGGCGGGTGCGTTCCCGCAGGGTGGGGTCGAGGTTGGAGAGGGGCTCGTCGAGCAGCAGCACGCGCGGTTCGGGCGCCAGGGCGCGTGCCAACGCCACCCGCTGCTGCTGGCCGCCCGACAGCTCCTGCACCTTGCGGCGCTCGAAGCCGGTGAGATCGACGAGCTCCAGAGCGGCCGCCACCCGGCGGTCGCGGGCGTCGCGCGCACTGCGGCTCAACCCGAAGGCGATGTTCTCGCCCACATCGAGGTGGGGGAACAGCGCGTAGTGCTGGAACACCATGCCGCAGCGCCGGTCGGCGGGTGGCACGGCGGTGACGTCTGCGCCGTCCAGCTCGATCCGGCCCGCGTCGGGTGACTCGAACCCCGCGAGCAGGCGCAGCACCGTGGTCTTGCCGCTGCCCGACGGCCCGAGCAGCGCCAGGATCTCGCCGCGCGGGATCGCGAGCGCGAGCGGTCCCACGCGGACCGTGGGCGACCAATCCTTGCGCACGGCGTCCAGCGTCACGAACCCATTCATCGTGCCGCGCCCCGCCCCCGCACGGTCTGGTCCCAGTAGCGCATCCATTCGGCCTCGCGCCGGGCCAGCAGATCCCAGTCCACCGGCGCGACCTTCATGTCGCGCCGCACCGCGCGGGCCCAGGCAGGGAGCGAATCGATCGGCACGTCGCGTCGCGCCGGCAGGCGGAATGCCTCCCGCGCCGCGAGCAGCTGCGCCTGCATGCTCCCCACGTACTCGACCCACGCCCGGGCCTGGGCGCCGTGCCGCGCGTGGCGCACCACGCCGATCGCGTCCTCGATCACCGGCGTGCCGCTCGTGGGGAAGACGTACCCGAGCGCGAGCCCGTCGCGCTGCGACAGCAGAATGTCCGGGAGATCCCAGATCGTCACCAACCCTTCCTGGCGCACGATCTTTTGGTCCAGCAGCGGCCCGTTCAGCACGTACTCCTTGGTCTGGGCGTCGAGCCGCCGGAGCCAGGCGAACCCGGCCGCCGTGTCGCCCGTCTGCGCCAGGCCGCGTTCGACGACCATGCCCCACACCGCGCGCATCGTGCCCGACGCCAGCGGGTCGCGGATCAACACCTGTCCCCGCCAGCGCGGCAGCAGCAGGTCATCCCAGTCGTGCGGCGCTGCAGCGGCCGAGACCGCCTGCACCGCGTAGACGATCACGGCGGGCGTTTCGTACACGGCGGCATAGGCATCGCCGGGCCCGCGCCCGTGGGGATCGATGGCGCTGGCCCAGCTGGGCGCGAAGGGCTCGAGCAGCGAGTCCGTCGCGCCGCGCGCGAAGATCGTCGCGGGCCCGCCGAACCAGACGTCGGCCTGCGGGTTGGCACGTTCCGAGCGCAGCCGGTCGTACACCTCCTGCGAGCCCATGTCGAGCCAGCGCACGTCCACGTCGGGGTAGAGCTGCTCGAAATGCCGCTCCAGCAGCGTCAGCAGGTCGCGGCCGTGGGGGGAGTAGATGACGAGGGGAGTGCGGGGATCGCGCGAACAGGCGGTAACGAGGAGGGCGGCCGCGACGAGTCGGACTCGGTGCTTAGGGGACATTCCGTCGCTTCAGCGCCAGCAGGTTGGCGAACAACCGGTACGCGCCGGGGACGCCGGCCGGCAGCTCCCGGAAGAACGCGAGGCCCGTATAGACGTACGTCCCCTTGCCGAGCGCGGCCTGGAGCAGGCCGCCGGCGAGCGGGGGATCGCCGGGATCGTGCATCTGCAGCAGGGGGGTGTAGGCGGGGTCCCACTCGTGGGCGAAGTAGAGCCCGCGCTCCTGCACCCACCCCTGCCAATCATCCGGCCCGATCTCGTTCGGCACATGGAACACGGGGCTTGCCGGCTCGAGCGCGGTTACGGGCGCCGTTTCGTCCGTCACCCGATCGTGCGGCCGGGCGAGCGTGAGCCGGTAGGGCGCGAAGGTGCCGTTGACGAATGGGTATTGCTGGTACTGCACGATTACGAGGCCACCGGCGCGGACGTAATCCAGCACGCGCCCGTTGCTCGCGACCAGCGCCGGATCCGTCTCGTAGGCCCGGCTGCCGATGACGATCGCGTCGTAGCGCGACAGATCGCCGCGGGCGAGCGTATCGGCATCGAGCAGGTCGATGGGCACGCCCACGGCCTCGAGCGCTTCGGGCACCCGGTCGGACGCGCCCCGCACGTAGCCGACGTGCGTGAGCGCGGGAAGCGAGATCCGTGCGGCACGCACCTCCACGGTCGAGGGATGCACGACCGGGCGCGGCCGGATATGGGGGTAGTCGATGATGCTGAGGGCACCCTCGCTGCGCGCGCCACCCGTCAGCGCCGTGGCCTCGAGCGCATAGACGCCGGGCCGCGTGCCGGCGGGGAGTGCGAGCGTGACGGTGCGGCTCTTCGCCTCGTCTTCGCGCTGGAACGACAGGCTCTCGGGGGGCAGGGCCGCCCACCCGGGCGGCGCGGTGAGGAGCACCAGGGTCGCGGCCGGTCCGCGGGTGCGGTTCGTCACCGTCACCGTGAAGTGCCGGGGGCCGCCCGCCGCCCCGTCGATCGGCCACACGACGAGGTCCGGGGTCACGACGACGTCGAACGGCTGCGTGACGAAGATCGGGCGCCGCACCTCGCCGATGCCCTGATCGCGATACTGATACACCACCTCGCGGCGCAGCATGATCGGCTCACCCGCGATAGTGACGCGCGCGGCCACCTCGAGCAGGGGCGGTTCGGCGGGCAGCCCGCGCCACGCGGGCGGCACTCCCGTCCAGTCGTACAACGCGCCGCTCAAGGGGCGCCGCAGGAAGTAGGGCTGGGACCGCGGTGCGTCGGCGGCCACCGTGACGCTATAGCGTGCGGTGGCGACGCGCTCCGGGGCCACGCTCGGGTCGGGACTCGCGACCGGTGTCACGTGCCATCCGCTCGGCGCCCGCAGGGCGACGCCGGCCAGGGGCACCGCGTCCGCTCCCGCGTTCCACACCGTGGCTTCCACCTGCAGTTGTTCGCCGGGGACGACGATGCCGTCGTCCGCCACCCCGTCGACCACCACCCCTGCGGCGGCGGCGAGCGCCCGCGCGAGCATCTCGCCCTGCTCGGCCACGGGGTCCTCCTCGACCGGTGTTGCGCCCTCCCGTGCTCCCTCGTCCCTGCCCGCCGCGGCCCCACGCCGCAGCTCGTGCAGCGCGCGCGCCAGCAGCGGGACGATCGCCCCGGGCCGCGCGGGGTTGAGGCGGGCGCGCGCCGAGTCGACGAGCGCCGCGTACCGCCCCGTGCCGTGCAGCACCGTGTCCACGCCCGCAAACAGTCCGCCGCCGTCGTCGTCCGGCCCGCTCCGGGCGCCTCCAGTCGCCGAACTCCCAGCGGCACCCGCGGCCCCCGCCCGGTTCCGCCAGGCGACGAAGGCGAGACGCGTGGTACTCGGTCCGGGCCGCTCGAGCTGTCCCATGTCTTGTGAGCGGTGCCGGCTGCGGCCCGCCATGGCGATCTGGTGATAAGAAAAGCCCGTGAGGGGATCGAGCGCGCCGCCATCGAGCCGCAGAGTGGTCCCGGCCGTATCGAACCAACTGGCGCGGTACAGCTTGACCGGGCCCCAGCTCGAGTCGCGCAACAGCTCGAACGCCTGGCGGGTGACGAGGCCCGCCACCTGGTGCTGGCCGTGGCCGTCGCGCGGCGTGCCCGAGAAGATGGAGACGAGGACCTGCGGTCGGAACCGGCGGATCACCGCGAGCACGTCCGCGAGCAGTGAATCGCGCGGCCAGAAGCGGAACGTCTCCTCCGCCGTCTTCGAGAAGCCGAAGTCGTACGCCCGCGTGAAGTACTGCCGCGCGCCGTCGAGCTGGCGGGCGGCGAGGAGCTCCTCGGTGCGGATGAGGCCGAGCTCGGGGCCGAGCTGCGTGCCGATGAGGTTCTGCCCGCCTTCGCCCCGGCTCAGCGACAGGTAAGCGGCCTGGACCCCCAGGCCACGCGACAGGATCGCGAGCAGCTCCGTGTTCTCGTCGTCGGGGTGGGCGCCGATCATGAGCACGCGTCGGTTCGCGCCCAGCTGCTTCAGGGCGCTCGCCAACGACCCGACGCCGCCGGTCCCCGGCGGGGCGAGCTGCCCCGCGCCGCCCCGGGCGGCGCCGAGCGCGAGAGCGAGGCTAAGCCAGCGCGCGCGCCGCACTATTGCGACACATAGGTGACCCCGCCTTTCATAACGAACCGAACCCGCTGGAGTTCCGTAATGTCCTGCAGCGGGTCGCCCGCCACGGCCACCAAATCGGCGTATGCCCCGGGAGCGACGACCCCCAGGTCGGGCTGGCCCAGCAGCTCGGCTGCGGCCGAGGTGCCCGACTTGATGGCTTGCATCGGCGTCATGCCGAACTGCACGTAGTACTCGAACTCCTTCGCCTGGTTGATCTCGGTCCAGGGAAACCCGCCGACATCGGTCCCGAGTACGATTTTGACGCCCTTCTTGAGGCCCCGCTGGAGGGCCACCCGTTGGCGCTCGACCATCGCGCCCCACGGGCCGCCGCGCGGCCCCGCCACGTAGTGGCTGACGGTCACGGTGGGGACCCAGTACACGCCGCGCGCGACGAGCACGTCGATCAGCGAGTCGGTCATCCCGTCGCCATGCTCGACGGTGTTCACCCCGGCACGCAGCGCCGCGGCGATGCCGTCGGCGCCGATGGCGTGCGCCGCGACGTGACGGCCCAGGCGGTGCGCCTCGTCCACGATGGCGCGGGCTTCGTCGTCGGTAAAGTTCACCCAGCTGTGGAGCACCGAGTCGGGGGTGAAGTAGTAGCGCCGATCGGCGTAGAACTTGATCCAATCCGCCCCGTGCGCCACCTGCTCGCGCACCGCGCGGCGCGCGCCGTCGACCCCATCCACCGGCTGGACGCCGTGCGGGAGCTCGAGTTCCCAGTTGTCGGAGACGATGGGGTACATCCCCGTCGGCGCCATGGCGCGGGTCGAAGCGAAGATGCGAGGCCCGGGGACCTCGCCGCGGTTGATCGCGCGTTTGAGGTCGACGTCGGCATACATCGCGCCCTCCGTCTCGAGGTCGCGGAGCGCCGTGAAGCCGTGCTCCAGCGCGAGGCGGGCGTTGCGGGCGGCGAGAATCGCGCGGTAGGCGATGGACTGGTACAGGAGCTGCTCGTCGTAGGACTGCGCCGTCGGATCGCCTTGCAGCAGCAGGTGCGTGTGCGTGTCGATGAACCCCGGCAGCACCGTCAGCCGGGACAGATCGATCACCCGAGCGCCCTTCGCCTGCGCCTCGACCTGCGCCACCGGTCCCACGGCCTTGATGCGCTCGCCTTCGACCAGGATGCCGACGCCCGTGCGCGCCGCGTCGGCGCGGCCGTCGATCAGGCGGCCCGCGCGCACGAGCACCAGGGCGGGGGCCGTGGCGGAGGGCCGCGGTGGGGGCGTCCCGGGCGCCTGGGCGGTGAGGGGCGCCCAGCGAATGAGCGCGAGGGCCACGGGCAACAAGCGACGCATCGGCAGCTCCTGTGAAGGCGAGGCGAATCTCCCCCTCACCGCCGCCCTGTCAAGGCGTTTATGTTTCCGCAGGAGGACGTCATGGCCACCACCGCTCCCGCTGCACCACGTCAGGTCAGCGCCGACGAGGCGCGAGAAGTCGCGGAAGCCGCGCGCGAGCAGGAGTGGGCCGCGCCGAGCTTCGTACGCGATCTGTTCCTCGGCCGACTCGACATGAACCTGGTCCATCCCTACCCCGAGCAGGCGCCCGACGACGCCGAGCGCGCCCGCCCGTTCCTCGAGCAACTGGAGCGGTTCCTGCGCGAGCGCGTCGACTCCGACCGCATCGACCGCGAGGGCGAGATTCCGGACGACGTGATCCAGGGGCTGCGTGAGCTCGGGGCCTTCGGGATCAAGATCCCGCGCGAGTACGGCGGGCTCGGCCTGTCGCAGCTCTCCTACATGAAGGCGATCGAGCTCGTTTCATCGGTCGACGGCTCGCTCACGGCGCTGCTCTCGGCGCACCAGTCGATCGGCGTGCCGCAGCCGCTCAAGCTGTTCGGGAGCGAGGCCCAGAAGCAGCAATACTTTCCGCGGCTCGCCCGCGGCGCGATTTCGGCCTTCGCCCTAACGGAATCGGGCGTCGGCTCGGACCCGGCGGCGATGGAGACGCTCGCCGTGCCGAGTGAGGACGGGCAGGCGTGGATCCTCAACGGTGAGAAGCTGTGGTGTACCAACGGGACCAAGGCCGAGCTGCTGGCGGTGATGGCGCGGACACCCTCCAAGGTCGTGAACGGCAAGGAAAAGCGGCAGATCACGGCGTTCATCGTGGAGACGGCGTGGCCCGGGGTGACAGTCGAGCACCGCTGCCACTTCATGGGGTTGAAGGCCATCTACAACGGTGTGATCTCCTTCAAGAACGTCCGGGTGCCGCGGGAGAACGTGCTGTGGGGCGAGGGGCGGGGGCTCAAGCTGGCCCTGATCACCCTCAACACCGGGCGCTTGACGCTGCCCATCTCATCGGTGGCGGCGGCCAAGCGCTGCCTCGAGATCGCCCGCGAGTGGGCGAGCGAGCGAGTGCAGTGGGGCCGCGCCATCGGCAAGCACGATGCCGTGGCGCAGAAGATCGGGATGATGGCGGCCAGCACGTTCGCGATGGAGGCGGTGGCCGAGCTGTGCGGCGCGATGGCCGACCGCGGCGGCTACGACATCCGGCTCGAGGCGGCCATCGCGAAGCTCTACAACTCCGAAGGCGGCTGGCGCATCATCGACGAGACGGTGCAGATCCGGGGGGGGCGCGGCTATGAGACCGCCGACTCGCTGCGCGCGCGTGGCGAGAAGCCGGTGCCCGTGGAACGCATTATGCGCGACTTCCGCATCAATTTGATCTTCGAGGGATCGAGCGAGATCATGCACCTGTTCATCGCGCGCGAGGCGGTGGACAAGCACCTCCAGGTCGCGGGCGACGTCGTGCTGCCGGGCAAGAGCGTCGGCGCGCGGCTGCGCGGGCTGCTGCGCGCCGCGCTGTTCTACGGCTGGTGGTATCCGTCGCGCTGGTTTGGCTGGAGCTTCTGGCCCAAGTACGCGAGCTTCGGGCCGCTCGCCGGCCACCTGCGCTACGTCGAACGGGGGGCGCGGCGCCTGGCGCGTGGGGTGTTCCACGCCATGGTGCGGTTCGGGCCGAAGCTCGAGTATCGCCAGGCGGTGCTGTTCCGCCTGGTGGACGTCGGTGCCGAGCTGTTCGCGATGGCCGCGACCTGCGCCCGCGCCGCGTGGCTCCTCAAGAAGGATCCAGCCGCGGGCCGGCGGGCCGTGCCCGTCGCCGACCTCTTCTGCCGCCAGGCCCGGGCGCGCATCCGCATGAAGTTCCAGACGCTGTGGCGTAACGATGATACCCGCACCTACCGCCTCGCGCAGCAGGTGCTCCAAGGCGAGCACCGCTGGCTCGAACGCGGCATGGTGGAACTGGCAGCGTTGGCAGAGTCGGGCGCGTCCCGGGCACCGGCGGCGCTTCCCTAGGGCGGCGGGCCCGGCGCCCCTCTGCGGGAGCGCCTTTGGTCACGCCGCTTGATGCGCGATCATGATGCTGCGGAGGCGTTCGGGAGTCTCGCCCGCAGCGTCCCCGTAGGGCGCCGGATGGCCCTGGGCGTCGGGCACGATGGTCGGGCACACAAATTCGTAATCGCGCGCGGCGATCCGGTCGGCCGCGGCCTGGGTCGCCACCGGCGTGGCGATGACGACCTGTTTCGCCTGCAGCGGCTCGGCGGCTTTCGCCGCGGCCAGCACCTTCCACGGGTACACCACCTGCCCGTCTACGATCACCGCGATCCTGCCGGCGAGCCGCTTCACCGGCCGCTCGGTGCGGTACAGGATCAGGTCCTGACTCACCCGGGCGCGGGACTCGTCGATCGCCGACGTCAGCTTGTCGAGCATGGAGCCGCTCGGCTGGAAGTCCGGATCCATCTCGGACGGTGCCGCCTCCGCGATGGCCCCAATGGGGGCGAGGTTCGATCCGAGGCGGATGAACGCCGCGACCAAGACGTCGAACGGGGCGCCCATCGCCTTCGCCGCGTGGGCGGCGATCTCGACCCCCTCGGGCGTGATGCCGAGCAGGATGCACCCCTCGTAGCCCCGGGCGCTGAGCTGTTGGCCGAGCAGGGCGCCGGCGGCAACGCGCGTGGGATAGAGGGAGCCGCGCTTGGTCGTGGTCGGAGCTGTCATCGCTCGTGGCAACATAGTGCGATTCGGCACGCGCGACAGGGTGGCCCCACGCCCCGTGTCATCGCTCTGACCTAGTTATCTTTTCCCGAGCCATCTCTGAGGACGCGCTAGCGTGGTGAACAGCACTCTCGCCATCACCGACAATCGCACCGGCCGGCGGTACGAGATCCCCGTGCAGGACGGGGCGATCCGCGCGATCGATCTGAAGCAGATCAAGCTCGGGGACGACGATCCCGGGCTCATGACCTACGACCCAGGGTTCCTGAACACCGCGGCCTGTCGCAGCGCGGTGACGTACATCGACGGCGACCGCGGCATCCTCCGCTACCGCGGCTACCCGATCGAGCAACTCGCGGCGCACAGCACCTTCCTGGAGACGGCGTATCTGGTCCTGCACGGCGAGCTGCCCTCGGCGGCCGAGCTCGACACCTGGGTCTACAACGTCACGCATCACACGATCGTCCATGAGAGTATCAAGAAGTTCATCGATGGGTTCCACCACGACGCGCATCCCATGGGGATGTTCGTGAGCACGGTGGCGGCATTGTCGACGTTTTATCCCGAGGCGAAACAGATCCACGACGAGACCTCGCGGCGCAACCAGATCTTCCGGCTCATCGCGAAGGCGCCGACGCTCGCCGCCTTCGCCCATCGCCATTCGGTCGGGATGCCGTACGCCTATCCCGACAACGATCTGTCCTACACCGGCAACTTCCTGAACATGATGTTCAAGGCGACCGAGGTGAAGTACACGCCCAACAAGACCTTGGAGCACGCCCTGGACGTGCTGTTCATCCTGCATGCCGATCACGAGCAGAACTGCTCCACCAGCGCGATGCGCGGCGTCGGGTCGTCGGGGAGTGATCCCTACTCCGCAATGGCGGCCGCGGCCGCCGCCCTGTACGGGCCGCTCCACGGCGGCGCCAACGAGGAAGTGTTGCGGATGCTGCGGCAGATCGGCGCCAAGGAGAACGTCCCGGCCTACATCGAGCGCGTGAAGCGCGGCGAGTTCCGGCTGATGGGCTTCGGGCACCGCATCTACAAGAACTACGATCCCCGGGCCAAGCTCATCAAACGCGTGGCGGACGAGGTGTTCGACGTCACCGGGAGGAACCCGCTGATCGACCTCGCGATGGAGCTCGAGCGCATTGCGTTGCAGGACGAGTACTTCGTGACCCGGAAGCTGTATCCCAACGTCGACTTCTACTCCGGCATCATTTACGAGGCGATGCGGTTCCCGATGGATATGTTCCCCGTGCTGTTTGCGATCGGGCGGACGCCGGGGTGGCTCGCCCAGTGGCAGGAGATGCTCCTCGACAAGGAGCAGAAGCTCGCCCGCCCGCGCCAGATCTACAACGGCGTGGGCGAGCGCGCCTACGTGCCGCTCGAACAGCGCGGCTGACGCCGGCCTAGCGCCGGCGCCGGCCCCCCACCCGGGCTCGGACCGAGCGCGCCGGGCGCACCACCTCAAGCGGCACCGCCCGGGGTTGGAACGGGGCGACCGACGGCTCGAAGCCCGGGATCACTTCTCGCGGGAACGTCTGGCCCACCAGCTTCTCGATGTCCCCCATGAGCAGCCACTCATCGGGTGAGAGCAGCGTGAGCGCGAGGCCGCGCGCCCCGGCCCGCGCCGTGCGTCCCACCCGGTGCACGTAGACCTCGGGGTCTGTCGGCACGTCGAAGTTGACGACCATACGGATGCCATCCACGTCGATGCCCCGCGCCGCGATATCCGTCGCCACCAGGACGTCCGCCGCGCCGCTGCGAAACTGGTCCAGCGTGCGCTGGCGGTGGCTTTGGGCCTTATCCCCGTGGATCGCGTGTGCCGCGATCCCCTCGCGCCGCAGGAAGGTGACGAGCTTGTCGGCGCCGTACTTGGTACGGGTGAACACGAGTGTTTGGCCGGCAGGTTTGGCCTGCAGGATGCGGGCAAGCACGCCGCGCTTCTGGAGCTTGTCGACCGCGACGACGACGTGCTCGATGCCGTCCGCCGGCTGGGCGCGGCGCCCGATTTCCACGGACGCGTGGCCGTCCAGCGCCCGGCGGGCCAGCGCGTCCACCTCGGGCGAAATCGTGGCCGAAAACAGCATCGTCTGGCGCCGCTCGGGGAGCGCCTGCAGGATGCGGCGGACATCGGGGGCGAACCCCATGTCGAGCATGCGGTCGGCCTCGTCGAGCACTAGCACCTCGAGCGCCGAGAAATCCACGTGCCCGCGCTCCATGTGGTCGAGCAGCCGGCCCGGCGTCGCCACGACGATATCGGCGCCATGCTTCAGCGCGCGGGTCTGCGGCTCCATGCCGACGCCGCCATACACCGCCGCGGCGCTCACCTGAAGATGGCGCCCGTATGTACGCGCGCTCTGCAGCACCTGCTCGGCGAGCTCCCGCGTCGGGACGAGGATAAGGGCCCGCAGCGTGTGGTCGCGGGTCGCCTCGGACGCCAGGCGCTGCAGGATCGGCAACATGAACGCGGCCGTCTTGCCCGTGCCGGTCTGGGCCGAGCCGATCAAGTCCCGGCCGGCGAGGGCGAGCGGGATCGCCTCGAGTTGAATGGGGGTGGGGCGCTCGTAGCCCTCTTCGGCCACAGCGCGCACCAGCTCGGGCGCGAGCCCGAGAGCGTTGAACGACATACTACTCCTTTTAACTAGACCGCACCCTGCGACGTCACGCGACTCGTCGCGAGCGACCGGATACCGGGAGCCCTGCGACGCCGTCTCGCGCACGTGCGGCGCGACGGTCTAGTACTGTTGCGAACCTAGGGATTGAGCCTACGGATGTGAGGCCCGCTCCTGAGCGGGACCGTCCTTCGGAAGGATGCCAGCTCGCGGTTCTATACTGCGCCTGAAGAGTAATGACCTGCAGCACAAAGGTCAACGCCGCGCGGCGGCGTGCGCCGTTGCGTGCGCGCCACGCGCGTCCGGCGCGACGAGCGGGCCGCGGCTCGCCCGCCCGGCGCGGCCCCCGACCCGCGGCATTGCATCGCACAGTTGACAAACGCCCGCCACCCTGCGATCATTGGCGCGAGCGTAACATCCAGAGACTGCTTCAAGGACCTGGGCACCCGCCTCGGTCCTTCGCTGTTTCTGGGGGCTCACACTCTGGAAGCGAGGCCAGCGGTGGAAGTAATGGTGGGCGACAGCGACCGATTGGACTATGTCCTGAAGAAGTTCCGCCGCCAGATCACCAAGGCTGGGCTGTTCCAGGACATGAAGCGGAAACGCTTCTACGAGAGCCCCGGCGCTCAGCGGCGGCGGAAGGATAAGGCTGCGGCACGTCGCAAGGCGAAGTCCGCACGCCGCCGCGAACACTACTAAGTCAGGAGTAACAGCAGATGGCACGCATCACCGGTATCGTGAAGTGGTTCAACGACGCGAAGGGCTTCGGTTTCATCACGCCCGAGAACGGCGAAAAGGACTGCTTCGTGCATCACACCGCGATCCAGGCGCAGGGCTTCAAGTCCTTGGCCGAAGGCGAGCGGGTCGAGTTCGACGTCGTGCAGGGCCAGAAGGGCCCGGCGGCACAGAACGTCGTTAAGTTGTAAACCACGCGCGGTACCCAGTAAGCCGAACGGCGCCATCCTGTGGACGGCGCCGTTTGCGTTGGGGGTCCTCTCCCGGCGCCGGTTAGGACCGCAGGACGATCCGCATCGCGCGCGTTTCGAGCTCGATGTCCCAGGCGGCAATACGCGGCAGCACAAACTCCTCGCACTCGCCGGGGGTCAGCGAGTCCGCGACCGTATCGAGGAACTCGAGCAACCGCATCCGCGCGTCCAGGTAGGTGCAGCCGTCGCGCGTCGCGGCCACCCGGAGTCCCACCTCGTCCTCCAGTTGACGGCGCACGAATCCCTGCGCCACTTCGAGCAACCGCCCCACGATCACCGCCTCGAGCTCGACGCCGTCGGCCTTGGCCACCCGGCGCGTGAACGAGCGCTGGCGCGCGGGGTCGCAGCGCTCGAGCACGAGCTTCCACACCGTGGCGTCGGGGCGCCGCTGGCCCGTGCCGTCCGCGGCGCGCTCCACCCGCGCGCAGGTCGGGAGGTCATTGCGGTGCAGCCGCAGGAACTTGGCCATCGGGACGTACAAGTCGGTGCGACCCGGCGCCGGGGGACGGCGCCGGCCGGCGACCAAGTCCGACATGTATTCCTCAGACACCTTCACGGCCTCGGCGAGTTCGCGTGGCGTACGCTTGAGCTCCCGCAGACGGCGGCGGACCAGCTGACTGACCTTGATGGGCTGCTTGAGTGGCAGGGCTGCGGGCATCTCGTGCGGGCTCCTTTCAAGGCGACATGAAACGCCCGCGGGGTGCATCGGCGGGCACTGCGCACACCGCGGGCGACTGGCATTAAATATAGACAGGACAGCGTGTTATTGGTACCCCGGGGGCCCCCCTCCCCCCCTCAGACCGGGTTTCCCGAGCCAGGACGGCCGCGGTTCCCCTCCCACCGCCCCGTCCCCCCTCGCCCTGCGGTCTCGCGGGCCCGTTGGCGCACCAGCGCCACCGACCCTACCCCGATGATGAGCGCGAAGCAGAACCATTGGATCGCGTAGAAGAGGTGCGGGCCGTCCGACAGCTCTGGGGCGGGCCAGCGGCGGAGCCCCAACGGGAGGGGGTGGGCCTGCGTGCTTGTCATCCCGGCGCGTGGCGTAAGCGCAGCCGGGGGCAGCTCTTGGAGCAGGAACGGCAAACTGGGATAGGGCAGCGCGGCCGCGAGCTTGGCGGGATTCGCGTCGCTGCGGGCCGACGCTACCAGCGCCAAGCCCCACACCTCCGCGCTGTCCGCCTCGCGGTACGCGCTCTGGTCTACGTGATAGGCGTCCGGAGACGGCACCCACCCGCGGTCCACGAGGACCACGCCCCCGTCGGCGAGTCGGAGCGGCGTGAGGAGGTCGACGCCGGGGATGCCCTCGTAGCTGCGCCCGTGCCACACCAGCTGGTGCGCGTAGTCGTACCGCCCGCCGCCGTGGAGGCGTCGGTCACGCGCGGCGTCCAGGCCGACGCCGCGCCCCAGGTCGAGCGGGGCGAGCTGACGGGCAGCAGCGACCGCCGCGTTGCGCGCGCGGCGCTGGTGCAGCCGATCGAGCTGCCAGAAGCCGAGCCGCACGCACACGGCCGCGACTGCCAGGGCGCCTCCGAGCGCGACCCAGTCGCGCCGCTCGAGCGTCACCGCCGCAGGGTGCCCCGTCCTCGCACCAACGCCAGCTTCCCCGCTCGCGACAGACGGCGCAGGGCCGCCTCGCGCCGCAGTGCCGTACCGCGATCGGGCTGGCGTTCCTGATACACGAGGCGGACCGGGCGGCGCGCGCGGGTGTAAGCGCTCGCCGTCCCGGCACGGTGGCGCGCCAGCCGCCGCGGCAAATCGTTCGTAATGCCAGCGTACAGTGAGCCGTCCCGGCAGCGTAGCAGGTAGACGATCCAGTTCACTCGAGCGTCGCGGTGAGCGTCACCTGGGGGATGCCCTGGAGGGCTCGCGACACCGGGCAGCCGCGTTTCGCTTCCTCGGCCGCTTTCTGGAACTCTCCCTGGTTGAGCCCTGGTACCCGGCCCCGGACCGTGAGCGCCATCTTCGTGATGGTCGGGGTGCCGTTCACCATCTCCAACGTACAGGCGGCATCCGTCTGGATCCGCGTCGCCGGCTTCCCGGCCTTCTCGAGGCCCGACGACAGCGCCATGCTGAAGCAGGCAGCATGCGCTGCCGCGATCAGCTCCTCGGGGTTGGTGCCCTTCTTGCCCTCGAAGCGCGTGGCGAAGCTATAGGGGCCGCTGAACGCGCCGCTCGCCGCGGTGAAGCTCCCCTTGCCGTCCTTCAGCTTGCCTTCCCACACCGCCTGCGCCTGACTGGTTGGCATGACGTTGCTCCTGGAAGTTCGGTTCGACCGGTAATCTGGCGGCGGCGTCCACGGGGCGCTACGCTTCTCACCCCGTGACGTGTCGCTCGTCTCATCCGCGCACAAGGAGCCCAGATGGCGAAGCAGCAGAAACCGAAGCGCCGGGCGCCGCGGCGGCCCGCGCCCAAGCGGCGCTCCCGTCGGAGCCCCGAGTCGCTGCGGCTGCGCTCGATGGCCGCTTCGTTCACCGTCAACGATCTCGAGCGCAGCATCGCCTGGTACCGGGACGTGCTGGGGTTCACGGTGGGCGAGCGGTGGGAAGGCGGGGGGGCGTTGCGGGGGATTCAGATGAAGGCGGGCAGCCGCGATCTGATGCTCAACCAGGACGACTTCGCCCTGGGGCGCGAGCGCCAGAAGGGCGCAGGTTGCCGCCTCTGGGTGGCGACGGTGCAAGACATCGACGCGCTCGCGGGCCGGATCAAGGCGGCCGGCTGGAAGCTCGACCGCGAACCGTCCGACACGCCATGGGGGGACTGGGCCTTCGCGGTGAGTGACCCGGACGGCTTCAAGCTGACCTTCATCCAGGAGTAGGGAGAGCCCGATGCTGCAGCTCGTCGCCGCGGTGGCCGTGGCGCTCCAGGCCGGCGCGGTGGCCGATACGTCGCCGTTTCGCCCGCTCCTCCTGCCGGCGGCGAATCGCGTGCGGAGCGCCTCCGGCGCCCCCGGCCCCGACTACTGGCAGCAGCGGGCGGACTACGTCATCCGGGCCACGCTCGATACGGCCGGCTCGGTGGTTCACGGCACCGAGCAGCTCCGCTACGCCAACCACTCGCCCGACACGCTCACCTTCGTGTGGGTCCAGATCGAGCAGAACATCTTCGCGCGCAACAGCGTGACCTACATCCTGAACCAGCCGCCGCTCCATTTCGCCG
>DATBBW010000061.1:0-6824 GCA_036270795.1 Gemmatimonadales bacterium | reverse complement strand
GCAATCCGGACAGCTGCTTCGCGATTTGACTGATCAGCATCAGCGACGTGAGGGCCGCCAGGGCAAAGCCGAGCGGCGCGAGATGCTGGCGCAAAAGGTAACGGCTGAGGGTGCGCACGGTCGCTCGCGCCATTATATTCGCGGCTCCACGTCTGAACAAGTGTGATGCGACGGCCGACCCTAGTCGCACTCGTCGCCCTCTCGTTGCTCATACCCCAGGCTCACGCGCAGGATGCGGGCGCACCCACCGGCCCCGCACGGCGGCCTGAGTTTGTCGCGGCGTTTGCGTGGGTCCCGATCGCGCCGCCCCACAACGCCGCGCTCCGTCCGGGCGGCCGGTTTGGGCCCGCGACGACGCCCGCCGTGGCCGGGGAGGACTGGGCGCGGGCGGTGCGTGCACGGCTACCCCGGGGGCTCTTGGCCGGCGCGGCACCGCCCCCGGTCCTGGCGGCACCCGCAGCGCCGCTCGGGCCCACGCAAACCCAGCCCGTCATGACGCCACTCGCGGCCCAGCTGGGGATGGAGCTGCGGCTCCGCTTCGAGCTGCGCGCCGATCAGTTCAAGAACCTCAAGTGCTCGCCGCTCGAGCAGCAGCTCGCGCTCTCCGGCTGCAACACCGGGTTTCCGTCGATCACGCCGGCGCCGCAGTACGCGATTCGCACGGGGGGCGTCGTGGGCCGTCGGCTGCATCTCAACGTCGACTTCGACAGCCAACGCGAGTTCGATGCCAATAACAACCTCCAGATCTGGTATGAGGGTCTCGAGGACGAGGTGCTGCGACGCGTCGAAGTCGGCAACGTCACGTTTCAGGCACCGCCGTCGCGCTTCATCAGCGCGGCCATTCCCGCGAACAACTTCGGTCTGCAGGCCATCGCCCAGGTCGGTCCCGTGGAGCTGCGCGGCATCTTTGCGCAGCAGAAGGGCAACATCGTTCGGGACCGCGTGTTCAACGTTGGGGCGACCACGTCGCAGCCGCTCGACCGCGTGGCGCGCGACCTCGATTACGAGGTAGGGCGGTTCTTCTTCGCCGTCGACCCGGCGCTCATGCCAGGGTATCCGGCCGTGGACATTCTCTCGGTCGACCCCACGACGCTCCCCGACTCGCTCCGCGTCGGTCGCCTGCACGTGTACCGCGTCCGCGGGGTCGCGCCGATCGCCGGCAGCAACCAGAACATCGGCGGGGTGCGGGCGGTGGCGTGCAGCCCGGGCGCCACGCGCGCCGTGGACTGCACGCGCGAGCGCGCCGGCCCGTTCCAGTGGGAGATCCTGCAGGAAGGCAAGGACTATTACGTCGACCCGAGCGGAGCGTGGTTCGCGCTCGTCAACCGCCTCGATCAGCGCGACTATCTCGCCGTCTCCTACATCGCGGCCGGGGGCGTCGGCTGCGGCCCGGGCCAGCGCTGCGTTGGCAGCTTCCCCGGGGCGGCGAGGGTGGACACCTCCGTCGTCGATACCCTGCGGCTGGTGTACGACCCGGCGCTCGGCGTCACCGCCGCGTCCCCCTCCTTCCGCTTCGAAATCCGCGGTGCGTACCGCGTGGGGGGGAGCGAGCTGGTGCGCGAGACCGTCCAGCTGACGTTGACGGTGAATCAGCGCGAGCGCACGGTGTTGAGCGGGGACACCTACCTCGCGCACCTCGGCCTCGCGCTCGCGACGGACGCCACGAAACTCGACCAATACAACCGGCTGTTTCCGCGCGCCCGCGACCCGCAGCAAGGCGCGCCGCTCCGCGACTTCTTCATCATCTTCCCGCACCTGCAGCCCTTCGGGGACCCGACGCGGCTCGCGGCGACGGAGCGCAACGATTCCCTGTACCGCACGCCGCGCCCTCTGCTCATCACACAGGGGCCGCCCTCGGTGTTCGCGCTGCACCTGCGCGCCGACGTCTCCGCGTCGGCCGACCGCAGCAGCCTGTCGCTCAACAGTTTCCAAATCCGCGATGGGAGCGAGAAGATCTTCGTCGGCGGCCGCCTCCTGACGCGCGACCTGGACTACACGATCGACTACGTCACCGGCCAGCTGCAGTTCAAGAACGCCGATTCCTTGTTCCAGGGCGGCTCGACCGAGGTCCGGGCCCAGTTCGAGGAGCGCGCCGCGTTCACCACGGCGGCGACGTCGATCTACGGCCTCGCCGCGCGCTACGACCTGGGGCAGCGCGGCAATGTGGCGTTCACCGGCTTGTTTCAGCAGGAGCAGAGCGCGTTTACGCGGCCGCCGCTCGGGTTCGAGCCCTCGTCGAATTTCATCGGGGGCGTGACGACCGAGCTCCACTTCCAGCCGACGTTCGTCACGCGGGCCCTGAACGCGCTCCCCGGCGTCCACACCGAAGCGCCGTCGTTCCTGAACGTGTCCGCCGAAGTCGCCATGTCGCGTCCGTCCCCCAACCAGCTCGGCCAGGCGTACCTCGAAGAGTTCGAGTCGGAGGGCGGACGCTTCATCTCGCTCGCCGAGAACGACTGGCACTGGGGCAGCGTGCCTACGACCCCGCGTGGGGCGGAAGGGTTCGGCATTCTCCCCACCGGGTTCGATCCCACGAACGCGGCCGCGGTCACGTGGCAGAATCGGCCCCTCAACCCGGACGGGACGCCGATCCAGTTCCTGTCCACACAGATCGATCCCCAAATCCGCCTGGTGGGGCAGACGGAGTCGGCCGAGCCGGTCCTGTGGCTCACGCTCAAGCCGGACACGGTACTGGGCCTCGCCGACGTGAACACCGGCAATCCGAACTGGGTCCGCCCGCATCGCGACGGGCCGCGCTGGCGCTCCATCACGCAGGGGTTTTCCACCACCGGGATCGATCTCTCCCGGATCGAGTACCTCGAATTCTGGGTGTGGGAGGACAACCATCGCACGGCCATGGCCAATCACACGGCGGTGCTGTTGGACTTCGGCGGGGTGTTCGAGGCCGCGCTCGCCTGGGTGCCGCAGTACTTCAAGCACACTCCGGCGGGCGGCGACACGGTGTACTACGGCCAGCGGTTCGTGCCGCGCAATCGGGAGTACACCGAGCGCGATCCGGTGACGCACTCGTGGGACGCCGTCATCAACGACGAGGGCATCCTCTCCGACCGTGTGATTGATGGCATCGTGGACTCGACGACCGGCGCGACGATCGACACCCTGCCGTTGTGCAGCGCGACGCAGGGCGGTGTGCTGCAGACCTTCTTTTTCGGGGACCTGCGCTCGCGCTGCGGACGCCACAACGGATTCCTGGACACGGAGGACCTGGACGGCGACTTCCAGCTCGATTCGGTGGCCGGCGTGCGCACGTCCGAGAGCTTCGTGCGGTTCGTGTTCCCGATCGGCGACGAGCGCTTTTACGTGCGCGACGGCGGGATGATCCCCGTCAAGGGTGCGACCGGCCAGCCCGACGGCGCGGCGGGGTGGCGGCTGTACCGCATCCCGTTTCGCGCCGACACCATCCAGCTGGGCAGCGTCAACATCCGCCAGATCCAGAGTCTGCGTGTCACGCTGGTGACACCCCAGACGGCGCCCGCCGGCCAGCCCTCCCCGCAGGTGTTCTTCGGGCTCGCCCGGGTGCGGCTCGTGGGGGCGGCGTGGCTCAAGCGCGCCGACACGCCGATCCGCGGCATCGCGGGGGATCGCGGCACGGGTACGGGCGAGGTGATCGCCTCGGTCGTGAGCACGGAAAACCGGGACCTCGGCTACACGCCGCCCCCCGGAGTGATCGACCAACCGGGCCGCGTCGACGCCAACCTGCAGCTCGCGACCACGCAGATCAATGAGCGCTCGATGCGGCTGCTCGCGACCGGCCTCGAGCGGGGGCAGCGCGCCGAGGCGTTCACGCGGTTCACGGAGGAGGGCGACAAGAACCTCCTCAAGTACCGGAAGCTCCGCGCCTGGGCGCGCGGGCGCGGCCCCGGCTGGGAGGACGGCGACCTCCACTTCTACATCAAGGCGGGCAAGGACCAGAACAACTTCTACCTGTACCACGTCCCGGCGCGCACCGCGTCCTGGGAGCCCGAGGTGGTCGTCGAGTTCAGCCGCTGGTTGGCGCTGCGCGCCAAGATCGAACAGGCGTGGCTGCGCGGCGACTCGGCCCGCATCTACCCCGGCTGCCCCGATACGACGCTCGTGCCGGCGGACTCGGCCTACGTGATGTGCGACGGGCCCTACATCGTGCACGTCCGCGATCCGGCCACCGGCCCGCCCAATCTCGCGGCGGTGCAGGAGCTCGCCGCCGGCATGCTCCGGGTGGACACCAAGGTGTTCGTGCAGCAAGCGGAGCTGTGGGTGGACGACATCCGGCTGAGCGACGTGGTGCAGGATGTGGGCACGGCGGCGGCGCTGGACGTGACGCTCACGGCCGCGAACGTGGCGGACGTGGCCGTCCGATGGTCGCGGCGCGACGCCCAGTTTCGCCAGCTCGGGGAAGACCCGAGCTACACCGCGCAGAACGCGGCGAGCGTCAGCGGGACGCTGCGGCTCGAGCGCTTCCTGCCCGACCGCTGGGGGATCACCGCCCCGCTCTCCATTCAGTACGCCACCACCTCGAGCGACCCACTCTACCTTGCGGGCACCGATATCCAAGCCAGCGGGTTGAGCGGGCTCCGTACCCCGCGGTCCAGCGCGACGAGCTACAACCTGTTACTGCGCCGGACGGCCCGCTCGAGCGCGGCCCTGATGCGCTATCTCGTCGACCCGCTCGCGCTCTCGGCCACGTACGCGAGCGGGAGCGACCGCGCGGACCTGTCGCAGGCCACGGTGTCGAACTACGCGTTCAATCTCGACTATGGGCTGGCGCCACCGGTGGTGCGCTGGGGGCGGTTCCGGCTCACGCCGAGCGGCGTCCGGTTTCACTCCAGTTTGGCGGGAGCGGAGGGCACGCGCTTCAATTATGCCGTGCCCGTGGCCCGGGCGGGCGATTCGTTGATCGTGCCCGCGCTGTCGCGCACCAAGGTGTGGCGCAATTCCGGCGGGCTCGACTTCCAGCCACTCGCCGCCGTGCTGCTGCGCGTGGACGCCACGACCCAGCGCGACCTGCGCGACTACGGCGACTCGACCACGCTCGGGCGGCTGTTCCGCCAGGAGCAGCGCAGCCTCGCGGGGCTCAACGTCGGGGCCGAGACGCAGCGCACGGTCGGCACCTTCGTGAGCGTGACGCCCCAGCTCACGACCTGGCTCCGGCCGCGGGCTACCCTCTCGGGCACCTTCGCCTTCAATCGCGACCCTAATGGCCGGGATCCGGTGCGCGACATCGGCGACACGGCGGGTGCCTTCCACGTCCCGGCCGCGTTCTCGAACGGGCGCCACGCGGACCTAGGATTGCAGCTCGACGCCCGCGCCCTGGGCCGGAGCGTGTTCGGGGACAGCTCCGCCGCCACCAAACTGCTGGCGCGCCTCACCAACGTGGATGTGTCCTACGGGCGGAGCCAGACGTCCACCTTCAACCGCGCCGGCTTCCTGCCGGGCCCGGAGTATCAACTGGCGCTCGGTAGCTTCGACACCTTCAAGAGCTATGCCGGCCTCCTCGCCGGGTCGGCGGCCGACAACTGGTACTGGAACGCCGCCGGCAACGTGCTCGTGGCCTGGGGATTGCGCGTGAGCGCCAACTACCGCGAGACCGACGGCTACGCCTGGATCCTGCGCACCGCCCAACAGGTCCCGCTGCGCACCGGTACGCGCGAGTGGCCCTCGACCGTCGTGAGCTGGACGATCTCGCCGGCGAACAGCGTGGTGGGCCGCGTGCTCACGAGCGTGTCGGCCCAGTTCGCCTACCGGGAGCAGCGCACGTCGAGCGAGCAGCTTGGGTTCGGCACGGAGTCGTCGGGGTCCACGGTCACGGAGACGATTGACCGCATGCTCCGGCCCACGCTCGCCCTCACGTGGCGCCATGGCGTCTCGACTTCGTTCGACGCCACCCGCACGCGTAGCGATCAACTCAACGCGGGCAACCGGTTCCACACCGAGCGGGCCCAGCAAGGCGCCAATCTGGCCTTCGCGTTTCGCCCCCCCGCGAAACTGCTCCGGCTCAAAGGCGAGATTCGCACGACCGTCCACTACGCGGCGAGCGACAATACGGCCTGCCTGCAGACCCCGGGTCAGGCGCTCTGCGTGCCCTACGTGGACAGCCGCCAAACCCAGACCCAGGTTACGTTAAATACAGACTTCCCCCGATCCTTGAGCGCGGGACTCCAAATGGCGTATCTGGTCAACGACGAACGGCAGGCCAACCGCAAGACCTCGCAGCTCGTGATCACGGCGTTCGTGGAGCTCCACACCAGCGTGGGGCAGATTCGATGAGCCGGGCGACGAGCGTCGCCGGCGCCGTCGCCGTGCTGCTGGCGTGCACGGCGCGGGGCGGCGCCAGCCGGCCGCGTGAGTTCGACGGCCGCCGCGCCTTCGGCTATCTGGAACAGCAGATGCAGTTGGGCCCCCGCATCCCGGGGACGCCCGCCCACGAACGCACGGGCGACTGGATCCTGGCGCGGCTCCGCGCCACGGCCGACACTGTCGTGGTGCAGGCGTTCACCCACGTCACGCGGCGCGGCGTCCGGCTGCCGCTGCGCAACTTCCTGGCGCGCTTCCGGCCCGCCGCGACCGAACACGTGTTGTTCCTCGCCCACTGGGACACGCGGCCCCACGCCGACCAGAGCGCGAACATGGCCCAGCAGCGGCTGCCCGTGCCCGGCGCCAACGACGGCGCGTCGGGGACCGCGGCGCTGCTCGGGATCGCGGACGCCCTCAAGGCCAAGGCGCCCACGCTGGGCGTGGACCTGCTATTTACCGACGGCGAGGACTACGGCGACGACTGGGCCCAGTGGGAGGACCCCGCCAGTGATGTCCTCATCGGCTCGCGCTGG
>DATBBW010000060.1:0-2338 GCA_036270795.1 Gemmatimonadales bacterium | reverse complement strand
CGGGCGGTGGAGGCATTCCTCGTGGCCTTCCCCGACAAGGCGGTCCTACCCGTCTCGGCGCCCGACGTGCAGCCGCTCCATCTCCCCCCGTCATCGCTCGAAGCCCGACGCAGTTGACGCGCGTCCGATTGACGCGCCTCCCGCCCGTTCCTACGGTGCCGCGATGACCGACACCCTGATGGTAGGCGTCTCGGGCGTACGCGGCATCGTCGACAAGGATCTGACGCCCGCCGTGGTGACGCGCTGGGCCCGCGGGTTCGGCCACTGGGCCCGGCGCGTCACGCCGCGCGTCGTCCTGGGTCGCGATTCGCGTCGCTCGGGACCGACGTTCATGCGCGCCGCACGCGAGGGACTCCTGGCGGCCGGCTGTGACGTGATCGAGGTCGGCATGGTGCCGACGCCCACCATCCAGTTGGCAGTCGCGTACCACCGAGCGGGCGGGGGGATCGCGATCACCGCCAGCCACAACCCGATCGAGTGGAATGCGCTAAAATTCATCGGGCCGGACGCCATCTTTCTCGACGGCCAGGCGGGTGCCGCGGTGCAGCAGCTCGCCCTGGCCGACGAGGTGCCACCGGGGCGCGCGGCGGCGCCGCGCACGGTCACGACCGACCAGGACGCCGTGGCCCGCCACCTCGCCGCCGTCGTGGCGCTCCCGGTCGTGGACGCCGGGCGGATTCGCGACCGGAAGTTCACAGTGGCGCTCGACACGGTGCGCGGCGCGGGCGGCCCGGTGATGACCGACCTGCTCGAGCGCCTGGGGTGCAGGATCGTGGGTATCAACCTGGACCCGGATGGGGCCTTCCCCCGCTCCCCCGAGCCCGTGCCCGAGCATCTGGGAGAGCTCGGCGACCTCGTGCGGCGCTCCGGAGCGGACCTCGGCCTGGCGGTCGATCCGGACGTCGACCGGCTGGCGCTCGTCGACGAGGCGGGCACGCCGATCGGGGAGGACTACACGCTGGCATTTGCCGTGCGCGCGGTGTTCGGCGCCTCGCGGCTGCCCCGGTTCCTGGCGTGGCTCCGCGGGCCGGTCGTCTGCAACCTGTCGACCAGTCTGGTCGTCCACGACGCGGCCCGGGCCGTGGGCGCCCGCGTGGTCCGTACGCCGGTGGGTGAGGTGCATGTGGCGCGCACGATGGTCGCGCTGCGCGCGCGCATTGGCGGGGAAGGCAACGGCGGCGTGATGTACGCGCCGCTCCACGCCGGCCGCGACGCACCGGTGGCCGCGGCCCTCGTGCTCGGGCTGCTGGCGCGCGTGGGACAGCGGGTGGGCGCGCTGGTGGCGGCCGCGCCGCGCTACGCCATCGTCAAGGCCAAGGTGCCCAGGGGACTCGCGGGCCCTGGCGGGGGCCCGGCGCTCGCGTCCGTGTACGCGGCGCTGCGGCACCGGTTCCCGGACGCGCGCGTCGACACGCAAGACGGGCTCCACCTGGCGTGGCGGGACCGCTGGCTCCATGTGCGGCCCTCGAACACCGAGCCGATCATTCGGCTCATCGCCGAAGCGCCGACCGGCGCCGACGCGCAGCACCTCGTGGATGAAGGACGGCGACTATGTGCGGCATCGTAGGCTACACCGGGTCGCGGCAAGCCGCAGCGCTCCTGCTCGAGGGGCTGAAGCGTCTCGAGTACCGCGGGTACGATTCGGCGGGCATCGCGGTCGTCGCGGACGGCCGCCTCGAAGTGCACAAGGCCGCCGGCAAGATCAGCGTGCTCGAGAAGGAGCTGGGGCAGGCGCTGCCCACCGGCCACACCGGCATCGCCCACACGCGCTGGGCCACGCACGGCGCCCCGAACACGGTCAACGCCCACCCGCACACCGACTGCGGCGGGACGCTCGCACTCATCCACAACGGGATTATCGAGAATGCCGGTGCGCTGCGCGCCGCGCTGCTCAAGCGCGGCCACGTGTTCCGCTCGGAAACCGACACGGAAGTCCTGGCCCATCTGGTGGAGGAGCTGCTCGCCCGCGGCAGCGCGCTCGTCGGGGCGGTGGCGGGCGCGCTGCACCAGGTCGAAGGCACCTACGGGATCGCCGTGGTGTCGACCCGGGAGCCCGACACGATCGTTGCGGCCCGGCGCGGCTCACCGCTGCTCGTGGCGATCGGCACCGGGGAAAACTTCGTGGCGTCGGATGCGTCGGCCGTGCTGGCGCACACGCGCTCCGTCGTGTACCTGGACGACGGCGAGATCGCGGTGGTCCGGCCGGGCGAGTACCGCATCCTCGATCTGCAGGCGGTCGAGAAAGAAAAGGCCGTCACCCAGGTCGAATGGGACCTAGCGACGATCGAACGCGGCGGCTACGCCCATTTCATGCTCAAAGAGATCATGGAGCAACCCG
>DATBBW010000059.1:0-18988 GCA_036270795.1 Gemmatimonadales bacterium | reverse complement strand
CCGGAGAGCGGGTTCCTGCCGTACGATTGGCGAGGCTACAACGAGGCGATGCTGATCTACATCCTGGCGCTCGGCTCCCTGACGCATCCCGTCGACTCCACCGCGTGGACCGCGTGGACCACGGGCTACCAATGGGGCACGTTCGAGGGTCAGACGTATCTCGGCTTCGGGCCGCTGTTCGGCCATCAGTACAGCCATGTGTGGATCGACTTCCGCCGCATTCAAGATCCCTACATGCGGGCGCAAGGCATCGATTACTTCGAGAACTCGCGCCGCGCTGCGTACGCGCAGCGGGTCTACGCCATCGCCAACCCGAGCGCCTGGGAGGGCTATGGCGACCGCCTCTGGGGGCTCACTGCTTCCGACGGCCCGGCGAACACGACGCTCGTACTCGGCGGGCAAACCCGCCAGTTTCACACCTACTGGGCCCGCGGGGCGTCCTTCACCGGCATCGCGGACGACGGGACGATCGCGCCCACTGCGGCTGGCGGATCGATCCCGTTCGCCCCGGAGATCGCGATTCCCGCGCTGTGGGCATTGCGCGGTACGTATGGCGCCAACCTGTTCTCGACCTACGGCTTCCTCGACGCCTTGAATCCCACCTTCACCGCAAGCGGCGCCGCCCAGCAAGGCCGGGTCGACCCCCAGCTCGGCTGGTTCGACACCGACTACTTGGGGATCGACCAAGGGCCGATCCTTGCCATGGCGGAGAACTATCGGACGGGCCTCGTGTGGCGCCTGTTGCGTGGCAATCCCTACGTCGTCCACGGGTTGTGTCGGGCTGGCTTTGCCGGGGGCTGGCTCCCCAGCCCGTGTCCGTGACGCACCGCCCCAAACCCGGGGCGTCGCAGCGCTACTCGGTTGCACCCGTCTTCGCGGGGGCAACCGCGAGGTGACCGTGAAGCGGGTCGCAGTGCTGACGAGCGGTGGGGATGCACCCGGCATGAACGCCGCGATCCGCGCGGTGGTCCGCACCGGTGTCGCGCGCGGGCTGGAAGTCCTTGGGGTGCGGCAGGGGTACTCGGGCCTCATCGAGGGCGCGCTGCGGCCGCTCGGCGCGCGGGACGTCGCGGGGATCATCCAGCTCGGCGGCACGATGCTCGGGAGCGCCCGCTGTCCGGAGTTCAAGACACCCCAGGGCCCAGACCAAGCGCTCCAAGTCCTGGCCCAAAACGGCGTCGACGCCCTGATCGTGATCGGCGGCAACGGCTCATTGTCGGGCGCGCACGCGCTCGCCGCCGCCGAGTTTTCGGTGGTCGGCGTCGCGTCGACCATCGATAACGACGTGAACGGCGCCGACATCACGATCGGCGTCGACACCGCGCTGAACATCGCGCTCGAGGCGATCGATCGCCTCAAGACCACCGCCTCATCACATCAGCGCGGCTTCGTGGTGGAAGTGATGGGGCGTGACTGCGGCTACCTCGCCCTCATGGCAGGGATCGCCGGCGGCGCGGATGTCGTTGTCATCCCTGAAGTGGAGACCGATCCCGAGGCCGTGGCCGCGGAGCTCCGGGATGCGTACACGCGCGGCAAGCGCCACGCCATGGTAGTCGTGGCCGAGGGCGCGCGCTGGAACGCGGCGGCGTTAGTGGGTCACTTCGCGAGTCACCGCGACCGCCTCGGCTTCGAGTTGCGGGCGACGACGCTGGGGCATGTGCAGCGGGGCGGCGCGCCAGGGGCGTTCGACCGGCTGCTGGCGAGCCGCACCGGGGCCGCTGCGGTGGATCACCTCCTCGCGGGCGAGACGGGTATCTTCGCCGCCCTCGTGAAGGGCGTGATCGCCGCGCTGCCGCTCGAGCGGGTGCTCACACCGAAGCCGCCGCCCGACCCCGATCTCGTCAGGCTCGCGCGGCGGCTGGCGCGCTAAGCCTCGCGGCGGCGCCAACCTTCGCCCTTGACCGGTGAGTGTCCCCGGGGTGAATCTTGCTGCACTCTCGCAGGAACCCGCCACTGAGCGACTGGACAGAGATCATCGCGCGGCCGTTCCGCTCGCTCCACCTCGACACCATCAGGAGCAAGATCCTGGTGTTCGCGGTGGTGACGGCGCTCCTGCCGATGCTCATCACGACCGTGATATCGTACCGGCAGGCGCGGGACTTGCTCGCCGATAAGATCGATCAAGAGCTGCGCACCGCGAGCGACGAGACGGCGCGCGAGCTGGCGCAGTGGCTCGACGGACGCTTGGCGGATCTGCGCACCGCGACCGGATCCTACGTCATCGCAGACAACCTGGGCCGAACCCAAGGCAACGGCGGGGGTCAGGCGCTCGTCCGCGTGCGCGACTATCTCGCCTCTGTGCGCGAGCGCGCTCCGGACTATGAAGCGCTGTTCGTCGTCGACGCGCGCGGCCGTGTGGTGACGAGTAGCGGTCGGCTGAGCGGGGTCCCCTTGCCCCAAGAGCGGTTCAACGGCCTCCACACGGGCGATGCGGTCGTGGGCGACCCCTACTGGGACGGCGGGCTCGGCAAGGCCGTGATGGTGCTCGCGGTGCCGATCCGCCAGCCCGACGGGCGGTTCGTCGGCGCGCTCGCCGCCAAGATGAATCTGCGCGCAGCGGCCGACCTGCTCGAGCGGTTCTCGCCGGGTGACGCGGGCGAAGTGTACCTGATGACGGATCAGGGCAAGCTCGTGATGAGCTCCCGGGGGAGCTCGGCGGAGCTCATGCGGACGAAGCTCCCGAAAACGATGGCCCAGGCGCTGGTCGACAAGGAAGGCAGCACGGTCGTGTATCGCCGCGGGGACGGCCGGGAGGTCCTCGGGGCGCTGCGGCGCGTGCCGCAGCTCCGCTGGGCGGCCGTGACCGAGATGCCGCGGGCCGACGCCTTCCGCCCGCTGGCCCGGCTCCGCACCGACACGGTGGCGACGCTTGTGGTGCTGTTCGCGGCCATCGGGTTGATCGCCGTCGTCCTGGGACTCATGATCGTACGCCCGCTCGAACGGCTCGCCGGCGCTGCGGCCAAGGTGGCGGCCGGGGACCTCTCCGTCGATCTGCCCGCCGGGGGCACCGGCGAAGTCGGGTACCTGGCGCGGGCGTTCAGCCACCTCGTGATGCGGGCGCGGGAGCGCGAGGGCCAGGGGGAGCTGGAGCGGCTCTCCGTGACCGATGCGCTCACCGGGCTGTACAACCGGCGGCACCTGATGGGGACGCTCGCGAACGAGGTCCAGCGCTCGCGGCGGCTCCGGCGCACGTTCTCGGTGCTCATGGCCGACGTCGATCACTTCAAGCAGTACAACGACACGCACGGCCACCTCGCGGGGGACGCGGCGCTTGTGAAAATCGCGGAGATTCTGCGCAAGACCACGCGCGGCGTGGACAGCGTGGCGCGCTACGGCGGGGAGGAGTTCGTCGTGATGCTGATCGAGGCGTCGATCGCGACCGCCGCCAGCGTCGCCGAGCGGGTCCGCGCGCGCGTCGCCACTGAAGAGTTTGGCGGCGGGAAGGTGTCGGTCAGCATCGGGGTCGCCGAGTATCCGTCCCACGGCGACACGCCGGAGGAGCTCATCGAGAGCGCCGACGGCGCGATGTATCGCGCGAAGGGGGAGGGCCGCGATCGCGTCATGCATGCGGGGGCGACGCGGAGCGAGCAGGAGAAGCCGACGAAGCGGCGCCGCAAGGGAGAAGCCTGAGGCGCAGGGTAGCCGCTCGCGTCGTGAGCCGTCCCCACATCCAGGCCTCGTCCCCGATCGTCGCCGGCCGCTCGCGCCCCCGCTTTAGCCGTTGCGAGCGCCCACGGACGACAGCGCCGCCTCGAGCGTGACGCGGCGTTTCTCGCGGTACGCCAGGTTCGCCATATGCGCGGCGACGGCCGAGCGGTACCCGATCTCGACCGGCGCGTTGGGCTGTTTCCGCGAGCGCACGCAGTCGATGAAGTTGCCCATGTGATCCTGGTCGGGCGCCTGGCCGACGAGAGTAGCCCCCCCCGCACTATTCGCCCTCTCGGGGTAGAGGTGCCACCCCGACTGCAACCGCCCGGTGACCATGTCGGTCGACCCGCTCAGCCGTTCGATCGTGCCCTGCGAGCCGAGCACGCGCTCGCCGAGCCCGTAGTGACTGTTGCTGAATGTCGAGTGCCAGGTGACGAGCAGGTCGTTCGGGAAATCGAGTGTCACCGCGATCGTGTCCGGCACCTCGCGGCCATCCTTCTCCGAGTAGATACCACCCGACATGTACGCGGCCGTGGGGAGCGGCAGGTCGAGCACCCCCATGATCCAGGACATCTGGTGCACCATGTTCTCGGTGACGTTCCCGCCAGAGAACTCCCAGAACAGCCGCCAATTGATGAACCGGTACCCGTCGAACGGCCGCGGCGGCCGGCCGTTGAGAAAGAGGTCCCAGGCGACCCAGTCCGCGGTACAGTCACTCGGCACGGGCCGCACCCACTGCCCGTGGCCGCGCGGCGTATTGCGGCTCATCCACGACTCGACCGATGTGACTTTGCCGACCAGGCCGTCCTTGATCCACTGTCGCGCGTCGGCGAACGCTCCCGTGCTCACATGTTGGAGGCCGATCTGAATCACGCGGTCGGATCGAGCCGCGGCGGTGTGGCACGCGTCTGCCTCTGCCAGCGACCAGGTCATCGTCTTTTCGGCATACAGGTCCTTGCCCGCCGCGATGGTGTCCAGGAAGTGTCGCGCGTGGCAATGGAGCGGCGAGGCCACGAGGACCGCGTCGACGTCCTTCAAGTCGAGCAACTTGTGGTGATCGGTGAACGCGCGCACACCGGGCACGACACGACGTACCTCATCGTGGCGTCGGGCGTACACGTCGGCCACAGCCACGAGCTCCACCTGCGGCAGCTTCAAGGCCTGCGCGATCAGGTCCTGGCCGCGCGCGCCGGCCCCAATGATGCCCAACCGGACCCGATCATTGGCGCCGAGGACGCGGGCCGCGGGAGAAAGCGCCAACGCACCGAAGCCTGCGGCGGCCGCCTGGCCGACGAACTCCCTACGTCCGAGCTGCTTCTTGGCCATGAGTTCCTCCTCAGTGCGAAAGCGAATCAGACCTCCACGGATCGCCGATGTCGATAGCGACGGTGTTGCGGGCCGTGTCTACCAGAGTGGGGGGGGATACCCGGCGCCGCTGCGCGGCACCCGCAATACGACCGCCCGTCACTCCACCTGCTTCAGGAGCTGCTTCATGCCGGCCATGCTTTGGCGGCTCGATTCCTCGGGGGTTCCGGCGCCGCGCCAGTGCGTTTCCAGCGAGAGCACGCCCCGGTAGCCATCGCGCTTCAAGGCGCGGAACTGGCCCACCCAGTCAATGATGCCCCTGCCCATCGCCGCCCAGGCGGTCTTCCCATCGGGCGTGCGCACCACGTCCTTGCAATGCAGATGGGCGATCCGATCCTTGGGCAGCTTGGCGTAGCCATCGGGGTACGCCGTCTCGCCTTTGGCCGTAGCGTTGCCGGCGTCCCAGTTGAGCATCAGCGACCGCTCGGTGACTGCCGCCAGCAGGCGTCCCGCCTCCGCCCCGGTCGCGGTGTTGCACGCGGCCTCGTTCTCGATCGTCAGCGTCACGCCCCGCTGCCCCGCCGCGATCGCCGCCTGGCGGAGCCGATCGTCCATGGCCGCTCGGTAGGGCGCCTGGTCCTCGAGTCGCCAGAAGTCGAAGACGCGCACGTAGGGCGTCTGGAAGGCGTGCGCCAAGTCGACGGCTCGGCCGAGCAACTCGTCCTGCTGCGCGTAGGTGAAATCCGCACTGAACTGCGGGCCGCTCGGACTGAAGGTTGACTTGGGCGCCCCCGGCCAATCGACTTTGAAGATGGGCGACGCCAGCTCCGAGACCCGCAGCCGATAGCGCTCCAGGGTCCGGCGGGCCTCGGCGACGTCGTGCGCATCCCAGTTCAGGATGTTCTTGTTGAACGCGCCCCGGAGCTCGACGTAGCCGAGACCGAACTCGCGCGCGGCGATCTCGCAGGCGCGTCCCAGGTCCTGGGTGATCTCGTCCGTCAGCACGGATAACCGGAATGGGGTCATGCTCAGGGCGCCGCTCTGGGGGAGGGCTGCCAGACGCCGAGGCGCCCTTCGAGGAACTGCTTGCTGATGCGCGCCGATTCCTTGGGGGTGCGCGCGTTGTCGGGCACGGCGTCCAGCTCGACCACGGCCCAGCCGCGGAACTTCACCGCCTCGAGCGCGGCGAACACGCCGGCCAGATCGACCTTACCGCGCCCCAGCTCGACGAAGCGGTACGGGCTCCCCGGCGCCGGGCTCTCGAGATCCTTGATGTGCAGGAGCAGCAGGCGATCGTGGTAGCGGCGGATCGCCTGGACGGGGTCGCCCCCGCCCTGCTGATAGTGCGCCACGTCGAGCAGCAGCTTGACGTAGCGCGGATCCGCTGCGGCGAGAATCCGGTCAACCGCGTCCGGGCCCTCCCCGAGCGCGCCCACGTGGTTGTGATAGCCGAGCGAGACGCCGAGATCCGCGCTTGCGCGGCCGATCGCCGTCAGGAGCCGGCCGAGCCGCTCGTAATCCGCGGCGACGACCGGGCGCCCCCGGGGGCGCTCGTCAGTGACCTGCAAGTACAGTCCACCAACGTCGTGGACGAATCGCGCATGACTCGTGTGGCTCGCGACGGTCTCCGCCTCGAGCGTCGGCTCGACCGGCACAGCTCCGCTCGAGAACGCGGCCAGCGTCAGATGGTGCTGTGCGAGCAACTCGCGCAGCGCCGCGGGCCGAGTGCCAAATTGTGTCAGGACGTTGGAGCGGAGCTGGATGCCCGCGAAGCCGAGGGCCGCGATGTCCTCGATTGCCTGCATGTCGTTCCCACCCCAGGTAATGGCAGCGCACCCCCACTTGATGTCGCTCGGCGCCGGCGTGACGGGGGTGGCGAAGCGCGACAAGTTCATGGGCGGGTAGAGCGGCGGCTCGAGCCCGTGCGCGAGCTTGCCCAGCGGCACACCCGCGCTCAGGGCGCCCGCCCCGAGCCCGGCAATGAAATCGCGACGTGACGTCATGGGACCCTCCTCATCAACCGGGCACCCGCTCATCGGCCAACCGTTTCACCGCTAGGAATATGCCCGCCCGTGGACAATATGCTCGTCTAGAGAGAGATACGGCACCGACAGGGCTTCAGGAATGGCAAGGCTCCCCCTGCCCACGACGGTCCGCCCGATCGCTAGCGCGTCCCGCTTCACAGCTACGTGAGACTCCCCAGATACCAGGTGACCACATAGGTTGAGGTGTGGCAATCGCGCGACCGTGGCGGAACTGGTAGACGCGCAGGACTTAGGATCCTGTGGGGCAACCCGTGGGGGTTCGAGTCCCTCCGGTCGCATTTCCGCACCGCCGTAACACTTAGGGCCCCCCGCAATCGAGGGGCCCTTCGCGCGTCAACCCCGTGGGGACCCTCGTGGGACCCACACAGCCTCAACGCCTCGCGGTGACGCGAACAATCGGGCGCTTGCGGTCAGGGGAAGTGGGTGTAGACTACGTGCAACAGCGTGCCGAACGTGCAGTTTCCTCTCGGGCATGAGTTGAGGCGGGGTGGAACGGCTCGACAGACTCTCCGTTCGGAGGTGGGCTCGCGTGCGGGACGACGCGCAGCAGAGGCACCTGCGCCGGGGAGCCTGGTATCCGGTGTTGAGCTGCGGGCTGGATGAGGTCGTCCTGGTTGTACGTCAAAAGCCGCTAGTCGTGCGGCTATCCTTCCTAGAAATCGTCGACACGCCCCCGAGCAAATGGACGGTCCTCGACGGAGGGCACTGTGCCGTCTGCCCGAACTGCGCCGAACGCGTCGCGGTGGGCACGCTGTCGGAGCGGATGTCGTGTGGGCAGTGCGGCGGCGTCTTTGAGTTCGAGCGGAAGGGCCAGGGCATTGGCAATGTGGCACGAGAGAGGGGCGAGCTGTCCTCGCTCGAATACGATGTGTTCGAGGTCTTGCCCGATGGGTCCAGGGTGCGGCGCGACTCCCAGTCTGGGCTTGAGGCTGCGTGGGAGGAACTCTCCAGACTCGCGAAGCGGACAACCAACGAACTCCTTGCCATCCACACGCGCACCCGCCACGTGGTCGCGCAGGTGAATGTCCCGCTGGTACTGGAACGAGCGCGCAAACGGATCTTTCAAGTCGCATACACCGAGGCGTTGGGCATTGCGAGGTCTGAAGAGCTCACGCGTCGGGGTTATCGCGTAACGACGGTGATTGGCAACGAGCGGGCAAAGCGCGTCCTAACAGACTCACCTCAGCATTACGACCTCTTTATCGTCGCCCATGCCGCGCCCAAGAGGACCCGAGACGAATTGGTCGCTTGGCTGCGGGCGAACTATCCCGACGGGACGATCCTGGCTCTGAATCCCGTTCGCGAGCGGCTCCGCCGTGTCAATTACAATGCACCATTGGACCGTCCAGAGACGTGGGTGCCCATCATCGCACGAGCACTGGGGTGACGCCCTCATCGGCTGGCCGCTGATCCCCTGCCGCCCCAGCTCGACGCTCCTGCCGAGGCCGTAGCCGCTGCCCAAGCGCTGACCTGTCGCATTCGCGCTGATGAACCGGTGATGCGTCCGATGGTGCGAGACTGGGCTCGCTCCTAAGATCCTGGGTGGCGCAACCCGTGGGGTTCGAGTCCCTCCGGTCGCATCGCCGACTACGTCGTTTGGTGTTGGGTGCCTCCGGGCTTGCTCTGAGCATTGGACGCGTCGAACGGTCTGGATCGGACGACAAAAATCGCCTGATTCGGGAAGCTGGGGATTGTAGAGGACGGGAACGGCCTGACCGTAAGGGAAGCGAAAGGTACAAATCTGAACGCACTCGTGAAATCGGACGCTGTTCCCTCCAGCAGGGAACGCCACGGTCACCACGAAGTGGCATGACCCCCCACGTTGGGTCTCGCGAGATGATCGTGCCCTGTGCGTGCTGGGCCGTGCGCAGGAAGTTCACGGTCCGCATCGTGAACAACGCACCTACCAGAGCATCGCGATCCCGATCGACAGCCACACCCGAAATGCTTGATCGCGCTCCGTCAATGAGAGACTCTCGACACCGCCACGTGCACACTACAGGGTTCGCCCAGACTCTCGAGGCGCCCCCGATACCGTGGTCGGGATTACTCACGATTTCGATGCCCGACGACTCGATCCCAGAAGTCGTGGATTCACGCGCATGACCGCCCCCTGGCCGGTGCTGCTCGACGTTGCGCTGCGCACGTCGATTATCTACTTCGCCCTGCTCGCAGGGATCCGCCTCACCGGCGCGCGCCAGCTCGGCCAGATGTCGACCTTCGACTTCGTACTGCTGCTCATTATCGCCAACGCCGTCCAGAACGCCATGGTGGGGCCGGACACGAGCCTCGCGGGGGGACTCGTCGCGGCGGGGGTGCTGATCGGCTGGCACCTGGTGATCGACTGGTGGCGCTTGCGCTCCCGCAGCATCGCCAAGCTGCTCGGTGGCGAAGGCATCATGCTGATCCACCGCGGCGAGATGCTCGACACTCACTTGCGCCGCGCCGGGATCACGCACGACGAGCTGCGCCAGGCGCTGCGCGAGCACGGCGTGCCGGATGTCACCGACGTGATGCTCGCGGTGCTCGAGCCCGACGGGGCGATCAGCGTGATTCGGAACGACGACATTGCGCCGGGCGTGCGTCAGCACCACCGGATCCGGAGCTTGCGGCGCACCGTATAGCGCCGCCGCCCGCCCCGCCTCTCGGACAGGTTAGATTTATCCGAGCATGGCCACCATTCAGGTCCGCAAGACTGCCGAGGAGCCCGGCGCCGCCTCGCTCGCCGTCACCGTGCCCGTTGAGCAGGTGCAGGAGGCCGAAGCGCGCGCTACGACGGCCTACCAACGCCGCGCGCGGCTGCCGGGCTTCCGGCGCGGCAAGGCGCCCCCCGCGCTCGTCAAGAAGCATTTCGCCGACGATATCCGGCAGGAGACGCTGCAGGCGCTGATTCGCGAGAGCTGGAAGGCCGCGCTCGCCCAAGAGGCGCTGCAGCCGATCGCCGATCCCCATGTCCACAACCTCAAATGGGAAATCGGGGCACCGGTCACCTTCGAATTCCACGTGGAGCTGAAGCCCGACATCAAACTGGAGCGCATCGGCAAGTTCCATCTGAAGCGCACGGTCCCCCCCGTCACCGACGCGCAGGTGCAGGCGCAGCTCGACGACCTGCGCGAACGCAAGGCGCCGTGGGTGCCGGTCCTGGGCGAGAAGCCGCGGCTCAAAGACCTCGTCCACGTCACGATCGCCACCCGCGAGGGCGATCAGGTGAAGGACCCCCAGCCCCACGAGCTCGTGCTCGGCCAGGGCCGGGCCATCCCCGAGGTCGAGGAACGGATCATGGGGATGGTGCCGGGGGAGACGCTCGACGCGACGGTGCGGTTTCCCGCCGACTTTGCCGACGTGGAGAAGCGCGGTCAGACGCGCGACATCCGCGTCACGCTGAACGAGGTGAAGCGCCAACAGCTCCCCGAGCTGGACGACGCGTTCGCCCGTGAGGTCGGCGACTTCGACTCGCTCGACGCGTTGCGCCGCGCCGTGCGCGTGGACCTGGAGCAGGAGGCCGTACGCGAGGCAGACGCGAAGGTGCGGGCGGACCTGATCGAGGAGGTCGTGCAGGCGAACCGCGTGGTCGCGCCGCGGCCGCTCGTCGAGCGCGCGCTCTGGGCCTACGGCCAGGCGTACGGGATCCCGGAGGACCGCTGGTCCGACTTCGCCAAAGAGTTTCAGCCCCTCGCCGCGGCCCAGGTCCGGCGCAACCTCGTGCTCGACTGGGTCGTCGAGCACCACGCGCTGCGCGCCACCCCGGCGGAGCTCGACCAGCGGATCGGCGAGCTCGCGGCGCGGCGCGGTATCCCGGCGGCGGACGTGCGCGCCGCGCTCGAGAAGCAGAAGGGACTGCGCGACCTCGAGCACCGGCTGACCGAGGAGAAGGCGTTTACCTTTCTGTTGTCGCAATCCACCGTGGAGCCGACGTGACGACGAATCAGATCTATCCGCCCTACATCATCGAGCGGTCCAGCCGCGGCGAGCGCACCTACGACATCTTCAGCCGGCTGCTCATGGACCGCATCGTGTTCCTCGGCACGCAAATCAACGACGAGGTCGCCAACATCATTATCGCCCAGCTCCTGTTCCTCGACGCGGACAACCCGGAGCGCGACATCTACCTGTATGTCAACTCGCCCGGCGGCCTCGTCTCCTCGGGGATGGCGATCTACGACACGATGCAGTTCCTCCGGGCCCCGGTGAACACGATTTGCATGGGGATGGCGGCGTCGATGGGGTCGTTCCTGCTCACTGCTGGTCGCAAGGGGAAACGTCAAGCGTTGCCGCACGCCCGCATCATGATGCACCAGCCCTCGGGCGGAACCCAGGGCACGGCGTCGGACATCGAGATCCAGGCCCGCGAGATCCTCTACCTCCGCGGCAAGCTCAACGAGCTGTATGCCAAACACACCGGCAAAGCGGTTGAGCAGATCGAAAAGGACATGGACCGGGACCGCTTCATGTCCGCGGAAGAAGCCAAGGAGTACGGGTTAATTGACCACGTAATCGCCAACTTGCAGGAAATCAACGACGGGAAAAAGCGGTGACCGCTTGCGCCGCAGCCGTCGGCTTCCCATACTAGGGCGCGATGTCCCACGATAAGCACCTCCGCTGCTCCTTCTGCGGCAAGTCGAAGGACTCGGTCCGGAAATTCATCTCCGGACCCTCGGTGTACATCTGCAATGAGTGCATCGCCCTGTGCAACGAGATCCTGGCGGAGGACGAGGAGCGAGAGGTCTCCGAGGCGATCACGCAGGTCCCCACGCCGGCCGAGATCAAGGACGTGCTGGACCAGTACGTGATCGGCCAGGAGAAAGCGAAGAAGACGCTCGCCGTCGCCGTCTACAACCACTACAAACGTATCAACTCGCATCAGGGCCGGGAGGCCGAGGTCGAGCTCGACAAGTCGAACATCCTCCTGATTGGCCCGACGGGTGTGGGCAAGACCTTACTCGCCCAAACCCTCGCGCGCATCCTCGACGTCCCCTTCACCATTGCCGACGCCACGACCCTCACCGAGGCGGGCTACGTGGGCGAGGACGTGGAGAACATCCTGGTGCGGCTGCTCCAGGCCGCCGACTTCAACGTGTCCGAAGCCGAGCGGGGCATCGTCTACATCGACGAGATCGACAAGATCGCGCGCAAGTCGGAGAACCCGAGCATCACCCGCGACGTCTCGGGCGAAGGGGTGCAGCAGGCCCTGCTCAAGATCCTCGAGGGAACCGTCGCCAGCGTGCCACCGCAGGGTGGCCGCAAGCATCCGCAGCAGGAGTACATCCAGGTCAACACCAAGGACATTCTGTTCATCTGCGGAGGGGCATTCGACGGGCTCGAGAAGATCATCGAGTCGCGCACTGGGCGGCGGCAGATCGGGTTCACCCAGGAAGAAATCGCCAAGGGCGCGGCCGAGAAACTCAAGAAGAACCCCTTCCACGACGTCGAGCCGGACGACCTGCTGCGCTACGGCTTGATCCCGGAGCTGGTGGGCCGGCTGCCCGTGGTGGTCCCGCTCGACGCGCTCGACGAGGAGTCCTTGATTCGCATCCTAATCGAGCCCAAGAACGCGCTCACCAAGCAGTACCAGAAGCTGTTCGAGCTGGAAGACGTGCGGCTCACGGTCGAGAAGGAGGCGCTCAAGGCGATTGCGCAGAAGGCGATCAAGCGGGGCACGGGGGCCCGCGGCCTGCGCGCCATCCTCGAGGAGATGATGACCGACATCATGTTCGAGTTGCCCAGCCGGGACGACGTACGCGAAGTCGCCATCACCGCTGAGTGCGTGAGCGACGGGCGACCCCCATTGCTCGTGACGGAGCGCGTCCGCCAGAAGAAAGAAGCCTGAGCCTCCCCCCACCCCGCTTCGTCGGCTCGTTCCCGCAGGCCGACGTCCTGCTCGCTCCCGCACTCCCTGAAATCGCCGTGCTCGGTCGCTCCAACGTCGGCAAGTCGAGTCTCCTGAACGCGCTCGCCGGCCGCCGCCTCGCCAAGGTGTCGACGACACCCGGGAAGACGCGCACCCTGAACGTGTACGACTTCGGCGGCGGCTACTACGTGCTCGACCTCCCGGGGTACGGGTACGCGAGGGCCAGCCAGACGGAGCGGGCGGGGTTCCGGCGGCTGATCGCTGGCACGCTCGACCGGGCGCACCTGGCGGGTGTCCTGTGGCTGCTCGATATGCGCCGCGACCCCTCCGTCGAGGACCGGGCCCTGCAGGAGCTCTTCGCCGCCCAGGAGACCCGTGTGCTTGCGGCGCTCACGAAGAGCGACAAGCTTCCTCGGGGGCAGCGCCGCGCGCGAGAACGCCGGCTGCGCGAATTGCTCACGCTCGATGAGGATCAGGCGATCGCCACGAGCGCGCGCGCGGGAGAGGGGATCGTCGATCTGCGGGAGGCTATTACGGCGCTCATCCGGGGGCGGGCGGCATGACGCGCGGGCGGGGACGCGCGACGGGCTGCGCGATCGCTTGCGCGGTGGCGATGTTCGCCGTCCCGTCGCCCAGACCGCTGCGAGCGCAGGACTCGTTGCCGGTCGGCTTCGGCACCCTGAAACGCGACGACATCGTGGTGCGGTTCGCCACCGACCAGATCGCCGTCCAGGTCCTGCCGCTCGCCGAGGGGGTGATCCGGCTGCTCGCCCCCGACACGTATGCCTCGCTCAAGCAGCTCCTCAAGAGCCGGAAGACGCAGATCGACTCGGCGGCAACGCGTGCCGGGGAAGTCCGCCCCACGCTCGTGATGGTGACGTTCTTGGGCATTGTCCCGCAGGCCCGGTTCAATCCGGAGGACCTGAGCATTGTGAGCCAGGGCCGGCTGTATCGCCCCGTGGCGATCGTGCCACTCTCACCCCAATGGAGCTCGTACCAGCTCGACGCCCGCGAGCAGGCGGTCGCGATCTACCTCTTCGACGAGGGTATCACCTTTCGGGAGACGATGACCGTCAGTTACGGCGACGTCACGAACGACGCGTGGCAGGGCATCCTCCCCCTGCTCGAGCGCGAGCGCTCCCGCGTCCTGGCGCGGGGTGGGCTGACGCCCCGGAGCCCGTAGCGGCCGACGCGCGGCGTCAGACCGGCCCAGCACGTCCCGCCGGTCCCCGCGCCCTGCCTCCCCACCCGGACCTCCCCGAGACCGGCACCGGGTGGGTAAGTTGAGAACCATTCTCAACCCACCGTGGCGCTCAGCACCCACGGCATTCCCCCCGTCTGCGACATTATTGTTGTGCCTTCGGGAGGCACTGTTGGAACGAATCATCGACATCATCCTGATCGCGCTGTTCCTCTGTGCGGCGGGCGGACTCGGCTGGGGGGCGATCCGTCTCAAGCGTCGCCTCGAGCGCAGCGAGCAGGACCGGCGGCGGGCCGCGGATGAGCTGAACCGCCGGCTGTCGGAGCTCTTCTCCCTCCAGGAGCTCTCCTACGTCCTCTCGGGCTCACTCGAGCTCGATCACACGGTGGCAGAGGTGGTGCGCTACGCCATGCGGTTCCTCGACGCCCAGGGCGCGCTCTTGGCGCTCGCGCCCGAAGGCGAGGACGATGGCGGCGCGGCGCGCCGACCGCTCCACATCGCGGCCGCGGCCGGCACGCTTGCGCCATTGGCGCAGCGCGCCGTCAGTCAGGACGATCCTGGGCTTGTGGCGCGTTCGCTCACGAGCGAGCGCCTGGAGTTGGTGCGCGATCCCAATGGTGGACCGACGGTGCTGGTCGAGGAGCTGTCGGTCGGCTCCGCCGCTGCCGTGCCGCTGCGGGCGCACGGGGTGCTGGTGGGAACGCTGGTGATCGCCGACCCCCGCGACGGTGCCTTCGCGCCCGAGGATATCCGGCTCTTGTCTACGGTAGGCACGCACGCAGCCATCGTGATCGCGAACGCCCGGTTTTTCGAACTGTTGCGGCGCGCGAAGGAGCAGTGGGAGACCGCCTTCGACTCGCTGAGCGAGGGCATGGCGGTGGTGGACGAGGCGGGACGGGTGCGGCGCGCCAACCGCTCGCTCGCCACCCTGCTCGGGACGCCCATCCCGAGCGTCATCGGGCTCGACCTGGGGAACGCGCTGCTCGGGCCCTCCCCTGCCCTCTCCGAGCTCCTGGCCGCCGTGCGTCGGGAGGACCGCGCCCAACCGCTCGTGGTGCGTTCGGCGACCCTCGGCCGGATGATCCGGGTGAATGCCGCCCGCATCCCCTCGCCGGCGCACGATCAGAGTGTGGTGGTGCTCGTCGAGGACGTGACCGATCAACAGGCGGTCGAGACGCAGCTGATTCAGAGTGAGAAGCTCGCGGCGGTGGGGCAGCTCGTCTCGGGGGTGGCCCACGAGCTCAACAACCCGCTCACGTCCATCGCCGGGCTGTCGGAATTCCTGCTGGAGCAGAAGGAGCTCGGCGCCAAGGACCGCGGGCACCTGCGGGTGATCCACGAGCAGGCGGACCGCGCCGGGCGCATCGTGCGCAACCTGCTCACGTTCGCTCGCAAGGGACCGGCCGAACGGGCGGCGGTCGACTTGAACGATGTTATCCAGCGCACCCTGTTCTTGATGAGCTACGACCTGAAGCTCAAGGACGTCACGATCCACAAGAATCTGGCGGCGGTTCCCGCGGTGCTCGGGGACCGCCGCGCGCTTCAGCAGGTCGTCCTCAATCTTCTGAACAACGCGGCCCAGGCGGTGACGGCCAACCCTCCCGGGCGCGAGCGCCACATTCGCCTCAGCACGTGGTTCGACGACCGGGTGCGGATGCGAGTCGCCGACACCGGCCCCGGGATTTCCGACGACGCGCTACCACAGTTGTTCACGCCGTTCTTCACGACCAAGGAGCCTGGCCAAGGAACGGGGCTCGGGCTCTCGATCACCTATTCGATCGTCGAGGCGCACGGCGGACGCATCACGGTGGAGCGCCCCTCGGGCGGCGGCGCCGCCTTCCTGGTGGATCTGCCGCCCGCGCCCGCCGACGTCCCGCGCCGCGACACGCCGTCCCCCGGGACGACGCCCAGCCCGCCGCTCGCGCGGCGGACGATCCTCCTCGTGGACGACGACCCCGCGGTGCGCCGCATGGTGAAGGCCCTGTTCGGCCGCGACGGGCATGTCGTGGACGTGGCGCGCAGCGCGCAGCACGGCCTCGACCTCGCGGGCATGCACAGCTACGATCTGATCCTCGCGGACGCGCAGGCGCTGGCGCGTGAGCGCCCGTTCGTCGAGCAGCTGGTGGAAGCGTACCCCGATCTGAGGGAGCGGGTGCTCGTGGCGACGGGGGAGCCGCGGCCCGCGCCCGAGGTCGTGGCGCGGCTCGGCTTGCGCTACGTGCGCAAGCCTCTCAACCTGCGCGATCTGCGGGACGAAGCGGCGCGGGTCTGGGCGACCGCCACCCTGTCGTAGGCCTCCGCGGGCCACCCGAACACTGCCAGGTTAACGGCGCCCCCGGGCGCAAACTTCACGCCCTCGCGCAATAGCAGGGCCCGCTGCACCACCGACCCGTGATCGTGCGCGGCAAGCGAGATCCGGCCCGACGCGTTCAGGACCCGCCACCAGGGCACATCCGACTCCTCCGGCAGGGCCGAGAGAGCCCAGCCCACCGTGCGGGCGGCACCGGGCCGGCTGGCGAGCCGTGCCACCACGCCATACGTGGCCACGCGGCCTTTGGGAATGTGGCGGACGACGCGGTAGATCCGATGATAGAAGGGGTTCACGGTCGGGCCACGAGGACTCGGGAGTGGACGGCCTGCCCACCGACGCGGGCGAGGGAGCAGTCGTACCTGGTGGGGGTGCCGTCGCCGTCCATCGCAGTCAACACGCTCTCTCCTGCATCGAGCCGTTCCAATGGTCCGGCTCCGGGCGGTGGGCGAGGCCGCGCGGTGCCATGGGGTCGAACCTACCCGCGTTCCCGCGGACGTCCAGCGCGCTGAGCTAGGATATGCGCAACACGTCTTCCAGCAAGCCCGCGTCCTCGGACCCGAGGATTGACAAAACGTCTTCCAGTGCTCTCCGCTCCCGCGGCCAGGCGAACCGGCCGGCGGCTGCCGCGGGCGCGAGCCATTCGACGCGGTCGTGCTCGACCGACGGGCGCGCGTCGACGTCAGGGTCGACGAGCGCCACGAACACGGGGATCAAGGCGACTTCGTCGCTCCCGTGCCGGTAAAACGCCTCCACCCGCGATGCGTTGTACAGCCGGCGCGGCGTGAGCCCCGTCTCTTCCTTGAGCTCGCGCACCGCCGCGGCGACGGGAGTCTCACCCGGTTCGATCGTGCCGTGCACGGTCTCCCACGACCCCCGACTGCGCCCGGTGGGCCCGCGGCGGAGCGCCAACACCTCGCGCCCCTGCGGACCAGAACGCAGCACGTACACGTCCACGAACGCGACCCGCGCGTGCGTCACGGCGTCCCAGCCCAAACCCCGCGCCGGGGCACGAGCTCCGTTGCGGGTGACGGCGTCATCGGGAACGACACGCCGCGCTTGTGCGTGCGCTCCACGTCGGGGGCGGAGTCTGCAGCGGCGTGGGCAAGCGTGAGCTCGGCTTGGACCGCGAGGACAGCGGGGGGCACGGGGCCTCGGGGCGGAAGCGAGCGGGACCGACCTAGCGGCGGCGCCCCAGCACCGCCTCGAGCCGCGCCGACAGGGCCCGGGCGCGGAACGGCTTCGTGAGGAAGTCGTCGGCGCCGAGCTCAAACACACGGACTTCGTTATCCTCGTCACCCTTGGCCGTGAGCACGATGACGGGGATGTCCGCCGTCGCCGGCCGCGACCGCAGGTGAGACAGCACACCGTAGCCATCGAGCCCGGGCAGGTTCAAGTCAAGCACGATGATGTCCGGTCCCACGCGGTCGACCTGATCGAGCGCCTGCACGCCGTCGCGCGCCTCGGACACGACGTACCCATCACGCTCGAGCAATTCGCGCATCACCTTGCGTAGACTGTCCTCGTCGTCGACGAGCAGCACCTTGGCGGCCACCTCGCCGGGCGCGCCGGCGCGCCCCGGCGTGGACGGCTCCTCGAGCAGCTCGAAATGCGCGGACAACTCCTTCGCGGCGGGCGCGGGCCGCTCGGCGACCGTCGTGCCCGCCGGGGCCGCGATCCCCGGCTGGCGCGTGGCACCCGAGGTGCGGCGGCCCGGGGCGGCGCTGGGGGGCGATGGACCGTCGTCCGCTTGGGGGATATCGACGACGCGCGTCAGCTCGTCGAGCGTGGACTCCCCGCGGAGCACGTGGGCGAGGCCGGAATCCCACAGCCCCTTCATCCCGGCGCGCCGCGCGGCGGTGGCAATGTGCTCGGCGGTTTCGCCCGCGGCGATGCGGCGCTCTACCTCCGCCGTGACCGTCAGCACCTCGATGATGGAGAAGCGCCCACGGTAGCCGGTCATGGCACAATCCGGGCACCCGGCGGCGCGGTACAGCGGCGTGCCCTTCGGCACCCAAGGCGCCAACCGCTCCGGCGGCGCCTCCATCCAGACTTCTTTGCAGGTGGTACAGAGCCGGCGCATGAGCCGCTGCGCCACGACACCGCGCAACGCCGCGGCGATCTTGTAGGCCTCGACGCCGATGTCGACCAGCCGGGTCACCGCGTTGGCGGCGTCGTTGGTGTGGAGGGTGGAGAGCACGAGGTGGCCGGTGAGCGACGCCTGCACGGCGATCTGCGCCGTCTCGCGGTCCCGGATTTCGCCGACCAGCACAACGTTCGGGTCCTGGCGCAGGATCGAGCGCAGCGCCGCCGCGAATGTGAGCCCCGCCTTCTCCTGGACCTGCACCTGGACGATCCCCTGAATGCGGTACTCGACCGGATCCTCGACCGTCACGATGTTCACACCCTCGCTCTTGATCAGGTTGATGCAGGAGTAGAGCGTGGTAGTCTTGCCCGACCCCGTGGGGCCGGTGACGAGGAGGATCCCCTCATGGTTCTCGAGCAGCCCCCGGATGGCGTCGATTTCGCCAGCATTCAAACCGAGGGAGTCGAGCGACTTCACCGTGGCGCGCGAGTCGAGGATGCGGATCACGACCTTCTCGCCGAGGGCGGCGGGGAGCGTCGAGACGCGC
>DATBBW010000058.1:0-11984 GCA_036270795.1 Gemmatimonadales bacterium | reverse complement strand
CGAAGTGGGCGTCGTGGTACAGGTTCGCCCCGGTCGACACGATCCAGTCGAGGAACCCGGCTTCGATGAGCGGGATGATCGTCGACATGCCGAGCCCGGCCGGCGTCATGGCGCCGGTGAGGCTCATGCCGACCGTGGCGTCGGCGGCGAGCATCCGCTCGGTGAACAGGCGACACCCCTCCGCGAGGCGGCCGGCATTGTAGGCGAGGAACGCGCCGTCGACGAGCTCGGCCACCGTCTCGCGCCCGCTCAGGGGCTGGGGATCGATGCGCGGACCGCGCAGGAAGTCGCTGCGAGCCATCGGGCGCTCAGCGATCCCGGTCCGCGTCGACCGGCGGCAGGGCCTGGGTGCGGCGCTCGCGCGCCTGCCGCACGATCGCCACGGCGTCGCGCGGGCTGTCGGTGATGTGTAGCATGGCGAGATCGGTGGTGGCGATCTTGCCCTCCCCCGCCACGCGGTCGCGCAGCCAGTCCGTCAGGCCTTGCCAGTACGCCGGGCCGAACAGGATGACCGGGAAGTACTTGACCTTGCCGGTCTGGATCAGCGTGAGCGCCTCGAACAGCTCGTCCATCGTGCCGTAGCCGCCGGGGAACACGATGAACGCCGTCGAGTATTTCACGAACATCGTCTTGCGGACGAAGAAGTAGCGGAAGTTGATGGCGCGCTCGACGTAGGGGTTGATCCCCTGTTCTAACGGCAATTCGATGTTGCACCCGATCGAGAGGCCGTTGCCCTCCTGGCAGCCGCGATTAGCGGCCTCCATGATCCCCGGGCCGCCGCCGGTGATGATGGGGAACCCTTCGGTCGCGAGCATGCGCGCCGTCTCCACCGCCTTGTCGTAGTAGGGATCGGTGGGCGGGGTGCGCGCGGAGCCGAACACGGTGACGGCGTTGTAGACGTCGGAGAGCGTGTCGAAGCCCTCGACGAACTCGCCCATGATGCGCAGCACGCGCCACGAGTCGGTCTTGGTGAACGCCCGCCGCTCCCGGGGGAGCTGCGTGAGGAGCCGCTCGTCCTCAGTGACTGGCGAGTGTGGCGAGCCGCTCGAGCGCTGTGACATGATCGTCCTGCACGTTGTAGAAGAAGGGGGAGAAGCGCACGTGGCCGGGCCGCGCGTCGGCGACGATGCCCGCCGCCGCGAGGTGGCGCACCGCCGCCGCGGGATCCGCCGCCGGGAGCATGACGATCGCCGAGCGCTCCTCCGCCCGGGCGGCCACCTTGGGCCGCAGCCCGCGGGCCCGGGCCCGCGCGATCAGATCCTCGGTGAGCGCGGCGGTCACGGCGCGGATCGCCGGGACCCCGATCTCCTCGATGTAGTCGAGCCCGCCCAGCTGCGCGTACACGGCGGCGAGGGCCGGCGTCCCCAGCTCGAAGCGCCGCGCATCGTCGTGCGGCTCGAGCGTGTGGGGCTCGAAGGCGAACTGGTGTTTGTGCCCGAACCACCCGGCAATCCCCGGGACGAGGCGCCGGACCAGCTCCTCGCGCACGTACAGAAACACGATCCCCGGGCCGCCCAGGAGCCACTTCAGGCCGCCGGCCGTGCAACAGTCGACGCCCGCGGCCCGCACGTCGAGCGGCACCTGCCCCGCTGACTGGTAGGCATCGACCAGGCAGAGCGCGCCCTTGGCGTGCGCCGCCGCCGCCACGGCGCGGATGTCCTGGACCGCCCCGCTGGTGAAATAGACGTGCGAGGTGGCGACGAGCGCGGTGCGGTCGTCGACGGCGCGGGCGATCGCGTCGACGGGCACGGAGACCTGGTCGGGACTCTCGACGACGACGAGCTCGACCCCGCGCGGCCGCTTGGCGAGCCACTGATAGGCGACGGTGGGGAAATCGAGCGCCGTCACGACGACCTTGGGGCGCCGCGTGTAGTCGAGCGCCTCGGCCACGGCCGCGAACGCCACGGAGCTGCTCGGGGCGAGCGCGATCTCCCCCGGCGCGGCCCCCACGAGCCCGGCGTAGCGGCGCCGCAGCTCGTCCAAGGCCGCCCACCACACGTCGTACCAGGCCGCCGCGCCGCGCGCCTGCCACAGCTCGAGGAAGGTCGTGACCCGCCGGCGCGTGCGCTCCCCGAGCGCGCCGAGCGAGCAGGTGTTGAGGTAGACCGTGTCCCGGAAGATGGGGAACTCGCTCCGATAGTGCGCGAGCGCGTGCGTCCTGGTCTCGGGACCGGTGGTGAGACCGCCGGCGAGCGGCATAGGCGGTCAATATACAGGCGCCGGAGCGCACTCGACACGGCCCGCGCTACATTCCTCCGCATGCCGGCGTCCGGCAGTTGGCGCGCGCTCGTCGCGCGGCTCGCACTGCGGGCGAGCGTGAACCCCCGGCTCGCGCTCGACCTCGCCCGTCTCGCGTGGAGCTTCCGCGCGCGCGACTGGTACCGGCGCCCCCCGTTCCTGCCGCTGCCGCCGCGCGAATACGTCCGCTGGCGCATGGTGACCGCCTACGGCGACCCGGACGCCGTGCCGCCGCTCGAGGACGTCGTGCGGTTCGCGCGCTGGCGGCGCGAGACGATGCGGCTATGAGCGACGGCCCGTCGCCCCCCGCCCGCCCTGCCTCCCGCGCCGCGGCGTCGCACGGCGACGCCGTGAAGCGGCGCGCGCTCGAGCTGGGATTCGCGGCCGTGGGGATCGCCTCGCTCGAGGCGAACGCGCATGCCGACGAGCTCGCGCGCTGGCTCGCGGCGGGGTACGGGGGCACGATGACCTACCTCACCCGTCAGGCGGCCGCGCGCCAGGCCCCGCAGCGCATCATGCGCGAGGCCCGGGTCGCCGTGGTCACGCTCGCGAACTACTACCACGGCCCGAGCGCGCCCGTTGCCCGGGGCGCGGGCCGGGTGGCGCAGTACGCGCGCTCACCCGATTACCACCGGGTGCTCGGGGCGCGGCTCGCGCGCTTGGGACGCGCGATTCGGGCCCTCGTCCCCGGCGCGCGCACCCGGGCGTACGTCGACGCGGGCCCGGTCCCCGAGCGCGAGCTCGCCCAACGCGCCGGGCTCGGCTGGATCGGCAAGAACATGATGCTGATCCATCCCACGCTCGGCTCGTTCACCTTCATCGGCGTGGTGCTCACCGACGCCGACCTGGCGCCCGATCTCCCGTTCGCGGCCGACCGCTGCGGCTCGTGTCGGCGCTGCCTCGAGGCGTGCACCACCGCGGCCTTCGTCGCGCCCCACGTGATGGACGCGCGGCGCTGCATCTCCTACCTGACGATCGAGCGCCGCGGCCCCTTCGCCGACGCCGAGCGCGGGCTCCTGGGCGAGTGGGTGTTCGGGTGCGACGTGTGCCAGGACGTGTGCCCGTGGAACGTGAAGTTCGCTCGCCCCACGACGGATCCGGAATTGGCGGCCCGCCCCGAGCTCGCGGCGCTCGATCTCGCGGCCCTCGTCGCGGCGGACCCCGAGGCCTTCGCGCGGCGCTTCGGTGACACGCCGCTCATGCGGCCCGGGCTCGCGGGGATGCGCCGCAACGCGGCGGCGGCGCTCGCGAGCGGCGCTCCGGCGGAGCGATGAGCGAGCTCCCCGCCTCGCGGCAGGATCAAGGCACCGCGATCCAGCGGCGCCTGGCCGACGGGCTCGAGAAGATCGACCCGCATCACCGGTTGCTCGGCCGGCCTGTGGCGTACCGCATCATCGACGGGGCGACGCTCGAGATCATCTACCGCGACGTGCCGGGGATCGCCGAGGCCGAGGTGCTGGGCGTCAAGCGCTTGATCGGGGTGGAGTGCTTCTGCACCGTGTCGCCGCAGACGCGCGAGACGATCACGGTGCGCTTCGTCGTCTCGCTGAAATAGCTCCCGGCCGCCCGCCCGCCCGGCGGCCCGCCGCCCAGGCTAGGCCGCTTCGAGTCGCAGCACGGGGAGCTCGGGCGGATTCCCCCAGCGGATCGGGAGCGCGGCCGTCCCGACGCCGGCCGCCACGTACAGCCACGTCTCGCCCACCCGCTTCAGGCCGTGCAGATACTTCGCCCCGAACTGAGACGGCACCGTGAGCGGGCCGAGGAGGGGCAGGTGCCACTGCCCGTTGTGGGTATGCCCGCTGAGCATCAAGTCCACCCGCAGCCCCGCCGGCAGGTACTCGATCAGATCGGGGTTGTGGGAGGCCAGGACACGGGGGATCTCGGGAGCCACCCCGGCGAACGCATCGTCGGGGCGCACCGCCCCGTGGGTGAAGTCGTCGACGCCGCCGATCGCGAGGGCGCTCCGGCCCCGCGTGATGAGGCGATGGCGGTTGTCGAGCAGCGTCACCCCGGCGCCCGTGAGGACCTGCGCCACGAGGTCGGGACCGACCCAGTGATCGTGGTTGCCGAGCACCGCCACGACGCCGTCCGGCGCCCGGAAGCGCGCCAGCGCGGGCGCCAGCCCGTCGAGGTCGCGCCGGCTGTGGCTGACGAAGTCGCCGCCCAACACCACTAGGTCGGGCGCCAGCGCGGCGGTGCGGGCCGCCACGCGCTCGAGCCACGCGGTCGGGACGACCGGGCCGTGATGCAGATCGGTGACCAGGGCGATGCGATACCCCGCGAACTCGCGGCCCAGGCCGCGCACGGGGACGGCGATCTCCGGGGTCACGAGCGCGAGGCGATCCCAGCGCGCGAGCCGCGCGACCAGCCGCTCGACCACCCAGCCGAACGGCACCTTGACCAGTCGCGCGAACACCGGAGGCCGCGCTGTCCGCGCCGGCGGATAGCGGCGGGGGTACCAGAGCGGCCCGATCACCGCGCGACGACGCGCGCCACCACGTCGTACATGAAGTGCACGCCGAAGGTGAGGCCGTCGAGGCTCAGCCGTTCGTTGTTCCCGTGCACGCCGCGCGATTCCGCCGCGTCGAGCGGAAACGGCGACAGGCCGTACGCCACGATGCCGAGGCGGCGGAAGTAGTGGCTGTCGGTGAACCCGGTGAGCGGCGGCGTCGTGACCAGCACCTTGGGATCCCGGGCTCGCGCGGCCGCCACGATCGCGCGGAACAAGTCGGTGTCGGTCGAGCTCTCCGTGGCGGGCCAGTTCGGCCCCTCGGGCGTGAGCCCGACGGCCGTGTCGTCCACTACGCGTTCCAGATCGGCGAGAAACGCCCGCGGATCCTGGCCGGGCAGGAGCCGCACATCGAGCGCCGCGGTGGCGACGGCCGGGATGACGTTGGTCTTATCGCTCCCCTTCACCCCCGTGATGGAGATCGTGTTGCGCAGCAGCGCGTTGTAGGTGAGGTCGGCGGTGAGGGCGCGTCGCGCTGTCGAGTCGCGTAACGCCGCGCGCACGTCGGCGAGCCAGCGACGCCGCGCCGGGTTGGGCTCGAGCGTCGCCAGGTCGCCGAGGTAGCGCTCCGTCGCCGGCGTCAGCACGAGCGGCGTCTCGTAGGCGGCGATGCGGTCCAAGGCCCGCACCAGGCGGTGCACCGGGTTGTCCGGCGTGGGGCGCGACGCGTGCCCCGCCGTGCCGTGCGTCGTCGCCACCAGCCAGAACGGCGACTTCTCGGTCGTCCCGACGCCGTAGTAGTCGATCTTGCCGCTGGGATCGGCGCGGATCGTGCCGCCCTCGGTGACCACGAACTCCGCGTCCTGCACGAGCTCCGGGTGGTGCTCCACGATCCACCCTGCCCCGACCTTGCCGCCCACTTCTTCGTCCGCCGTCGCCAGGAAGATGATGTCGCGCTTGAGCGGCACCCGGGCGCGCTCGAGCGTCAGCAGCGCGAGCAGCTGCGTGATCGCCTCGCCCTTCATGTCGAGCGTGCCTCGGCCCCACACGTACCCGTCCTTTACGACGCCCTTGAACGGATCGACCTGCCAGTACTCCCGGCTCGCCAACACGACGTCCATGTGGTTCAGCAGAATCAAGGGGCGCGCGCTGCCGTCGCCTTTGACCCGGGCGTAGAGATTCGCCCTGCCGGGCTCGGGCTCGAACACCTGGGCCGCGATGCCCTCGCGCGCCAGCACGGCCTTGAGCCACGTGGCGGTCTGGAGCTCGTGGCCGGGCGGGTTGGTGGTGTTGATGGCGACGTACTGCGACAACAGCGCCGTGGCCTCGCGGCCCAGCGCGCGCCACTGCTCCTCGGTTTTCGGCACGCCCGGGTCGAGCCCGCGCGGCGGGAGCGAGACTCTCTGAGGCAACGCTGCCGCGGCCAACGGCTCCGGGAGCGCGCCGGCCGGCGCCGCGCGGGGAGTACGGGCGCACGCGGCGAGCACGAGACACGACACACCACACAGTGCGGAGCGACGCACGAGGCCTCCTCGAGTAAGAGCGAGAAGCGCAGAACCTAGCGGCCGAGCCCCCGCCCGGGGAGGCCCGAGCCGACCGCGCGCGCGGTCGCGCGGCGCGCGGCTACAACCCGGTGGGATGGTCGAGGAACGTCCAGGGCAGGCCGAACTGCGCCTCGAGGTGCGCGGCCAGGGCTTTCACGCCGAACGTCTCGGTGGCGTAGTGGCCGCCGTAGAACACGTTCAGCCGGAGCTCTTCGGCGGCGAAGAACGTGTGGTGTGCGCCCTCGCCCGTGATGTAGGTGTCGAGGCCCAGGGCGGCCGCTTGGCCAATCAGCGCGCCCGCCCCGCCCGATACGATGCCGACCCGGCGCACCCGCTCGGGTCCGAACGCCAGGAGGCGCGGCCGGGCCCCGAGGACCCCCGCGAGCTGTTGCTCGAGCGCGGCGCGCGTCACGTCGCGCTCGCCCCACACGCCGATCGCGATGCCGTACTCTTCGCCGAACGCGCCGCGCGGCGTCACGCCGAGCTGGCGCGCCAGGAGGACGTTGTTCCCGACCTCGGGGTGGAGATCGAGCGGCAGGTGCGCGCTATAGAGCGCGATGTCATGACGGATCAGGCCGGCGACGCGGCGATACTGGGGGCCCGCGAGCGGCGTCACGCCGCCCCAGAACAGGCCGTGATGCACGAGTAGCAGGTCGGCCCGCTCGGCCGCCGCCAGCGCGACCGTTGCCTCACACAGGTCAACTGCGGCCGCCACGCGGTTGACCGTACCGGCGTTCGCCACCTGGAGCCCGTTCAGCGCCGTGGGGGCGTCGGGGACCGCCGCGATGCGGAGGTAGTCGTCTAAGTAGCGGACCAACTCCGCCAGATTGCGGGCGGTCATGGCATGCGACAGTATGGCGACATTATCTCACCAGACTATCGACAGTGACATGAGATTCCCACATGCCCTAGTGGCTTAACAGGTTGACGGGGATGGACATAAACAATCCACACGGCGCAATCGCGACCGTGTGGATATCTCCCAGAGGGATCAGTAGGCGCGGTCAGCCCCGGCCTTGGCGACGGCCGGCGCTTCCAGCGCGCCCTCCCCCATGCGCACCACGCCGTTGATCTCCCCGCCCTCCTGCACCAGCAGCCGCTTGGCGGCGATGTCGCCGTGCACCACGCAGGTGGACTGGATCTCGACGCGCTCGTCGGCGCGGATCGAGCCGCGCACCTCGCCGCCGATGATCGCTTCGCGGGAGATCACGTCGCCCTCGACTTCCCCGCCCTTCCCGACCAGCACCTGGCGGCCCGCGCGCACCGTGCCGACCACGGTCCCTTCGATTTTCACGACGCCATCGGCGGTGATGTCGCCGACCACCCGCATGCCGGTCCCGATGATCGAGAGTCCGGATTCTCCTTCCGCCGCGCCGTGACCCTTCTCGGTGAAGATCGCCATATCAGTTCTCCTGTTTCACGACCGTGAGGGGGTCGAGCGGTTGTCCCGCGCGACGGATCTCGAAGTGCAGGTGCGGCGCCGTGGAGCGTCCCGAGCTGCCGGAGAGCGCGATCACCCGCCCCGCCTCCACCACGTCGCCCTCGCGCACGAGCAAGCGCGACGCGTGCCCATACATCGTCTCATACCCCCCACTGTGCCGCAAGAGCACGAAGAACCCGTACGCGGGATCGGGGCCCGCCGTCTCGACCACGCCGGCGCCCGCCGCACGCACCGGCGTGCCGAGCGGCACGGCGATGTCGATGCCGGGATGGGATTCGGCCGGGTCCCCGGGGCGCACCTGGCCGCGGGTGATGAAGCCGGGGACGTCGAGGGGCCAGTGGGTCGGCTCGGACGGGGTGGTGCCCGGCTCGTAGCGGGCCGGCGCCGAGGGGGGCCGGGCCCGCACCGGCGTGGCGCGCAACAGGTCCGCGCTCGCGAGGTGTTTCTCGGCGGGCGCCTTGACCCCGAGCATCTGGCGCAGCTCCTGGTAGTTGGCCTCCGCCCGGTTGAGCGCGGCGGCGAGCTGCTGCACGCGGCTGTTCTCCTCGTCGAGCCGGGCCACTTCGCGCTCGAGCCCCGGCACCCGCGCCGCCGCGCGCGAGATGGGCCCAGCGAAGGCGAAGAACAGCACGACCATCAGGCCGACGCCGAGGGCGCCCCACTTCCCCGCCGCGAACGCCCACACGGGCACGCGATACTGGCGCGAGGCGAGTTCGCCGTCCGGGTGGACGACGATCGTGACGTGGCGGGTCCGCGGGGTCATCCGTCGAACGGCGCGCCGAGCACCAACTCCAGCAGCCGCGCCAGATCGTCGTTCGAATAGAAGTTGAGGTGGATCTGCCCTTTGCCCTTGGCGCGCAGCGTGACGCGCACGTCGGTGCCGAGCCGTCGCCGCAGCGCGTCCTCGATGCGCCGCACCTCGGGCGCGGGCGCCATGCCTTTGGTGAGGCGCGGGCGGCGCACCGGCGCCCGCCCGCCGCGGACCCGGTCCTCCATGTCGCGCACCGACAGGCCGAGCTCCACTGCTTCCTTCGCGAGCGCCGTGGCGCCGCGGGCATCGTCGAGCGCCAGCAGGGCGCGCGCGTGGCCCACCGACAGCCCGCCGTCGTGCAGCAGCGCGAGCACCGCGGCCGGGAGTTTCAAGAGCCGGAGCGCGTTCGCGACGGTGGAGCGATCGCGGCCCACGGCGTCGGCGACGTCCTGCTGCGTGAGGCTGAACTCCGCCATGAGGCGCTCGTAGCCGCGCGCCTCGTCGACCGGCGAGAGGTCGTCGCGCTGCAGGTTCTCGACCAGCGCCAGCGTGAGCACGGTGCGGTCGTCCACGGCACGCTCGACGGCCGGGATCTTCTCCCAGCCGAGCGCCTGGCAGGCGCGCAGCCGGCGCTCGCCGGCGATCAACTCGAAGCCGCCGGTGCCGCCGGGGGCGCGCCGCACCACGACCGGCTGCAGCAGGCCCGCCTGTTTGATCGAGGCGGTGAGCTCGTCGAGCGCCGCCCGATCGACGTCGCGGCGCGGCTGGTAGGGGTTGGGGCGGATGTCGGCAATCGCCAGCTCGACCAGGCTGCCGTCGCGTTCGGCTTCCTCACGCGTCGGCCCGAGCAGGGCTTCGAGGCCCCGACCGAGACGACGGCGACCTGCGATGGTTTCCGTCATGCGGGCACCTCCGGCAGCGGTTCAGCAGTGGGCGGGGCCGGGGCGGGGGAGGCCGCGGCGGACGGCGTGGAGCCGGCGCCGCGCTCGACGCGGCGGATCAGCTCCTGCGCCACCGCCAGGTAGCTCTTAGCGCCCACCGACTGCACGTCGTACAACAGGATCGGCTTGCCGAAGCTCGGGGCCTCGGCGAGCCGCACGTTGCGCGGGATCGTGATGCTGAACATCTGCGACCCGAAGTACTCCTTCGCCTCGTCGGCGACCTGCTTCGAGAGGTTGAGGCGCGCGTCGTACATCGTCAGCAGCACGCCGTCGATCGCGAGCGCGGCGTTGAAGTTCCGCTGCACCAGCTTCACGGTGTTCAGGAGCTGCGACAGCCCCTCGAGGGCGTAGTACTCGCACTGGATGGGAATGAGCACGCTGTCGGCCGCGGTGAGCATGTTGAGCGTGAGCAGCCCGAGCGACGGGGGACAGTCGATGATCACGTACTGATACTCGTCGCGCACGTCGCGCAGCGCGCGGCGCATCATGGTCTCGCGCGCCTGCTTGCTCACGAGCTCGAGCTCGGCGCCGACCAGGTCCTGGGTCGCGGGGATGACGTCGAGATAGGGGAAGTGCACGTGCGGGAACCGCGTTTCGACGAGCGCGCGGCCATCGAGCAGCGCGTCGTACAGCGAGTAGCGGATGCGATCGCGCTCGATGCCGACGCCCGAGGTGGAGTTGGCCTGGGGATCGGCGTCGACGAGCAGGGTGCGACGTTCGGCCGTGGCGAGCGAAGCGGCGAGATTAACGGCCGTCGTCGTTTTCCCGACGCCGCCTTTCTGGTTGGCGATAGCGATGATGCGAGGCATCTCGTAAGCGATTGTCGATAAATGACTTATTTAATAGGCGCGTGTAGGAGCTGCCAATATACGCCCTCATACCCTCGAGGTAAAGAGGAAGTTTCACGTGAAACCCGACCGTTTCACGTGAAACAATGGGCCCATCGCTCGGGCGGTGCGGCTGGGGACGGGCCTCAGGCCACGCGGCGCCGCCAGCGCGCCGTCTCGATCACCAGGTTGTGCAGATCGCTCGGCGAGACACCCGGAATCCGCGCCGCCTGGGCGAGCGACGTGGGCCGCACGCGGTCGAGCTTCTGGCGCGCCTCGGTCGCGAGGCTCGCGAACTCGGGGTAGGGCAGGTCGCCGGGCAAGACGAACGCCGCCAGTTCCGCGAGCCGCGCCGCCGCCTCGCGCTCGCGCGCCAGGTAGCCGTCGTACTTGAGTTCGATTTCGACGGTCTCGACGAGCTCGTCCCCGGCCGTCACCGCCACCCCCGCCGCTTCGAGCAGCGCCCGCAACCGCACGCCCGGCCGCCGGGCCAAGCTCGCCACGCGCTCCGGTGCCGTGAGACCCGTGCCGCTCGGGGCGAGCGCCGCACCGGCCGTTGCCGGCGTGAGCGTCGTGGCGCGCGCCTGGGCGGCGAGCGCCGCTTCGGCCTCGAGCCGGGCCGCGGCCACGCGCTGTTCCGCCGCCGTCACGAGCCCCAGCCGCTCGGCGAGCGGCACCAGACGGCGCAGCGCGTTGTCCTGCCGCAAGAGCAACCGAAACTCCGAGCGCGAGGTGAACAGCCGATACGGCTCGTCCACGCCCCGGGTCACGAGGTCGTCCACCAGCACCCCGATGTAGGCGTCATCCCGCCCCAGGATCACCGGCTCCTCGCCCCGACTGCGCCGCACCGCATTGATCCCCGCCACGACCCCCTGCGCCGCCGCCTCCTCGTACCCCGTCGTGCCATTGATCTGACCGGCGAAGAACAGCTGCTCGATCGCCTTCGTCTCGAGCCAGGGCGTGAGCTGCGTGGGCGGATAGTAGTCGTATTCGATCGCATAGCCGGGCCGGGTCATGCGGGCGTGCTCGAGTCCGGGCACGGCGTGGAGGAACTCGAGCTGCACGGCGACCGGCAGCGAGGTCGACAGTCCGTTGACGTACAACTCGTGGGTGTCGAGCCCCTCGGGCTCGAGGAACACCTGGTGGCGCTCGGCGTCGGGGAACTTGACGATCTTGTCTTCGACCGAGGGACAATAGCGGGGACCGCGCCCGCTGATGGCGCCGCCGTACAGCGCCGACTCGTGGAGATGGCGGCGAATGATCGCCTGCACCTCGGCACCGGCCCACGTGAGCCAGCACGCCACCTGCGCGGGCCGCTCGCTCCGCTCGTAAAACGAAAAGCGGTAGTCGGTCGCGTCGCCGTCCTGGCGTGTGACCTTGCTCCAGTCGACCGTGCGGCCGTCCACCCGGGGCGGCGTGCCAGTCTTGAAGCGCGACACCGTAAGCCCAAGCGACTCAATGTGTTGTGCGATAGCGACGGCCGGCTGGTCGCCCGCCCGGCCGGCCGGGATCTGGGTGTCCGTGCCGAGGTGGATCGTGCCGCGCAGGAATGTCCCGGCCGTGAGCACGACGGCGCCCGCCGTGTAGCCACGCCCGTCCGTCGTCTCGACGCCCGCGATGCGCCCGCCCGCGATCACGAGGCGGCCCACCATGCCCTGCGCCAGGGCGAGCGTGGGGAAGCCCTCGAGCAGGGTCCGCGCGGCCCGGCGGTACAGCGTGCGGTCGCACTGGGCGCGCGGCGCCCACACGGCGGGACCTTTGGAGCGGTTGAGCATGCGGAACTGGATCGTGGC
>DATBBW010000057.1:0-7051 GCA_036270795.1 Gemmatimonadales bacterium | reverse complement strand
GCCGACCCCGAAGTCCGCCGCCGACATTTTGCCCGCGCGATCCAGCACCATCGGCCCCTGCATGCGGTAATCCCACAGCGCTTCCTCCCAGTCGAGGAACGGCGTGTGAATCAAGCCGGCCTTGTAGGTGAGCTGGCTGCCCGCTGGGGTGTAGGTTGCGAACGCGTATTTGAGGCGGAGCCGGAGCGAGTTGTCACCCGCGATACCGGTGCGTTGGACGTCGGTCGTGACCCGCGTCGTCACCCCACCGGCGAACCGGCCCAGGACGTTCACGTAGGCGCGCGTGATGTCGAAGTTGTCGAAATGATTGACCGAGTCCTTCAGCTGGTACACGTATTGGGTGTAGACCAGGCCGCCCGCGGTGACCTGCGGGGGCGTCGGCGCTTGGGCAGCGAGTGGAGCGGCGCCTGCGGCGGCCACGACGGCCACCCCGAGCGCCCGACGGATCGAGCTCGACATTGGGTGTGTCCCCTCCTTGGGGGATGTGATGAATGAGTGAGACTCCGGTGCCACGCTGCAACGGGGTAGAAACGACTCCACGCCGGTCACGGTCGAGTGCGTCGTGTGTAACGGGCGTGTAACGGCCATCCTGGGGCGCTATTGAGCATCCCGGTCCACTGTTGGCGGAGCGTGCCGGCGGTGCCTCACCCCGGCGGCGGGGCGGGGCTCCCGCCGCGGCAAGGGCAGCACCGGTGCCACCGGCACGGGCAGGGCATCGGCGAGCGCCATGACGGCTTGCACGAGCGCCGGCAGCGCCCCGTCCAACCACTCCGTGACGAGCCGCTGGAACAGGCGCTCGTGCCACTCGGCGGCGAGCCGCGCGAGGGCGAGCAGGCCGGCGCTTCCGGGCGGCGCGCGCCGCGGTGCCGTGGGTCTCGAGCGCGCGGGACCGCGCAGCGCCTGCGCGTGCAGTCCGCGGGCCCGCTCCGCGGCGGCCTCCGCGACCGCGTCGCCCAGCTCGCCGGTCAACACGGACAGGTCGTGCAACTCGCCCAACAAGTCCTGCAGCTGTTTCAACTGGTCGATCGTGGTCGTCGCCTGCGGCACTTCCGCCGCGAGAGGCTCGATGACGTAGCGCAGCCGCTTCGCCGCGATGCGCGCGGCGTGGATCGCTTCCTCATCCCGCGCGGCCTGCGCGGCCGCGAGCTCCCGCTCGAGGTCGACGACTTGGGCGCGAATCACCCGGACGGCGGCCGCGGCGAACGTCGGCCCGCGGGGCGCCGCGTCCGCGGGCGGGGGGGCGAGCGCGCGGCGGGTACGGCGCTCAAGCTGGCGGAACTCATGCGTGACCTCGCGCCGCACGGCCTCGTAGGCGCGCAGCCGGTGGTCGTCCAGGCGGGCGAGCAGCCAGGGGAGGCCGGCCGGTCGCTGGCCTAGTTCGGCCCGGTGGGCGCGGACCCAGGCGAGCTGGACCTCGGCGTCGCGGCCGGGGTTCGTGGCGCGGGCCAGGTCGCGCAGCCGGCGCTGCAGCTTCTTCGGCACCGCGGGGCCGAGCTCGTCGCGGAAACTGCGCAGCAGCGTGCGCAACCGGCGCAGCGCCACCCGGAAGTCGTGCAGCGCCTCGACGTCGGCGGGGTCGGCGAGCCGGCCCGCCGCGCCCCGGGCGGCGTCGAGCAGACCCGTGCCGACCAATGCGACGGCCGCGGGCGCGGCACGCGCGAGGAGGTCCACCCCCCGGCTAGTCACAGGCGGCGATGCGGCGCAGGTGCTTGGGGCCGAGGAGCCAATCGAGCGTCGCGGCGGCGCGCCCTACGGGACCGGGAAACTCGAGCAGGCAGGCGGCGCCTTTGCGTAATTCGAGGAACGGGCCGTTCGTCCCCGCGAGCAAGGCGCACACGAGCTGGCTCAGATCCGGCTCATGGCCGACCACGGCGATCGTGCCGCGGGAGGCCTGGCCGGCGAGCCAGCCGACGACGCGGTCGACGCCCGCGCCGGGGGCGAGCTCCGCCACGCGCTCGACGGTCGCCGCCCCGTAGGCCTGTGCGATGATCTCGGCGGTGTCGAAGGCGCGCCGATAGGGACTCGCCGCCAGGAGGTCCAGCTCGGGCACCACCTGCTTCAACCCGAGCGCCGCGCGCTCCATCTTGCGCCGCCCCTCGGGCGTGAGCGGCCGGGCCGCGTCGTCCTTGTGCGAGCGCGCGAACGCTTCGCGGTCCTCGGCGATGGCGTGCCGCACGACGACGAGCCGCATGGGATCGGCCTCAAACCGGGCTGCGGGTGCGCTCGGCGCCCGGGACCGCCACCGCCGCCCCGCTGCTGCGGGGCCGGCGCACGATCGGCACGAACGGCGGGCGGGGCTCCGTGCCCTCGCGGGCGGCCTCGCGCGCCAGGTGCTGCAAGGCCACCTGGGAGCGCACCGGCGTCTCCCCGTCGGCCGGGGCGCGTCGGCGATAGGTGCCGTCCGGGAGCAGCTCGCGGGCCTTCACGGTGTCGCTGAGGACGAGCCGCAGGACGTCCCCGACGATCCGCGCCTGGAGCGCCGGGTCCTCGACGGGGAACACGGTCTCGATGCGCCGCCAGAAGTTGCGGGGCATCCAGTCGGCGCTCGCGAGAAACACCTCCGGATCGCCCCCGTTTTCGAAATAGAAGATGCGGCTGTGCTCGAGAAACTTGTCTACGATGCTCGTGACGTGGATGTTCTCCGACACCCCCGGCAGGCCGGGGCAGAGACAACAGATGCCCCGGATCACGAGATCGATCCGGACGCCGGCTTGCGAGGCGCGGTACAGCGCATCGATCACCGACGGCTCCACGAGGGCGTTCATCTTGACGATAATGCGCGAAGGGCGGCCCTCGTGCGCGTTGCGCTGCTCGCGCTCGATCAGCGCGATGATGCGCTCGCGGAGCCCGAGCGGCGCGACGAACAGCTTCTTCCACGTGTACCCCTCGGCGTACCCGGTGAGCAGGTTGAACAGGGCACTTGTGTCTTCGCCGAGGTCCGGGTTCGCGCTGAAGAGGCCGAGATCGGTGTAGCTCCGCGCCGTCGTGGGGTTGTAGTTCCCGGTGGCGAGGTGGACGTAGCGCCGGATGCCGTCGGACTCCCGGCGCACCACCAGCGACGCCTTGCAGTGGGTCTTCAAGCCCACAATGCCGTAGACCACGTGCACGCCCGCCTGCTCGAGCGTGCGCGCCCAGGTGATGTTGTTCTGCTCGTCCATCCGGGCCTTGAGCTCGACCAGCGCGGTCACCTGCTTGCCGTTCTGCGCCGCCCGCGCCAGGGCGGCGATGATGGGGCTCGCGCCGCTGGTCCGGTACAGCGTCTGCTTGATCGCGAGCACCTGGGGGTCGTCCGCCGCCTGCTCGATGAAGTCGATGACGCACCCGAAGGACTCGTAGGGCAGGTGGACGAGCACGTCCTGCGCGCGGATCACGTCGAACACGTCCTCCCCCTGCGCAAACGGGGGGGAAACGCGCGGCACCAGCGGCTCGTCCTTGAGCGGCGCGAAGCCGTCCAGTCGGTGCAGCGCCATCAAGGCGGTCAAGTCGATGGGCCCGTGAACGCGATACACGTCGCGCGGCTCCACGTCGTGCGCCGCCGTGAGCATCTCGACGAAGGCGTCGTCCGCGTCGGCCGAGATCTCGAGCCGCACGGGGTCGCTCCGCATGCGTTGGCGCAGGCTCTCCTCGATCGTCTCGAGCAGGTCCTCCGCGTCCTCCTCCTGGATCGTGAGATCGGTGTTGCGGGTCACCCGGAAGACGGTCTGGCTCACGACATGGAGGCCCCCGAACAACTCGCCCAAGTACCGGGCGATGATGTCCTCGAGCAGGATGTAGCGCACGCGGCCTTCCCCGCGGGTCGATACGACGACCACGCGGTCGAGCACGCCGGGCACCTGGACGACCGCGAAGTGGCGCCGCGGCTGCCCCCCATTGGTGCGCTCCACGAGCAGGGCGATGTTGAGGCTCTTGTTGTGGACATGCGGGAACGGGTGGCCCGGGTCGATCGCGAGCGGGGTGAGCACGGGGTAGATGCTGGCCCGGAACAACGCCTCCACGTGACGCCGCTCGGCGTCGCTCAGCTCGTCGTACCGCGCGCGCTCGATGCCGCCCGCGCGCAGCCCCGGGAACACCTCGTCCTGGAGGATGCGGTACTCTTCCGCGACCAGTTCGTGCACCCGCCGGTCGATCGCCGCCAGCTGCTCGGCCGGCGCCAGGCCGTCGGCGCCGAAGTCCTGCGGCTCGACGCCGGCGTACACCTGCTGCTGCAGCCCCGCCACGCGAATCTCGAAGAACTCGTCCAAGTTCGAGCTGAAGATCGCGAGGAACTTGAGGCGCTCGAGCCACGGGTTCGTCGGATCCGCCGCCTCTTCCAAGACTCGGGCGTTGAACTCGAGCCAGGACAGCTCGCGGTTGCGATAGTGATCCCGCGGATAGACGGGCAGGGCGCGCTCGGGCATGTCAGCGCCCCGCCTTGGGCCGTGGCCAGGTGAGCGACAGCTCGGCCCGGAACGCGCGCTCGAACAACCGGGCCTTGCGTTTGGCATCGTCCAGCTCGATCGACGGGTCGCGGGCGGCGCTCACGGCGAGCCGTACCCAGCCGTCGCCGGCCCGGCTGCGGACGCCGCTCACGACCTGCCCGTGCGTACGGTCGAGCCCGTCCGCCACGCGGAGGATGCCGGCGAGGCGGCGCACCAGCCGGCGCTCGCCCTTGTCGAGGCGGGCGAAGTTGGGATGCGACTTCTTCGGCAACGCCCGCCGGTGGTAGCGCGCCACGTTGGCGATGAGCTCGAGCTCGCGGGCCGAGAACCCCCGCAAATCGCCGTGCATGATGAGATGGTACGCATGCTTGTGGTGCTTCTCGTGGTTGATCAGGTAGCCGATGTCGTGCAGAATCGCCGCCGCTCGAAGCACGTCGGCCGCCGCCGGGGGCAGCGCGTAGGCGTCGCGCAAGGCGTCGAAGATCGCCGCCGCGAGCAGCGCCACGTGGTCGCAGTGGCGCTCGTTCGACCGGCACTGGCGGGCGAAGCGGCGCGCCGACTCCAACCGGTCGAGCGGCTGGGTCCGGGCCGCGGGCGCGACGCCCGCGAGGTCGTCGATCATGGACAGCAAGAGACCATCCCGCACCCCGCGGTCATTCACGAGGACGCGCTGGGTGCCCAGCCGGCGCGTGAGGCGCGCGACCACGGCCACGCCGGCGATGATGATATCGGCGCGCTCCGGGTTGAGTCCGGGAATCTGGCGGCGGGCCTCGAGCGGGGTCTCGCGCAGTCGATCGAGCAGCCGGGTGACTTCGGCGCGGCTGAGCGGGTAGTCGCGCGCGTGCCCGACCTTGCCGTCACGCTCCGCCTGGGCCATCCCGGCCAGGTTCGTGAACGTCCCGCCGCTCCCGATCATGACGTCGGCGGCAAACGGCGGCTTACCGATCGCGTCCTTGATCGCCTGGTCGATCGCCCGGCGCAGGGCCTTCCAGTGCTTCGGCTTGAGGGGGTCGGACTTGCAGTAGCGTTCCGCGAGGCGCACCGCGCCAAGCGGCAGCGACACCACCTGCTCGACCAGCCCGCCCGCGGCGAGAATCACCTCGGTGCTTCCGCCGCCGATGTCGACGATCGCCGTGAGGCGGTCGTCCAGGTCGTAGTGGCGCGTCACGCTGCGGAACGCGAGCCGCGCTTCCTCCTCGGGCGCGACGGCCTCGACCCGGATGCGGTGGCGCCGCCACGCCTCGCGCACGAAGTCGCGGCCGTTCGTGGCCTCGCGCACCGCACTCGTGGCGATCGCCCGCAGCTCGGTGACGCCAAACCCCTCCGCAATGGCCTTCATCTTGCCGAGCGTCTGCAGCGACTGCTCCGTCGGGGCCTCGCCCAGCTGGCCGCTCCGATACAGGCCGCGCCCCAGCCGCGTCATCTCCCGCTCTTCATCGAGCACGCGGTAGGAGCCGTCGGGCTGCACCTCGGCCACGACCAGGCGAATCGAGTTCGTGCCGATGTCGATGGCGGCGAGGCAGGGGAGGGCTGGCTGCTTTGCCGGGGGTTTCGCCTCGGCGGGTCCTGCGGGAGCCGGGGCTACGCCGGGCAACGTCGCTGCGGTCACCATGAGGTCGGGCGGTGTGGGGTGCGGGCCCATCCCGGCGCGGGTCGGGCGCCGGGTACGATCACTCTGCGCATCATCGAGAAGGCTATCACCGGGATGTAACAGCCCAGCGACGGCTCAGCCCCACGCGAAGTTACCCGGGGTTGACGAGACGCGCCAGCCACGGGAGCGCGGGCTTTAGGTCCCGCCCGCCAGCGCGTAGTTTGCCGGACTCTCCGTCTTCGAGGACCACCATCATGAAGCTGCGCGCACGACTGCTCGTCCCCCCGGGGTCGCCGGTGAAACTCGCCGCTCGCGATCCCGCCGACACGCTCGGGATGACGAAAGGGGCGGCCACGCAGGCCACGCTCGAGCAGACGATCACGCGCCTGGACGAGCTGCAGTACCGGATGTACGCCGAGAATCGCCGCGCCTTGCTTGTGGTGCTGCAGGGGGTGGACGCGGCGGGGAAAGACGGCACGATCCGCCACGTGATGGCCGGACTGAATCCGCAGGGCTGCCGGGTGACGGCGTTCAAAACCCCCTCCGCCGAGGAGGCCCGCCACGACTTCCTGTGGCGCGTGCATCAGGCCGTCCCGCCCCGCGGGGACATCGCGATCTTCAACCGCTCGCACTATGAGGACGTCCTGATCGTGCGGGTGCACCAGCTGGTGCCGCGCGAGGTGTGGTCCAAGCGGTTTGAGCAGATCAACCGGTTCGAGCAGATGCTGGGCGAGAACGGCGTGATCGTCGTGAAATTCTTTCTGCACATCAGCAAGGCGGAGCAGCGGCGCCGGTTCGAGGAGCGGCTGCACGATCCCGCGAAGCAGTGGAAGCTGGCGCCGAGCGATTTCGAGGAGCGGAAGTACTGGGACGACTACGGGGTGGCGTACGAAGACGCGCTGTCGCGCTGCAGCACGGAGCACGCGCCCTGGTTCATCATCCCCGCCGACCACAAGTGGGTTCGCAACCTCGCCGTCTCCCACATCTTGGTCGAGACCCTCGAGGCCCTGGATATGAAATTCCCCGCGCCGTCGTTCGACGT
>DATBBW010000056.1:0-16118 GCA_036270795.1 Gemmatimonadales bacterium | reverse complement strand
CTCCGCTTCGCCCTCGGTGGCGTGCACGGTGTGTCCCTCCTGCCACAAGAATTCCGTGGTCCGCAAGAACAGCCGCGTGCGCAGCTCCCAGCGGACGATATTCGCCCACTGGTTCAAGAGGAGTGGGAGGTCGCGATAGCTCTGGATCCACTTCGCGAACATCGCGTAGATGATCGTCTCCGAGGTGGGCCGGATGACGAGCGGCTCCTCGAGCGCGGACGCGGGATCGGGGATCACCGCCCGGGCACCTGCCTGCCCCGTCGCCTTGAGCCGCGTGTGGGTCACGACCGCCACTTCCTTCGCGAATCCCTCGACGTGCTCGGCCTCTTTGGCGAGGAAGCTCATCGGGATGAACAGCGGGAAGTAGGCGTTCTGGTGCCCCGTCGCCTTGATCTGGTCGTCCAGGGCGCGCTGCATCAGCTCCCAGATCCGGTAGCCGTGCGGCCGGATCACCATGCAGCCGCGCACCGGCGAGTAGTCCGCCAGCTCGGCCTGCATGATGACGTCGTTGTACCACTCGCTGAAATCCTGCGCGCGCGGTGTGATTCGCTGCGCTTGGGCCATTAGTGATCGTGTTTCCGGGAAGTCGCTTGGCGTGCTAAGCGATTGTCCAAATTGCTTGTGAATCTTTTCACGTTGCCGTGGAATCCTACCGAGTCGCCTGGCGTCCAGCAAGTTCATGGACCCTATGGGGAGGAAAGGGGCGTTTCAGAGGCGGGATCGAGCCACCCGCTCTCGCGCTGATAGCGGCGGAGGATCGTGCCTCGACCAACGACGCGCCGGCCTTCGAGGATGTCGAACGAAGTGCCCTCAGTGAGCGGGCGGTAATCAACGCCCGTGTCTGTGTAGAGAAAGACCACCGAGGCATCGGCGTCGACAGCTGGGCGTAGAGGACTGGGGCCTCGCATGAAAGCGATGCCGAGCATCTCTCCGTCCGAGCCTACTCGGAGATGAGGCATGTAGCGGGCGGTCCCCGTGGCCTGGAGGTGGACTGGGAGAACGCGTCCTCCCTCCTCAGGGGTCAGGAATCGAACCCTAACGTCTGCCCACTCGTACGTGGTCAAGTGCCAAGCGACCTAAGGGATTGGGCCTAGCTGTTCGCCCGCCGATCTCCTGGTTAGGGCGTCTTTGCGGGACCGTGAGCAGCTCAGCGCGATGTCGGTGGTCAACGTCATGTCACTCAGCTTCAGACGCGTGTTGAGCTGACGCGGCCATTCGCTTGGCGGCAAACGGCAGAAGGGCCGAGTAGGAGACCCAGCAGCCACCCCACGAACAGTCCGTTGAGCGCAGGGATGATGACAATCCCCGGCACCAGGAGATAGCCGTGCCAAACGGGAAGAAGGAGCCAGATCACGGGTCTCGACAGATCGTAGGCGAGGATCCCTGCGCCCTCCAGGTTATCGCCGCCCCCAAAGAGGCCAATTGTCACCAGCGCTAAGCCGACAGTTCCTCCAACCGCCGCACCGATGAGAGCGCAGCGTCTCCGAAGCCACGCTCGCCCACGCCAATAGGTGGAAAGGGATGACAAGAGGTGCTCCTCAACCAGTGAGCGGCCCTAGCGAACCGCCTTAAGCTGCTGGTGGGTAGAATCGAAAACGCGGGCCATTAGCGAAAGAATCCGTTCACGAGCGTGCCGAGCGGCACCTTCTGCTCCGTCCCCGCCTTCAAGTCCCGCACGACCACCTCGCCCGCCGCGCGCTCGTCGGGGCCGACGATCACCGCCCGGGGAGCGCCGCGGGCCACGGCGAGCTCAAGCTGCTTGCGGATCGCCGCCTGCCGCAACCCGTACTCGACCGCCACGCCGCGGTCGCGCAGCTGATGCGCCAACTCGAGCACGGGTGCCACGTCCTCGCCACTCACCGCCACTAAAAAGGCGTCGAGCTGCGCCGGCGCCTCGAGCGGCCGCGCCCGCTCCTTCAAGAGTTCGCCGAGCACGACATCCCCCATCCCAAACCCGACGCACGGCAGATCGATCCCGGCGATCGTCTGGATCAGATCATCATAGCGCCCGCCGCCGCAAATCGCCCGGAGCGATCGGCCCGCATCGAACAACTCAAACACAATCCCGGTGTAGTAGGCGAGCCCCCGCACGATCGTGAAGTCCACATCCACGAACGCCTCGAGCCCCATCGCCCCGAGACGCTGGACACACTCGTTGAGCGCCTCCGCCGCGGGCGCTGCGCGCAGCTCACCCGCGTCATGGCGCAGGCCGGAAATGAAGTCGAGCAGCGGCCGGATGCGCCCGGGATCGGGCTTGAGCGCCGCGGCCAGCAACTGCTCGGCCTCCACCGGGGCCCGCTCCCACCGGTCGAGCGCCAGGAGCACCCCCCCGACCTCATCGGGCGCGACGCCGTAGCTATCCGTCAGCTTCGTGACGACCACCCGGCGATCCGAGATCCGGAGGCGCACCGCCTGCGGACCGAACCCAAGGGCGCGCATGATGTCGAGCGCCGCCGCGATCACCTCGGCGTCGGCGGCGGGGCCAGCCTCCCCGACCACATCCAGGTTGAGCTGAAAGTGCTCCCGCAAGCGACCCCGCTGCTGGCGCTCGTAGCGGAAGAGCTGGGGAATCGAGAACCAGCGGATCGGCTTCTTCAGGGCCTGGGCCCGTGCCCCTACCATCCGGGCGAGCGTGGGCGTCATCTCCGGCCGCAGCGCGACGGCGCGGTCCCCTTTGTCCCGGAACGTGTACAGTTGGTCGACGATCTCGGGCCCGCTCTTCGCCGTGTAGAGCTCGAGCGGCTCGAGCGGCGGGCCGTCGTATTCCTCGAATCCGTAGCGCCGGGCGACGCTGCGCCACGTGGTGAAAATGTGATTGCGGAGGGCTAGGTCTTCAGGGTAGAAATCGCGGAAGCCGGGGAGCGCTTTCCCTTGCATCGCAACAATTTACGCGACGGGCGCGAAGCCCGGCAAGCGGGCGAGCGCATCTCCCACGGTGTGGAACGAACCCGTCACGATCACCGTCTCTGCCCCTTCGGGAACGCGCTCGAGGGCGCGCTCGAAGTCGGGCTCGAAGCTGTGCGCCACCGCCAGTCCGCCGAGCTCGCGCTCCAGCCGGCCCAGGTCCCAGCGGCGCCGCTCGGGCGCCGTGGCGGGCACCGTGAAGACGAAGCCGTCGACCTCCGGCGCCAGCGACGCGATCATCCCGAGATAATCCTTGTCGCCCAGCACGCCGACGAGCGCGCGGCGCGGGCGCGGCGGGTCGTAGTCGTGCAGCGTGTCGGCTAGCACCCGCGCCCCGTCCGGGTTATGGGCCACGTCGAAGATCCAGCGCCCCCGCACGTCGAAGCGGCCCGGGAGCGAGACCCAGCCGAAGCTCTCCGGCCACGTGTCCCCGACCGGCCCGAAGGGGGAAGGGAGGGCGTTCAGAGCGGCGAGGGCCACCCACGCGTTGCCGTGCTGGTGACGGCCCCGCAGCCCGAGCGGCCGCGAGGGCGGGCGGTCCGGATCGACCCAGCTGACCGGGCGCGCTCCGAGCCGCGCGGCCTCGGCGAGCAGGACCTGGCGCACCGCGGGATCCCGCTCCCCCGTCACGAACGGGACGCCGGGCTTCGCGATCCCGGCCTTCTCCCGCGCGATCGAGGCGAGATCGGTTCCCAGATAGTCGGTGTGCTCGCGCGCGATCTTCGTCACCGCGGCGACGAGCGGCGTGAGCACGTTGGTCGCGTCGAGCCGCCCGCCCAACCCCACCTCCACGACCGCGATGTCGACGCCCCGCGCGGCCAGGTCCGCGAACGCGATCGCCGTCGTTGCCTCGAAAAAGCTCGCGTCCAGCCGCTCGATGTGCGGCCGCAACACGCTCGTCCACTCGGCGAACGCGGCCTCGTCGATCGGGATGCCGTCCACCACGACGCGCTCCCGCACCGACACGAGGTGCGGTGAGGTGTAGACACCGACCCGCAGCCCCCGGGCGTGGAGCTCCGCAGCGGCGAAGGCGCAGGTCGAGCCCTTGCCATTCGTGCCCGCGATGTGGAGCGTGGGAAAGTGGCGCTCGGGATGGCCCAGCACGTCGAGGAGCCCCGTCGTCGGCCCGAGGCTCCACTTGATGCGACTCCCTTGTCGCGCGAAGAGAAAGCGGCAGGCGTCCTCGAAGGACAGCCCGCTCAGTCGGCGGCCTCGGCCGGTTGCCGGCCCGCCATGTGGCGCAGCAGCTGCGCCGTGGTGTCCCGCAGCTCACTGCGCGGTACGACCGCGTCCACCATGCCGTGCTCCAGCAGAAATTCGGCCGTCTGGAACCCCTCCGGCAGATCCTGCCCGATGGTTTGCTTGATCACCCGCGGCCCGGCGAACCCGATCACCGCGCCCGGTTCGGCGAGAATCACGTCGCCCTGCATCGCATAGGAGGCCGAGACCCCCCCCGTGGTCGGGTTCGTGAGGATCGAGATGAACGGCACCCGGGCCGCCTGCAGCCGCGCCACCTCGACTGAGGTCTTGGCCATCTGCATCAGCGACAGGACCCCTTCCTGCATCCGGGCCCCGCCCGAGGCCGAGACGATGATCAGGGGGATGCGCCGCTCGGCCGAACGCCGGGTCAGGCGGGCGATCTTCTCCCCCACGACCGACCCCATCGACCCCCCCATGAAGTTGAAGTCCATCACCCCCAGGTCGATCGCCATCCCGTCGAGCCGGGCGTACCCGGTGCGCACCGCCTCGAGCGGACCGGCCTTCTTCGTGGCGGTCTCGAGCCGCTGCGGGTAGTGCTCGAACGAGAGGGGGTCGGTGGAGTGGAGGCGGGCATCCAGCTCGTGCCAGGAGCCCTCGTCGACGAAGAGGTCGATGTACTCCTGGGCGCTGATCCGGCGATGGTGCCCACAATTGGGGCACACGTTGAACCCGCGGACAAAGCGTTCCTTGATGTCGATATGGCCGCACGCCTCGCATTTCTCCCAGGCGTCGGCCGGAATTTCCAGCCGAACCCGCTCGGAGGTGCGCGGTTTACGCTCTTTCTTGAACCAAGCCATTCGGGCCATAGGGGGCGGTTGGAAGGCGACAATTTGGGAGGGGGCGGAAGCCCGCGCCAGCCCCGACGCCGCAACCCCTTGTCACAACACGGCATACCCAGACTGGCGGGATTCCCACGCGACCCGCAATGCGATCCCGACCGCCACCGAACACACCAGCAGGAACGACCCCCCGTAGGAGAAGAACGGCAACGGAATCCCGGTAATCGGGAGCACGTTCACCGTCATCCCCACATTCTCGACGATGTGCGTGAATACGAGCCCCGTCACCCCGAACACACACAGGCTCGAGTAGGCGTCCGTGGCGCGGCGCGCGATGCGCAGCAGGATGAGGAGCAGCGCGGCAAACAACGCCAGGGCCACGAGGACGCCCACGAAGCCCAGCTCCTCGCCCACCACGGCGAAGATGAAGTCGGTGAACTGGGCCGGCAGGAAGGCGAGCCGCTTCTGGGGCCCGTGGGTGAAGCCATGGCCGAGCAAGCCCCCCGACCCGATGGCGATCTTCGACTGGATCACGTGCCACCCGGTGGCGCGGGGATCCTCCTGCGGATTCAAGAAGGCGAGCAGCCGGTTCTGCTGATAGGGTGCGAGCCGGCGCCAGAACGGCACCGCGATCACCCCCATCACCACGTTCGCGAGCATCACACTGAACCCTTCCCACACGTAGGGCCGCCACCACACCAGCAGCCCCACGAGCACCACGATCCACAACCCCCACGCGACCGTCGAGAACGCGAGCACCAGGCCGATCACCGGGGAGCCGAGCAGGAGCAGCAGTTGGGGCTTCGTGCCGGCCCAAAAGAGCATCGCGAACAGGATCGAGATGAACACGAGGGCACTGCCCAAGTCGGGCTGGAGCGCCACGAGCAGGAACGGCACGGCCACGAGGGCCCCCGGCGCGACGAGCTCGCGCAGCGTGACCGGCGCCTCGCGCCGCGCCGCGAGCCAGCGCGCCAGCATCAGAATCACGGCGAGCTTGGCGAGCTCGGACGGCTCGCCCAGCCGCAGCCCGGCGATCGACAGCCAGGAGCGCTCCGTCGCGACGCTGGCGGCGCCCCGGCCGAGCACGAGGGTGAACAACAGGACCACCACGCCGACCGTGTAGGCGTAGGGCGTGGCCCACTCGAGCAGCCGCGGCGACACCCGAAACATCAGCACCGCGGCCACGGCCCCGATGGCGAGCCACACCAGCTGCTTGTGCCACAGTGTCGTCACGAACGTGGACGCGTCCGTCTGGCCCGCCGAATAGAGGGTCGCGAGGCCGTAGGCCGCGAGCGCCACCACGACGCCGACGAGCGGCTTATCGATTTCGCGGAGGGGGGGCCGCATGTCCGGTATCGGGGCGCACGGAGTCGACGCGCACCGTGTCGGGAATCTCGAGCGAATCCTCGCTCGGGACGCCGGGGAGGAGCTGAATCGCGTGCGGCGCGGTGTCGGCGGGGAGCACGATCCGCACGTTCGACGCCACGGTCGTGTCGACCCCCAGATAGCGCCCGATCACCCGCGTCACGAGCGGGGCCACGTAGGGGCCCTCGCGCGCGAACTCGACGATCGCCCCCACGACGATCTCGGGCTTCTCCGCCGGGGCGAAGCCGATGAACCAGCCGTGGTCGGGGCCGTGGGGGTTCTGGGCCGTCCCGGTCTTACCCGCGATGGCGATGGCGCCGCCGAAGCGCGCGGCCCCCCGCGCCGTGCCCTGCTCTACCACGCTGATCATCGCCTGGCGCAGCGCCGCGAGCTGGTCGGACGCCAGGTTGAGGCTCACGCCCGACGCGCTGCTCGGATGCACGAGGTAGGGCGGCCGGGCCCGGCCGTCGCTCGCCAGCATCTGGTAGAACCGCACCATGTTGACGAGCGTCTGGGCGTTTTCGCCCTGACCGATGGCGAGGTTGAGCGTCACCGCCGCCGTCCAGCGGCGTGGGCCGTAATAGCGGTCGTAGTATTCCGTCCCGGGCGGGAACTCCGGCGTGATCTCGCCCGGCAGATCGATGCCGGTGCGGGAGCGGAAGCCCCACGAATTGGCATCCTCGAGCAGCGACGTGAGCCCGATCTTCAAGCCCAGCTGGTAGAAATAGACGTCGCAGCTCTGGGCGATCGCCTCGGTCAGCGTGAGGGAGCCGTGGCCCTGGGGCGACCAGCAATGGAAATAGCGGTTGCCGTACTGCAACCCGCCGCGACACGGGATCGGCATCCGGGTCCGCAAGGTCACGAGGCCGCGCCGCAGCGCCATCGCCGCGATCGCCAGCTTCCAGGTGGACCCCGGCGGGTAGCGCGCCTGAATCGTGCGATCGAACAGCGGGTGGGCCTCGCTCGCGTTCAAGCGCCGCCAGTAGTCGGGGTCCACGCCGCCCACGAACGCGTTGGGATCGTAGCCGGGGGCGCTGTAGAGGGCGAGGATCTCCCCCGTGTTGGGGTTCATCGCCAGCACCGCCCCACGGTGGCCGGCCGGGAAGATCTCGGCCACATAGCGCTGCAGGTCGAGGTCGATCGTAGTGTGCAGCGGGCGGCCCGGGACCGGCAACAGCGTGGACGAGCGCGTCGCCTCCCGCACCACGTGCCCCAGCGCGCTGACCTCGACGAAGCGCACGCCGTCGGCGCCGCGCAACGAGTCGTCATAGGCGCGCTCCAAGCCGTCTTTGCCGACGAGGCCCCCCAACCGGATCCCGGCGTAGCGGCGCTGCCCGCGTTCGGCCTCGGTCACCTCCCCCACGTACCCGACGAGGTGCGCGATCATCGCACTGTCCGGGTAGGCGCGCTTCGGCTCGGGCTGGATCAGGAGCCCAGGGAAGATGAGCCGGCGCTCTTCGAGCATCGAGACGACCTCAAACCTGGCCCCGGGCAGGACCGTGACCGGCAGATAGGGTGCGCGCCGCGCCCGCGCCAGCACCCGCTCGATGCCGGCGGCATCCAGTTTCACGAGCGGGGCGATGCGCGTCAGCGTGGCCCGCAGCGAGTCCTCGTTGCCCGGTAGAAGCGACACGGTGTACCCCGGCACGTTGTCGGCGAGCAGCTTGCCGTTGCGGTCGGTGATGATGCCGCGCGGCGCCGGCAGCGGAATCGGACGCAACCGGTTGGTCTCGGACTGCAGCTCGTACTTCGAGTGCTCGAGGATCTGGGCGCGGAAGAACGCGATGACCAGCACGGCGACCGCGCCCCACACGATGGCGCGCGCCCAGCGCAACCGCCGATCGAGCAGGTGGGGGTGAAACGAGGTCACGCGTCCCCCAGCCGGATCGCGAGGTGGCGCCCGAACAGCCACAGCACGAGCACCCCGGCCACCGCGGTCGTGAGGCTCTGCAGGGGCGACCACACGAGCAGCTCCCAGCCGAGCATCCCGCCTTTGAGCTTCCCCGACGCCAACGCCACGACCAGGTTGCGGCACCACGTGCCGGCAAAGAAGAGGCAGCCGTTCACAAACAGGTTCTCGGCGAAGAAGACCGCCTTGCTGCTGGATGCGAGATACCCCACGAGCGTGTGGGCCAGCGCCCCGGCCCCGAACGACGCGGGCGTCAGCGCGTCGCGCAACAGCCCCATCAAGAACCCCGCGGCGGCGCTCGGCCCCGGGGCCGCGCGAATCGTGTAAATGAGCAGCGCGAGCAGCAGGAAGTCGGGCGCCACGCGATCGGTCCCGAGGCGCCCTCGCAGCGAGAACTGCAGCACCACGAGCGCCCCGAGGATCACATAGAAGCGATAGCGGTCGCTGCGCCTCACGGCGTCCCCCCGATCGACTCGAACACCGCCCGCAGGTCGCCCTTCACCGCTTGGCCGGTGAGGATCATGACGTGCGTGACGGCGGCGGGATCCACGGCGGGCCGCACCAGATAGGTGCGCTCCCACCCTTGGGCCTCACTCGCCTTGCCCACGATCGTGCCGATCGGCACCCCGCGGGGCAGCACCCCCCCGAGCCCCGACGTCAGGATCGGCGTGCCCTCGTGCACCAGTTGCCGATACGCCACCCCCTGCAGCTCGAGCAGCCACGTCCGCGGTCCTTCGCTGCCATGCGGCGCGACAATGCCGTACACGCTGCCGTCCGCGGCCATCGCGCTCGCCCGAAACTCGGGGTGCGCCCACGTCACCACGACGGCGGTCTGGAAGTCCACGCTGCTCACGATCCCCACGAGTCCCTCGGGGCTCACCACGGTCGCGAGCGGCTTGACGCCCTGCTTGCGGCCGGCGGATACGACGAACGTGAGGGCGCTCGTGGGCTCGGACCCCCGCAACACTTCGGCCGGGACGTACCCCGATACGAGGCGAGGCCCGAGGCCCAGCAGGCTGCGGAGCCGCGCGTTCTCGCTCCGGAGCTCCGGGACGAACGTCGCCGTGAGGGCCACCGAGTCGCGTTCGGCGACCACGGCGTCGTAGCGCGCCAGCGAGGCCGACAGCCGCGCGGTCTGCTGCTCCAGGGCGAGCAGCGGGGCCAGCACCGTCTGCCGCAACACCCGCGCGAGGGGATCGCGCACGCGCTCGGGGAGCGTCATGGCGGCGAGGGACAAGAGGACGCACCCGATGAAGACGAGGGTGTCGGCCCGCGAGCCGTAGCGGTCCCCGCGGTGGGCCATCGCGCTACGTGGTCAGGACGTTGCGGTATTTCTCCGGATCGTCGAGGATCCGCCCCGTCCCCCGCACCACGCAGGTCATCGGATCCTCGTCGAGATGGATCGGCAGGCCGGTCTCCTGCTGCAGCAACACGTCGAGCCCGCGGATCAGCGCTCCCCCGCCCGTCATCACGATGCCGCGATCCACGATGTCGCTCGCGAGCTCGGGGGGCGTGATCTCGAGCGCCCGCCGCACCGCGTCCACGATCTGCTGGATCGGCTCCTGCACCGCCTCGCGGATCTCGCTCGAGTGCACGCGCACGATCTTCGGGATGCCGGACACGAGATCGCGGCCCTTCACCTCCATCTCGCGTTCCTCCCCCACCGGCGCGGCCGAACCGATTTGGATCTTGATCTGCTCCGCGGTCGGTTCGCCGATCAGGAGGTTGTAGTTCTTGCGCATGAACTGCACGATCGCCTGATCCAGCTCGTCGCCGCCCGTGCGGATCGAGGTATCCGAGACGATCCCGGAGAGCGCGATCACGGCGATCTCCGTCGTGCCGCCGCCGATATCGATCACCATGTTCCCGGTCGGCGTCTCGACGGGCAGGCCCACGCCGATCGCCGCCGCCATCGGCTCGGCGACCATGTAGACCTCCTTGGCGCCCGCCGACTGCGCGGAATCGCGCACCGCCCGCTTCTCCACTTCGGTGATCCCGCTCGGGACGCACACGATCACTTTGGGCTTGACGCGGAACAGGTGGCGGTCGATGATGGTCTTCAGGAAGAACCGCAGCATCTTTTCGGTCACGTCGAAGTCGGCGATCACGCCGTCCTTGAGCGGCCGCACGGCGAGGATCCCGTCCGGCGTCCGGCCCAGCATGCGCTTCGCCTCGAGCCCGATGCCCTTGATCTTGCCGGTGGCCTTCTCGATCGCCACGACCGAGGGCTCGTTCAAGACGATGCCCTCGCCCTTCACATAGATCAGCGTGTTGGCGGTGCCCAGATCCACGGCAATCTCGTTCGCCGGGCTCCAAGCTCCGAGCTTCCAGTTCGGCCAGTGAAAGGGCACGTGAGTACGATTTCGTCGCGTGAAGGTTGTCAGGCGGGCGCGGGCACGGCGCCTCAACCTAATGAAATGCGTAACTCCAAGCAAGGCTGATGCTTGACGCCCCTCGCGGCGGCGGCTAGCGTTCGCCCCATGCGCCGCGCGCCCCCTCAGGAAATCGCCGTGGTCGACCTCAAGGCGTGCGACCGGTGCGGGTTGTGCCTCCCGCTCTGCCCCCCCGAAGCGATTCATCTCGCGTTCGCCGATCTGGTCGTCGACCGGGCTGCCTGCACCGGGTGCTGGAAATGCATCGCGCCCTGTCCCGTGGGCGCGCTCTCTATGGTACCCGCCTGATGCCCGATTTGGACGTGCTGGTGGTGGGGGCCGGCCCGGCCGGCGCGCTCGCGGCCGCCGCGGCGCGGCGCGCCGCCCCAGAGCTCGACGTGGTGCTGCTGGAGCGCGATCGCGCCGTCGGCGCCCCGGTGCGCTGCGCCGAGGGCGTCGGCGACGCCGGGCTGCGCGAGTTCGCATGCCCCGATGGGGCGTCGTGGGTGGCGCGCAAGATCACCCGCGTCATCTTCGTGGCCCCCGACGATACCGAAGTGAAGGTGGCGGAGCGCGACGTGGGCTGGATCCTCGATCGCACCCGCTTCGATGCGTTCCTCGCGGCCGAGGCGGGCGCCCTCGGCGCCACGGTCTTGGTGAGCACCGAAGCGGCGGGGATGTGCCGCGCGCCCGACGGCCGCTGGCACGTGCGTGTGCTCGGCCCCCACGGCGAGGAGACCTATCGCGCCCGGATCGTCATCGGTGCCGACGGCGTCGAAGCCATGGTCGGCCGCTGGGCCGGCTTGGATACCCGCGTCCCGGCGCGCGACATGGAGTCGTGCGCCCAGTACATCATCCAAGGGGTCGACTTCGACCCCGACGCCATCTACCTGCAGTTCGGTCGCGGGATCGCGCCCGGGGGCTATGCCTGGCTGTTTCCCCGCGGCGTGGGCGTCGCGAACGTCGGACTGGGCCTCGTCGCCCTGAAGACCGACGGCCGCACGGCGCGCGCCTACCTCGATGAGTGGATCGCGCGGCGCTACCCGCGCGGCACCAAGACCGGCTCCACTGTCGGCGGCGTCATCACCCACACGACGATCAAGGCCACGGCCACCGACGGCGTGATGATCGCGGGCGACGCCGCCCACATGATCAATCCGCTGTCGGGTGGCGGCATCGTGAACGCCATGAAGGCGGGCCGGCTCGCGGGGTGCACGGCCGCCGCCGCGCTCCAGGCCGGGGACACGAGCGCGCGCCGGCTCGCGGCGTATCACGACGCCTGGATGGGCATGCTGGGCGACGACCACCTCAAGTACTACCGCATCAAGCGAGCGCTGGAAGATCTCGACGACGGCTTCTTCAACGGGCTGGCGGGCACCGTAAACGCGATCCCGGAGCGGAAACGCACGCTCGGCCGCATTTTCGCGCACGCGCTCGTGAACCACCCGCAGCTCATTCCCGTAGCGGCGCGCTTCTTCCTGTAAGGACCCCCATGCTCTCCATTGATCTCCGCGGCAAGCGCGCGCTCGTGGCAGGCGTCGCCGACGACGGCGGATACGGGTTCGCGATCGCCAAGGCACTGGCCGAGGCCGGGGCCACGGTGTGCACCGGCACCTGGCCCCCGGCGCTCAACATCTTCCGCACGCTGCTCGAGCGCGGAAAAATTGACGACTCGCGCGTCCTCTCGGACGGCTCGCTCCTCACCTTCGAGCGCATCTATCCCTTGGATGCAGCCTTCGACACGTTGGCGGATGCGCCCGAGGACATCCGCACCAACAAACGCTACAAAGAGGTCGGCGACTTCTCGGTCACCGGGCTCGCGGCGCGGCTGGTCGAGGACTTCGGCGACAAGCCGCTGGACCTCGTCGTGCACTCGCTCGCCAACAGCCCCGAGGTGAAACGGCCACTGCTTGAAACGAGCCGCGCCGGCTATCTCAGCGCCGTGAGCGTGAGCGCCTATTCCCTGGTATCCATGGTCGCGCGGCTGGGGCCGCTCGTGCGTCCCGGGGGCTCGTTCCTGTCGCTCACCTACCTGGCGAGCGAGCGCGTGGTGCCCGGCTACGGCGGCGGGATGTCGTCGGCGAAGGCGGCGCTCGAGAGCGACACCCGGACGCTCGCGTTCGAGGCGGGACGCAAATACGGCTTGCGGGTGAACACCATCTCGGCGGGCCCCCTCGCCTCACGCGCCGCCAGTGCGATCGGGAAGATCGAGAAGATGGTGCAGTACTACGTGGCGAACGCGCCGCTCCCCGAGCCGCTCACCGCGTGGGAGGTGGCGACGACGGCGGCGTTCCTCGCGAGTCCGCTCGGCCGCGGGATCACCGGGGCCACGATCTACGTCGACAAGGGGTACCACGCGATGGGCGTGGCGGTGACGGCGGGCGATCTGTTGTGAGCCGCGCCCGCGGAGGCACGCGCTCCCTCAGCCGCTGACCGAGCGGCGCGTCCCGAGCCGCAGCATCCAACTCGTCCCCACGGCGCACCGGTTGGCGCCGTGCGCCACCCACCGTCCCACGAGGCCCAGCGCGTCGCGCCGCAGCCCGAGCGGCCGGTCCCCCACGTCCCAACTGTACACCGGAACCCGCGGGATCCCGAACGCGCCCCCCGGCCCTCCCGCCGTACCCCACACGCCACCGAACCCCAGCTCGTAGCCGGCCGCGCGCGCCAGCCGCGCCACGCGCTGATCGGCGGCGCCGAAGGGATAGGCGACGGCCCGGCTCGCCGCAGGGCCTAAGCGGGTCGTCAGCGTGGCGCGCGAGCGCCCCAGTTCGTCGGCCGCCCGCGCGTCGTCGACCCAGGTGAGGCGAGCATGCGACGCCGTGTGGGAGGCGAACTCGAATCCGCGGGCGTGCCAGCGCTCGATCACGGGCCAGTCGAGATGCGGCAACCGGCGCCAGGTGTAGCGCATGTCCCAGGTGTTCGACCGCCCGACGTAGTCGGTGATGAGAAAGGTCGTCGCCGTGAAGCCGAGGTCCGCGAGGACGGGATAGGCGTGCTCGGCCAGCGAGGCGTAGCCGTCGTCGAACGTGAGCAGAAAGGCCGGCCTGGCCCGGCGCGCCGCGCCGGCGGGATCGCGCGCCGCCGCGCTGAACTCGGCGAGCGTCTCGGTGCGCCAGCCCGCGCGCGCGAGCGAGCGCATCTGTCGCTCGAACACCGAGCGCGCCACGCGGGTCACCCCCAGCTCGCGCGGCCCGCCGATGCGGTGATAGCAGAGCACCGGGCCGGGCGTCAGACGAGGCCTCCCCCGCCCCCGGGACGCGTGACCCTGCCCAACGCCGCGCCCGCATCGGGCCACCGCCCACTGGGCTCCAGCGCGAGGCAGCGGCGCACCAGCTCGGGGAGCCAGGGCGGCAGCGACCGGACCTCCTCCAGCGACTCCGCTTCAGCGGCGGGAGGCTGGCCCGTCAGCATTTCGTGCACCAGCACGCCCACCGAGAACAGGTCCTCGGACGGCGCCACTGGCGGGTCGTCGTCGCGGCGCTCCGGCGCCACATAGGTGGGCGTGCACAAGGCCGCGCTCGCCGCAGCGCGCGGCGCGCCGGCCGGCAGCGCGCGCGCCAGCGCATCCACCACCCCGGCGTCCGCCACCAGCGCGCGGCCATCCGCGAGCAGCACGTTTTCCGGCTTCAGGTCGCCGTGCACGATGCGCGTGGCGTGCGCATGGGCCAGTCCGGTCAGGATGTCGCGCAGAATCTCGACGGTCTGGCGCAGCGGCAGCTCGCCGGAACGCGCGAGCCAGGCGCGCAGCGTCGTGCCCTCGACGAAGCGACGCGTGAAGTACACGAAGGCGCCGGCCCGTCCCGCGCCGGTCGGCGCCACCAGCTGCGGATGGCCCAAGCGGTCGCCGAGCAGGAGCAACTCCCGCTCGAACGCGCCCGCATCCGCGGCGAGCGAGAGCTCGGCCGGCAGTACTTTCACCAGCAACCCGGGCCCGTCCGGCAGTTCCAGCGCCACGAACTGGCGGCATTTGCCAACGGGGCGCACTTCGCGCTCGACCCGGTAGATCGGCCCGAGGGCGTCCGCCAGCGCCACGCGGAGGTCGGCCATGCTCGAGCGCTACGCCGCGGCGCGCCGCTGGGCGCCGCGGCACAATAGGGTGAGCAGGAACGGTGGCGTCATCACGGATGGCGATCGGCGCACCTGACGGTCCGGCTTAAGGTGACCCGCGCCGCGGAAACACTCAATCCCCTCGCTCCCCGGCGGGCGCCGGTACGTGGAGCGGCACGCTCGCGCGGGGGGCGCTGGCGCGGTCCGGTGTCACGCACTGCCCTCATACTTGAACGAGACCTTCACCTTGGCGCGATAGCTCTGAATCTTGCCGTCCTTGAGCTGCAGGTCGAGTTGCGAGACCTCTGCGATGCGGAGATCGCGCAGCGTCTGCGACGCGCGCTTCACCGCCGCCGTCGCCGCCTTCTCCCAGGACTCGGTGCTGGTGCCGACTAGCTCGATCACCTTGTACACGCTCTCCGGCATAGGATCTCCTTGTCACGCGTGGAAGGCCACCCTCCAGTCCCGCCTAACCTGGCGGGCCACGCCGCACGGCGCAACGCCGGCCCAACGACCCCAGGTCAGAGATCGTTCAAACCATAGACCAGCAAGGTCACGATCCAGCTCGTCGCCATCAGGGTGAGGATTCGTAGCCAGCTCCAGCCGTTGAGCGATCGGCTGAACCCGATCAGCGGGAAGTTGAGGAGCCCGGCTGCTGCGCCGCAGGCGAGGGCGAGGAGGATCAAGGCGATGTTGAGCGAACGCGTGCCGGCTTGCTGTGCCCACGCTTGCTCCGCCTCCTGGGTGGGGACCGTGACCCCGTTCGCCTGCCGCCGACGGAGCTTCTCCCGATACAAGACCTGTCCGAGCGGTGGCCCGAACGTCCGGGCGATGAGCCCCCAGCCGAGCGTGACGATCAGGAAACCGAGCAGCAGCTTCATCGCGTCGCTCCTTCGGGTGAGTCGCCTCGCGTGCTCACATCCCGGTGCTGCCGAACCCTCCCCCACCACGCGCGCTCGGCGGTAACTCGGACACCTCCACCAATTCGAGGTGCTCGACGCGCTGGAACACGAGCTGGGCGATGCGCGTGCCGCGCGCCACCACGACGGGTGTCGTGCCCAGATTGATGAGGGGGATCAAGAGCTCGCCACGGTAATCGGAGTCGATCGTGGCGGGCGCGTTGGGCAAGGTGAGGCCGTGCTGCACGGCGAGTCCGGAGCGCGGGCGCACCTGCGCCTCGTAGCCCGTGGGAATCGCGAGCGCGAGCCCGGTGCGCACCACCCGGCGCTCGAGCGGCTGGAGCGTGAAATCGGGCTCTGCGCTCGAGACGTCGTAGCCCGCGGCGCCGGCGGTCTGGCGGCGGGGCAGCGGCAGCCCATCGTGGTGCGGCAGGCGCCGCACCTGGACCACCGGCTCCGTCACACGAGCGTCTTGGGGTCGGTGGCGGGAAGTCCGAACGTCTCGGCCACCGCGGGATAGACGACCTTGCCGGCGATCACGTTCAGGCCGAGAAACAACGCCGGGTCGGCCTTGCACGCCGCC
>DATBBW010000055.1:0-4590 GCA_036270795.1 Gemmatimonadales bacterium | reverse complement strand
GGTGGAGCTGCCGGCGGGGGTGGAGATGGTGATGCCGGGGGACAACACGAAGATGACGATCGAGCTGATCACGCCGATCGCGATGGAGGAGCAGCTGCGGTTTGCGATCCGCGAGGGCGGCCGCACCGTGGGCGCCGGCGTCGTCACCAAGATCCTGACGTAAGGCGGGACACTATGGCGGGCAAGATTCGCATCCGACTGAAGGCGTTCGATCACGCGCTCATCGATCAGGCCGCGGCCGACATCGTGCGCACGGCGGAGAAGACCGGGGCCCAGGTGTCGGGGCCCATCCCGCTGCCCACCAAGCGGCAGCTGTGGACGGTGCTGCGCAGCCCGCACATCGACAAGAAGAGTCGGGAGCAGTTCGAGCTCAAGACCCACAAGCGGCTGATCGACATCCTCGATTCGCGCTCCCAGACCGTGGACGCGCTGACGAAGCTCGATCTGCCGGCCGGCGTCGACGTGGAGATCAAGGTCGAGTAGCCCATGAACGGACTGATCGGTCGCAAACTCGGCATGACGCGCGTGTTCGACGCGGACGGGGCGCATGTGCCCGTCACGGTCGTCGAGGCGGGCCCGTGTCCCGTGGTGCAAGTGACGGCGGCGCAGGTGCAGCTCGGCTTCGGTGCACGCAAGCCGAAACGCACGCCCCGAGCGCTCGCCGGGCACGTAAAGCGCGCGGGCCTCGAGGTGGCGCCGCGCGTGCTGCATAGCTTCGCCGTGAGCGGCGGCGCCGAGGCCCCGAAACCGGGCGAGCAGGTCACCGTGGCGATTTTCACGGCGGGCGAGCTCGTGAAAGTGACCGGCGTGACCAAGGGCCGCGGCTTCCAGGGCGTGGTGCATCGGCATCACTTTGGCGGCGGCCCCGAGACGCACGGCAACACGCGGCACCGCAAGCCCGGCTCCATCGCCCCGGGAACCGACCCGTCGCGCATCATCAAGGGCAAGCGGATGCCGGGGCACATGGGCGCGCGGCGCTTCACGGAGTTGGGGCTCAAAGTCGTCCGGGTCGACGCCGAGCGGAACCTGCTGTTCCTGCGCGGCTCGGTGCCGGGGCCCATGAACGGGTTGCTGACGGTGCGCAAACAGGGAGGCCGGAGCCGCCATGATTGACGCGCCGCACTACTCCGCCGCCGGCGCCAAGAAGAAGGCGGTGCGCCTGCCCGAGGCGCTGTTCGACGGCACGGTGAACAGGGACGCACTGCACCGGGCCGTCGTCACCTACCTTGCGAACCAGCGGCACGGGACGCACGACACCAAGACGCGGAGCGAGGTCTCGGGTGGCAACCAGAAGCCCTGGCGCCAGAAGGGCACCGGCCGGGCGCGGCAAGGCTCGATCCGCGCCCCGCAGTGGCGGCACGGGGGGATCGTGTTCGGGCCACACCCGCGCGATTACCGGCTCGGCATTCCCAAGAAACTGCGCCAGCTCGCGAAGAAATCCGCGCTCAACGCGCGGGCGCGCGAGGGGGCCCTGCTCGTGGTGGATCCGCTCGAGTACGAGAAGCCCCACACGAAGACCCTGCTCGAGCTGCTCCGCCAGCTCGGCGTGGCGGACAAGAAGGCGCTCGTGCTGACGGCGGGCGCGGCGCACGCCCACAACGTGTACCTCTCGGGCCGCAATATCCCGGGAGTGCGCGTCATGCGGTTCGCCGATGCCACCGCCTACGAGCTGTTGTGGAGCGACGCAGTGGTCGTGGAGTTGCCGGCCCTGGGGGCGAGTGGCGAGGAGCCGGAGGAGGCGGACAATGCCTGACCTGCACCAGCTGATCGTGGGGCCCGTGGTCACCGAGAAGTCGTCGGCGGCCTTCGCGGCGCGCAAGGAGTACGCGTTCCGCGTGCACGCGGACGCCACCAAGCCGCAGATCCGGGCGGCGATCGAGACGCTGTTCCAGGTCTCGGTGACGGAGGTCCGCACCATGGTCGTCCGGGCGAGGCGGCGCACGCTGGGCCGCTACGTCGGCCGGCGGCCGTCCTGGAAGAAGGCGATCGTGACCCTCAAAGAGGGTGACGCAATCGCGGTGTTCGAGGGCTGATATGGGTATCCGCCAGTTCAAGCCCGTGACGTCGGCCACGCGGTTCCGCTCCGTGTCCGACTTCGCGGACGTCACGAAGACGACGCCGGAGAAGTCGCTGCTGGAGCCGCTCCAGCGGACCGGCGGGCGCAACAATAAAGGGCACGTGACCATGCGCCACCAGGGCGGCGGTCACAAGCGGCAGTACCGCCGCATCGATTTCCGACGCAACAAGTTCGCCGTGCCGGCCCGTGTGGCCGCGATCGAGTACGACCCGAACCGCACCGCGCGGATCGCGCTGCTGCACTACGTCGACGGCGAGAAGCGCTACATCGTGGCCCCCAAGGGGCTCGCCGTGGGGGACACCGTGGTGTCGGGCCCCGGTTCCGATATCCGGATCGGGAACACCATGCCGTTGTTCGAGATCCCGCTCGGCACGACGGTCCATAACGTGGAGCTGAAGATCGGGCGCGGCGGCCAGCTGTGCCGGTCGGCTGGTACCGGGGTGCAGGTGGTGGCGAAGGAAGGGAACTACGTCACGCTGCGCCTCCGCTCGACCGAGATGCGGATGGTGCGGGGGGAATGCCTCGCCACCGTCGGCGAGGTGTCGAACGCCGAGCACGAGCTGCTCTCGGTGGGCAAGGCGGGCAAAACGCGCTGGCTCGGGCGCCGGCCGCGGGTGCGCGGTGTCGCCATGAACCCGGTGGACCACCCGCTGGGCGGGGGCGAGGGCAAGACCTCGGGTGGCCGACCCCCCACGTCGCCCTGGGGCAAAGTCGAGGGCAAGAAGACGCGACACAAGAAGAAGCCGTCCACCAAACTCATTGTGCGCGGGCGCAAGCGCGGGAAGGCGACGCAGTAATGGGACGCTCGGTCAAGAAGGGTCCATACGTGGAGCCGTCGCTCCTCGAGAAGATCCGAGTCCTAAACGAGAAGAACGAGAAGAAGGTCTTTAAGACGTGGTCGCGGCGGAGCACGATCACGCCCGACTTCGTGGGCCACACCCTGGCGGTGCACACCGGGAACAAGTTCATCCCGGTTTACATCACCGAGAACATGGTGGGCCACAAGCTCGGGGAATTCGCCGCCACCCGGCTGTTCCGCGGCCACAGCGCCAAGGGCTCGGCGGCCGAACGTGAGGCCGCTGCAGCCGAAGCGGCGCCGCCCAAGGCGTAGCGGTGGAAGCCCGGGCGATTCAGCGGAGCGTGCGCCAGTCGGCGCGCAAGATGCGCTTGGTCATCGACCAGATCCGTGGGCGCGCCGTGCCGGAGGCGTATGCCATCCTCCGGTTCTCGAAGAAGCTCGCGGCGAAGCAGATCCACAAAGTGCTGCAGTCGGCCGTGGCCAACGCCCAGCAGCACGCGGTGCGCCAGAATGCGCCGTTCGACGCCGATCGCCTCCGCGTGCAGTACGCCGTGGTGAACGAAGGGCCGACCCTCAAGCGCTTCACGGCGGCGGCCATGGGACGCGCTACGCCGATCCTGAAGCGCACGAGCCACGTGGAGATCCACGTGACCGCGGACGCCGCGGGCGCGTCATCGGCCGCGGCGCCCGCGGAGGCGCCCGCTGCCACCCGTGCCCAGGCCAAGGGACGGGGCGCCGCCGCCGCCGGCAAGCCGGCGGGCAAACGGCCGAAGCGCAAACCGGGAGCCGCGCGCTCCAAGTCCAAGAAGAAAGAGGGCAAGTAAGTGGGCCAGAAAACGCATCCCTACGGGTTCCGTCTCGGGATCGTCAAGCAGTGGCGCTCCCGCTACTACGCACGCCGCGATTTCCCGGAGCTGCTGAAGGAAGACGAGCTGATCCGCAAGTACCTGAAGACGCGCCTCGCCCACGCCGCGATCGCCGACGTGCACATCGAGCGCAAGCCGGGCAAGGTCACCGTCACCGTGCACACTGGACGGCCCGGCGTGGTGATCGGCAAGCGGGGCGCCGAGGTCGACAAGCTGCGCGACGAGCTGGCTCAGCTGACCGGCAAGGAGGTCGGGATCAACGTCGAGGAGATCAAGCGGCCCGAGCTCGACGCGCAACTGGTAGCCGACAGCGTGGCGCACCAGCTGACGCAGCGCATCTCGTTCCGGCGCGCCATGAAGCGCGCGGTGCAAAGCGCGATGCGCATGGGGGCGCAGGGCATCAAGATCAAGACCGCCGGCCGCTTGGGCGGCGCCGAGATCGCGCGGACGGAGGGCTACCACGAAGGACGGGTCCCGTTGCACACTCTGCGGGCCGACGTCGACTACGCGCTGTCGACCGCCAAGACGACGTACGGGACCATCGGGGTCAAGGTGTGGATCTTCAAGGGCGAGCGCACCGAAGATCTGCACGGCCGGACCTACTCGACGGGCGTTTGACGCATGCTCGCCCCGAAGCGCGTCAAATTTCGCAAGCGGTTCAAGGGCCGCACCGCGGGGATGGCGACGCGGGGCAACACCGTCGCGTTCGGTGAGTACGGCTTGATGGCCCTCGAGCCGGGGTGGATCACGAACCGGCAGATCGAGGCGTCGCGCGTGGCGCTCACGCGCGAAATGAAGCGGGGCGGCAAAGTGTGGATCCGGCTGTTCCCCGACAAGCCGATCACCAA
>DATBBW010000054.1:0-13117 GCA_036270795.1 Gemmatimonadales bacterium | reverse complement strand
GTAAAGGAGTCCATCCGCCAAGACCGGGCTCGTGCCCGGGTGCGAGTTCCGCCACACCGGGTGCAGCTCGCCGTCCTGCACCGTCCAAGCTGCCGTAGCGCCGCCGTCCGCGGCGAACAACCAGGTCGTGTTCGCGCGGCGCAGCACCGCCGGCGCGGTGAAGAGATCGGCGCCCGACGGTGTGGGCACGACGTGCTGTTCGCCGCCGCGATGCGGCGTTCCGCCCCCCATCCGCCCCCAATCGAGCAGCCGGATGAGCTGGTCTTTTCCTCCTTGCGCCACGAGCCCGCCGCCGAGCAGCACCGGCGAGGTCGAGCCGAGGTCGCGGTCGCTCGCGTCCAGCGCCTCCGTGTTCGCCGGCGTGTAGTTGCCGATCAGGTGCGTGGCCTCCGGGTCGAGCTCGAGGGTAGCGTCGCCCCAGTTGGTACGACCGTCCCAGCGGCCGTTGCCGGTGGCGACGAAGATGTCGCCGGTGGCGGAATCGATCACGGGGCCCGCCCGGCCCCAGATGGCGGCGCCGCTCTCGGAGCAGGACGCTGGCTCGAGGAGTCAAGCGCGGTCGCTGCATAGCGCATTCCACACGTGCAACAGCTGGCCGCTCGCGCCGTCCACGATCGCGACGTGCCCCTGATAGGGCGACGCGTCGCCGATGTAGCCGCCGGTCGTGGCGATCACGCGGCCGCGGAAGTAGTTCAGGGCCGACGCGATCTTCTCGCGGCGTGGCAGCCGGGTGATCGGCGTGCTCCACACGGCGTGGCCGTCCGCCACGGCGAGCTTGCGGATCGCGCCATCCGGCGCGGCGGCGTACACGAAGTCGCGATGCGGGTCGGCGACCGGGGTGGCGGTCGTGATGCGGTACGAGCCCGCCCACGAGGCATAGTCGGGCGGCGTGTAGCGCCACAACACACCGCCGTCCGCCGCGTCGATGGCGAGCGTCTTGCCGTAGGTCGTCGTGACGAAGAAGACATCGTGTGGACGCCCGTTGACCTGGACGCCGTGGAGATAGAGGGCCGACGCGTCTACCGTCCCATCGATCGCGACCTGCTGGCGGCGCAGCGAGCCGACGTTCATCGCGGTAATCCCCGTGGCCGTGGTCGATGCGTTCGAGCGGCCGGCGTCCCAGCCGAAGCGCGTCCAATCGGTAGACGGCGCGGCACGCCCCTGCAGCGGGAGGCGCGCCGCGGGCAGGGCGACGGCGCCAACGACGGCACAGCATAGGAGCCACCGTCCTACCGTGCGCCGCGACCGCGGGGTGTCCGGTGTGGTCATTGCTCGACCCTCCATGGAGGCTCAGCGGCGACATACGATGCGGCGTGGCGAGGGTCTCGGGTAGTATGGGGCGCCGACTAATTGGTCACCCGCGGTTGGCGGGGTCCCTCCTGGCGGGGTTGTTGGAGCCTCTCGCGCCTAGGTACTTCACTAAGTTGGTCATATCAATCATCGTTCTGACCAACTTGGCCAGGAACGCTACTATGCCCCGTGGTCGCTCGAAGCGCTGGAATCTTGCCGACGCCAAGGCGCACCTCTCTGAACTGGTCGAGCGGGCGGCGCGCGGCGAGGAGATCGTCATCGCCTTCCGCGGCACGCCGCGCGCCCGCCTCGTGCCATTGGACGCGTCTGCCCGCCGCGCCCTGCGTATCCCCGGACAACGGCTCGGCCGGTTTCAGACTGGCGATGACTTCAATGACCCGCTTCCGGCAGAGGTCCTCGTGGCGTTCCTCGAACGGGCGTCGTGAGGCTGCCCCTCGACACCCACATGTTTCATATGGTGGACAACGGCATCCTCGATGCGACGGCCGTTGAGGTCATCGTCGCCGCGGACGAGGTGCGGGTCTGCGCGGCCTTAGGAGATTGCGATCAAGGCGGCCCTCGGAACACTGCAGACCACTGGCGCCCTAGCGGTCTGGGCCCTGTTCCGCGCAACGTGGGCGCGGCAACCTACTGCGGGATCCGAAGACGTCCCTCGCCGGGTTCGCGGAACGCCTCGGCCTTCTCCAAGGCTCGGCGCGCTGTCGTGAGATCGGTGAAATCGATCCGCGACACGAAATGCTGAGCGTGGTCCAACATCTTGGGCAGCACATCGGCGCGCCCCTTCCTGCTGATGGCGCGTAGCGCACCGAGGTAGTCGTCTCGATACACCGTCGGGATGATGATCCGTTGCTGCCCCCCTGCGATCACCTCGGCATTCATCATCACTCTCGCCACACGTCCATTCCCATCGGTAAAGGGATGTACCTCAGCGACGAGGAACATCACGAACGCGGCGCGGGCAAAGGGCGTCTCGAGCGCTGGAAGACGCTCGAGGCCCTTTTGCAGTGTGCCCCTCACGAGCTCGGGCGCGACAAAAATAGTGCTCCCTGCCCGGTTCGATTTGGTCTTGAACTCACCAGGAGCCACTTCGGGCCGAGCCGCCAGCAGGCCGTGATGGCGATGCTGGAGCAGCCGGAGGAACGCTTCGAAGTCGTCGATCTCATTCGCCGCACTGTGACTCATCTCCTGTGGATCGGACAAGAGCCGATAGGTACCAAGGATGTCGTGGGCGTCCTTGGGGCGTCTTTCTGGAATACGATTCTCGAACACAATGCTGAGTGCTTCATCGACATCGAACTCAGTACCCTCGATGTAGTTCGAGAAATAGGCGTCGAAAAACGCCGCGTTATCAAACGACGACACCTGGGTACTGCGCTGCGGTCGGTCAACGACGGGCCAATCACGGAGTTCGCGAACGAGCGCGTCGAACAGCGGCAGCCGATCGGCGTCGTAGGGAAGCCCTGCTGCACGGGCGACGGCGGCGGCGCCGGTGAGACGTCCCGTCCGGCTGCCCAGCAGCTTCCCGACAATCGCGTCGAGCCTGGCCAGCTCGTCGGTAAGCCCCAACGTCGGCGCTACCCGCTTGGCCGTGTCGCGCAGCTCGTTCAGCTTCCCCTCCCCCGAGACTCTCAGCAGTCGCTCAAGGCGATCCTCGAGATCAGCCCGGGGGAGTACGGACGCTGCACCACTACGACGTCGTGCAGGTTTCAGGTTCTCGAGATAGGTGCGCGCCTGGGAAGGAAGCCAGAGCGCGTTGCCGAACCGGACGTCTCCCTCAACGGCGCGCGGGCCGCGCACCACGCGCACCGTGATGCCCGGCAACCTCACCCTGCGGGAATAGCGCCCTGTAAGGAAGACCCTGCCGTCTCGCGTGGGCTGGAGCTCGAGGGCGGTCCGCTGGCTGATAACGGCCTCGGGAAAAAGCAGCCCGATGACATCCCACAGGTTTCGGCGAATGACTTTGTCCGGCGATTCCTTGACCCGGCTGGTGTACAGTCGCGGCGCGATCTTCTTAAGGCGGCCAGCCGCCACGTCCCGCGAGATGCGGTAGGAGATCGCGCGCGTGCTCAGTACGATTTCGGGTGTGGGCTGCGGACGCTTGGCGCGTTTCGGCACGGAAGACCTCACGATTGCAGACTTTTTGCTTATAAGAGGGTTAGTCTGCGGACTCTTTCATGTAATGGTGGCGCAGTTCCATCGTGATCAACGTGCCGAAGCACACCCTTTCCGCGTAACTCGGGAAAAATGCAGACTATTTCATAATAAACTAAGACGGGCTGGCCTCCCGCGCAACGCGGCCGCCAAGGCGTTGCGGGAGCACGTGGGGCCGGCAGAGTTCAGTTCGACGAGAGACTCATGGCCTCGATCGATCCCGGGACCCTCCCCGCCAACTGGCGGGAGTACCCGGCGCCAGTGGAGCTCCGGGCCATCGGAGACGAATGGATCGCTCGCCGTCGGTCTCTGGTCTTGCGTGTTCCCAGCGTGATCATTCCGACGGAGGCCAACTATCTCATCAATCCGGCTCATCATGAGGCAGCATCGTTGCGGATTGATCCGCCAGAGCCATTCTTGCTCGATCCCCGGCTCGTGGGCGGCTAGCATAGTGCTGGCAACGGTGGCGCAGAGGTCATCATGGATGCCCTCGTGCCTTCCGCGCGGACGACGACATCCTCGGTCGCGATACTGACATCCCACCGCGCCTTCTCGATTCACTGAGTGGTCGCGAATTGTCCGACACTCTGTGTGGCGCGATCGAGCTTGTAGGTCTCCCGCGCCCGGTCATAGGCGAGTGCGCGAGCGAGGCGGCGGGCGTCGGGCAGCGCGATAACATGGCGCGCCACGAGCCCGGCCAGGACGTTGGCGTCCACGCGCCGCGCCAGGTCGTGTCGCGCCGGGATGGAGCAGAACGCCCGCGTGTCGTCCGTGAAGCCCGCGGTCTTGTAGATCCCGGCCGTCTCGAGCGTTCGCTCGCGGAACCGCGTCATGCCGAACAGCGAGTCGTGGAACCACCACGGCGCGCCGAGCCGCACCGCCGGGTAGTGGCCCGCGAGCGGGGCGAGCTCCCGGCTGTAGGTGGATTCGTCCAGCGTGAACAACACGAGCGTGAAGCGCGCGTCGTTGCCGTAGGCGTTCAAGAGCGGACGCAGGTTCTCGGTGAACTCCGTCGCGACGGGAATATCGCCGCCCCGGTCGGGGCCGAAGCGCTCGAAGAGCGGGCCGTTGTGGTCACGCCACGCGCCCGGGTGGATCTGCATGACGAGGCCATCCTCGACAGCCAGACGCGCCATCTCCAGCAACAGGTGGGCTTCGAAGCGGCGTTCATCGGCGCGCGTCACCGGGGCGCGACGCGCGGCTTGCAACAGCCGATTTGCTTCCTCGGGCTCAAGCCGCGCCGTGTACGGCTCGCGCACGGCGTGATCGGTCGCCGTCGCCCCCATGCGCTTGAAGAAGGCCCGGCGCTCGGCGAGCGCCCGCACGAACCCGGGGTAATCCTCGATCGCCGCGCCGTGCGCCTGGGCGAGCGCCTCGAGCTCGGCGGGCCAGCCCGGCGCGCCAATACGAAACAGCGCGTCGGGCCGGAAGGTGGGAATCACCCGCCCGGGCCAGCGCGACGCGCGGATCGCCCGGTGATGCGTGAGCGGATCGCTCGCCCGGTCCGTGGTGGCGAGCACCTCGATCTTGAATCGCTGGAACAGGGCGCGCGGCCGGAACTCAGGCGTGTCGAGCTTCTCCTGGATCTCGTCGTAGATCCGCGACGCCGTCGCCGCGGTCAGCCGGACGCGGATCCCGAACACCTCGAAGAACTCGTAGTCGAGCCAGGCCCCCGTGGGCGTGCCCTGAAAGAGCTCGTAGTGCTCCGCAAAGCGCTGCCACACGATACGCGGGTCCGTCTCCACCGTCGTGCCGTCCGTGCGTGGGACGCCGAGCGCCTCGAGCGGGATGCCGTGGGCATAGAGCATCCGGAGCACGTAATGGTCCGGCGTCACGATCAGCGCCGTCGGCTCGGGGAAGGGCGTGTCCTCCGCGAGGATCCGCGGGTCGACGTGACCGTGCGGAGACACGATGGGGAGCGAGCGCGTCTCGGCGTACAGCGCGCGCGCCACGCGCCGGACGGCGGGCGCAGGGTCGAAGCAGCGGTCCTCGTGAAGCACGAGGCGCTCGGGCTTGGGCGCGGCGGGCATCACACCTCCGCCGGCTCGAGCCGTGGCGCGAGGACGTGGATGAGGCACCAGGCGGTGATGTAGGCCAGCCCGCAGATGGCGAAGATGGGGCCGTAATTGGCGTGGGTCGCTTCGAGGATGCGACCCGTGGCGCGCTGGAACAGCCAGCCCCCCGCCGCGCCGGCGAAGCCGCCGATCCCGATCACGGTCGCGACGGCGCCCCGCGGGAACAGGTCGCTCGCCAACGTATACACGTTGGCCGACCAACCCTGGTGGGCTGCCGCCGCGACGCTCACGATCAGCACCGCCCCCCACATGCTCGTGATGAGCGGCACGAACGCGGTCGACAGGACGAGCAGCGCCATGCTGAGGAGCGCCGTCTTGCGCGCGCGGTTCACGGTCCAGCCACGCGCGATGAGCGCGCCCGAGAGCCACCCGCCCGTCACCGACCCGACGTCGGCGATCACGTACACGACGATCAGCGGCACCGCCACCTGCGACAGCTTGATGCCGTAGCGCGTGTCCAGGAATTTCGGGAGCCAGTAGAGGTAGAACCACCACACCGGATCGGCCATGAACTTGCCCACCACCACCGCCCACATCTGGCGGCGAGCGAGAATGTGCCACCAGCGCACGCCGCCTCCGGCGTCGGGCACCGCGTCCCCCGACGCCACGGTGCGCTCTGGAAGCGGCGCCGCGTGCGCACCGCCTGGCGGGCTCGGGTAGAGCGCGACCCAGAAGAGCAGCCACACGAACCCGAGACCCCCGGTCGCGATGAACGCCCAGCGCCAACCCCAGTGGAGCGCGATCCAGGGCACGAGGAGTGGGGCGACGATCGCGCCCGTGTTGGTCCCGGCGTTGAAGATGCCCGTGGCGAGGGCGCGCTCCGCTGGGGGAAACCATTCGGCCACGGCTTTGATCGCGGCCGGGAAATTGGCGGACTCCCCGAGCCCGAGGAAGGCACGCGCTGCGGAGAATCCCGCGGTCGTGCGGGCGACGGCGTGTGCCATGACGGCGGCGCTCCACGCCACGACCGCAGCAGCCATGCCGCGCCGCACGCCCACGCGATCGAGCGCGCGCCCCGCCACGAGGAATCCCAGGGCGTACGCCCCGCTGAACCATGAGACGACGTCACCGTACTGGGACTCCGACCAGTGCAGCTCGCGCTGGAGCAGGGGCGCGAGGATGCCCAGCACCTGGCGGTCCACGTAGTTCAGTGTCGTGACCGCAAACAGCAGGGCGCACACGGTCCATCGGTAGCCGGGCCCCACCGAGCGCGTCACGCCTTCCGTCCGGCGCGGGATGGCGGCGGCGGTGCCGCCGCGGTGCCGGTCGTGAGCCCTTCCCACAAGCCCTGCAGGTACATCACCCCGAGCGCCCGATCGTACAGGCCGTAGCCCGGGCGTCCCGTTTCGCCCCAAATCATGCGCCCGTGGTCGGAGCGGAGCGGCCCGGTGAACCCGACATCGCGCAGCGCGCCCAGCACTGCGCGCATGTCCACGTCCCCTTCCGCCGACGGATGCGCGGTCTCGTGGAACCGGCGCTCACCGGTGATCCGCACGTTGCGGCAATGGGCGAAATGCACGCGGCCCAGCGCTCCGAGGCGGCGCACCAAGGCCGGCAGGTCGTTGTCGGGGCGCGCGCCGAGTGATCCGGTGCAGAACGTCACGCCGTTGGCTGGGCTGTCGACGAGCGCGACGAGGCGCTCAAAGTCCGCGCCGCGACACAGGATGCGCGGCAGCCCAAAGATGGGCCACGGCGGATCGTCGGGGTGGATGGCGAGGCGGACGCCCGCCCGCTCGGCGACCGGCACGACGCGCTCGAGAAAATGGGCCAGGTTGTCCCAGAGGTGCTCGGCGTCGACGCCGCGATAGGCGGCGAAGAGCGCCTGCAACTCGGCGGCGCCGTACACCGCGCCCCAGCCGGGCAGGTCCCGCGTCCCGTGCGAGAGATCGAATGTCGCCAGGGCCGCGTCATCGTAGGCGAGCGCGCTCGAGCCGTCGGGGAGCATGCGGGCGAGCTCGGTGCGGGTCCAGTCGAACACGGGCATGAAGTTGTAGCACAAGACGGGAATCCCGAGCTCCCCCATGACGCAGACGCTGGCGCAGTAGTGATCGATGAGGCGGTCCCTCGCCGGTCGCCCGAGCTTGATGTCCTCGTGCACGGGAATGCTCTCGACCACGGCGAAGGCGAGCCCCGCGTCTGCGATTTCGGCCTGCAGGCGGCCCAGGCGCTCGCGGCTCCACGGCTCGCCCACGGGCACGTCGTACAGGGCGCTCACCACGCCGCGGACGCCCGGGATTTGCCTGATGTAGGCGAGCGGGATCGGATCGCCGGGACCGAACCAGCGCACGGTGGGGATCATCGACCGAGCCACGCGTCGACATCCCGGACGCTCGCCCGGCTGAAGTCGCCCGACAGGGTGAGCTTCAGCGCGCCGGCGGCGACGGCGAACTCGAGTGCCCGATCGGGCGCGTCTCCCGCGAGCAGCTTGGCGACGAGCCCGGCGGCGAAGCTGTCGCCGCCGCCCACGCGATCCACGACGCACACCTCGTGCTGTCGGCTTTCGTGCTGGCGCCCGGTCGCGGCATCGTACAACACGGCGCTCCAGCGTTGTTCCCGGGGGCCGAGCAGCTCGCGCCGCGTGACGGCCACCAATCGGCAGCCGAGCTGCGCCGCGAGGCGCGCTGGCAGGCGGCCATCGCCGTCCTCGAGGCCGAGCATCGCGGTCGCCGCGGCGGCATTCCCGATCAGCAAGTCCGCTTGCCGCACGAGCGGCGTGATGAGCGGCCGCGGATCGCGGCCGCGCCACAGGGCCTCGCGGTAATTCAGGTCGAAGCTCACCGGGATGCGCGCCGCGCGCGCGTGCGCGATGGCGGCGGCAAGAACCTGCGCCGGTCCGTCCCCGAGCGCCGGCGTGATGCCCGTCCCGTGAATCCAGGCGGCCCCCGCGAGCACCCGGCTCCAGTCGAGGGCGCGGGGATCGATGCCCGCGAAGGCTGAGCCCGCGCGATCATACACCACCCGCATGGTCCGGAGGTCGGTGCCTGATTCCACGAAGTAGAGACCGAGCCGCTCACCGCCCCGCGTGATCCAGTCCGTCCCGACCCCTTCGCGCGCCAGCGCCGCGAGTCCCGCATCCCCGAGGGGGTTCGCGGGGAGGCGGGTCACGTAGTCGCAGGGCACCCCGAGATGGCTGAGGGCGACGGCGACGTTCGCCTCCGCCCCCCCAAAGCACGTTTCGAGCTGCGGCGATGCGAGCAGCCGTTCTTCGCCGGGGGGGCTCAGCCGGAGCAGCAGTTCGCCCACGGTGACGACGCGCTTCATGACGCGCGCTCCGGCGGGCGGCGCGCGGCCGCGACGGCCGCCACGAACGTGCGGGCCTCTGCGGTGACGTCCGCGGCGCCGAGCAGCGCGCTGCCCGTGCTGACGGCGACCGCGCCTGCACGGATCCATGCGGCCGCGTTCGCGAGCGAGATGCCGCCTGAGGGCACGACCCGCAGGAAGGGGAGCGGCGCCAGCACGTCGCGCAGGAAGCCAGGACTGACCGCCGACGCGGGAAACAACTTCACGAGCGACGCCCCCGCCCGCCACGCAGCGAGCATCTCGGTCGGTGTGAAGGCACCGGCCACGCACGGGATGTCACGGTCGCGGCACAAGCGGATCACTGCGGGCTCGAGCGTGGGGCTGACCACGAACCGGGCCCCGGCCGCGATGACCTCCCCGGCGGCTGTGACGTCGAGCACCGTCCCGGCGCCGATGACGGCGCCGGGTGCGACGCCGTCGCGCGACAGCTCGGCGATCGCCTCGGTGGCGCCCGGCGTGGTCAGCGTGATCTCCACCGCACTCACGCCGCCCGCCGTCAGCGCCCGCGCGACGGCGGAGAGGCCGACCGAGTCCCGCGCGCGGACCACGGCGATCACGCCGCTCGCGAGCAGAGCGTCGAGACCGGAACGCGTCATCGAGCGCTCACCGGGCCGAGCGCCTCGACCGCCGCGTCCACGCCGCACTCCTCCACGAGGCGCAGCGCACTCGTCGTCGCCTCGGCGAACCCCGGGATGCTCGCCAGATTCGTGCCCCACAATGTGGTGTCGCTGAGCACTCGGGCCGCGAGCCGCTCCAGGATGGGCGTCGGAACCGGGCCAGCGCCCCGATCTGGATCGAGCGCGGCCCAGTGCCCCGCCAGGATGGGAAGGTCGACGTCGTGAATCGGGTACGACTCGCCCCGCCACCACCCCCGACCTTCGGCAAGAGAGAGCTGCGTGACGCACCGCATGAAGCGTAGGTAGGTGGCGTACGCGAGCACGAGCCCCGAGGGCACCCGGCCGCGGGCTGCCACGAAGCCTGTCACCGATGGCAACACCCGAACCCGGACCTTGGCGGTCTGATTGGTGGCGATCACCTGCCAGGCATGCTCGATCCAGGGATTGCGGAACCGGTCCACGACGCTCCGGGCGAACGCGGTGGCGGCGTCGGCGGGGAGATCGGTGCTGGGGACGATCTCGTCGAACAGGATGCGTCGCAGGAACGGGCCGAGCCGCGGATGCTCGGCGGCGGTTCGCACCGTGGCCACGCCTGCGAGGATCGCGAGTGGCGCCACTGCCGTGTGCGCCCCGTTCAAGAGCCGAAGTTTGCGCTCGCTGTAGAACCCAATGTTGGGCGCGAACATCACGGTGGGCGGCGCCGCGATCGGGAACGCCTGCGCGAGTGCGGCCGGATCTGTCGCCACGGCCCAGAGGCAGTGCGGCTCGGTGATGGTGAGGAGCGCGTCATGGTAGCCGAGCCGCGCCTCGAGCTCCGCATGCACGGCGGGCGCGGGCAGCCCCGTCGTGATGCGGTCCACGAGGGACGAACAGAACCGGACGTTGCTCGCCAGCCACGCACGGAAGGCCTTGCCTGGTGTGCCCGTCGGGGCTCGCTGCTCCACCATCTCCGCGATGCGGGTCCCGTTGTTCGGGACGAGCTCCGTGGGGATCACGAATAGCGGGGGGCCGGCCGGGAGCCGGGTGAAGCGCGTATGCAGGAGGTCGGTCAGTCGAGTGGGGAAGGGGTCATCGGGTCGGAACCCGGCTTCCGTCACGTTGCTCACCACGACTTGGAGCTCAGGTCGCGCCACCGCCTCGCACACCGCCGCCCACTGGGTATCCGCCCTGAGGGCGCGGGAAATCGCGCCGACGAGGCGCATGCGCTCCACGGGTGCGCCGTCCACGACCCCCCGCTCGACGAGCGTGAAGAGGCCGTCCTGCGCGTTCATGGCGGAGGCGGCGCCGTGCGGCGTGCTCTGGACGACGAGAATGCGGCCGTTGAAGCGGCCCAGGCGGTTCGCGGCATCCACCGCGGCGCCACACACGGCGCGCAGCAGCATGCCGGTGCCGAATTGCAGTACGCGCTCCGGCAGGCGCGCCCGCGGATAGGCGCCGTTCGGCCAGCACTCGGGCCCGAGAGAGGGAAGGTCGCCGGTAATGGGTTGCACTCCGTCCGTCGGTCCGTGGGACTTGCGCACGCGGTAAGCTGCGCCCCGCTGACGGGGGAAGGCAATGCCCGGACCGCCACTCGCCCCGGGGCCCGCTCCTGGCCCCGCTAGTAGCTCACTCGCACGCCCTGGCGGACGAGGAGTACGCTCGTTTGATGGAACCGGCGCTTGTATGCGTCCACAATGTCCCGGATCGCGACATCAGCCGCGGCGGCCTCGTCGTGGACCAGATCGAGCACGAAGCTGTCCTCCCGGACCACCGTCCCCGTGGAATCCCGCCACCGGCCCACGGCTCGCCACACGGTCAACCCGCCCGGGAAGCGGGGTGTCACGACCTCGTTCAAGAACGCGGTGAAGTCTGCATCCGAGACCGAGCAGCCGCTCGCGCAATCGCGGCCGAAATACAGTCGATCTTCGACGGCGACACGTGTGGGAGTCGGCGTGACAGGCGGGCCCGCTCGGGCGGTCGCACACCCGACGGCGAGCACGATGCCGGCAATCCTCGACGCGGGTCGCATGAATCCGTCCGCCATCAGCCTCTCCGAGGTGCGTGCGATCTGTAAAATGAGCGGCCACTGCGCCGACCGCCACGCGAACCAAATCGATCCGCGCGCTCGAAGCGCGGGCGCCATGCTTGGGAGCGGTGGGAACCTGCCCGGATGGTGGGGCGTTACGCTCGCGGTGCGGCGCGGGCTTGACTCGTGTCTCGGTTGTGTCTAGAGTGCGTATCAGAACCCCGAAGTCAGGAACCTACAATGCATTGCATGGTGTCTAACGTGAATTGCTGTTGGGCGAGTCCCTGAACGAGCAGGCCCGCTGGGTGGCGCACCTCGGTGCGCTCGACGCCCCCGCCGGAGCTGCTCCGGCGGGGGCGTCGTCGTTCTGGCGGTAGCCGTACCACCACGACGCAAGGGAAGGACCGATGAAACGGTATCTGTTGGCGAGCGACTTCGACCAGACCCTGAGCTTCAACGACTCGGGGATCGTGCTGAGTGAGCTGCTCGGGATCTCCGGCTTCCGCGAAAAGAGTGCCGGGCTGTCCCGCATCCACCTGGTGCAGCAGGGGGCCGAGCTCGCCTACCTGCTGCTCCACGACCCCGAGTACCGGCGCGTCCGCAAGGAGCACCTGCTCGAGGTCGGCAAACGGGTGCGCCTGAAGCAGAACCTGCACCTCCTGCCACGGCTGTTGAGCCAGCTCGAGGGGTACGCCTTTGCGTTCTACGTCATCTCGGCGGCGCCCCAGGAGGTTATCCAGTCGGCGCTCGAGGGGATCGTGCCGCCCGATCACATCTACGGGACGCGGTTCCACTACGACCCCGCCAACGGTGAGATCCAGTCGATCGAGCGCGTTGCGGCCGGCTACGGCAAGATGGCCCTTCTGGAGGAGCTCCGCGCCCGCCTGCCCGTGAGCCACGACCGCGTGATCTACGTGGGCGATGGAGGCTCGGACATTCATGTGATGCTGCACGTGAACCGTCTGAACGGTCTCACCATCGCCGTGTCCGAGAACACGCACCTGACGCAGATCGCCAAACGCACCGTGCTCTCGGACGATGCGGTGAGCGTCCTGGTGCCGATCCTCGAGGAGATCGTCGGGATGGACGCCAGCGGGATTCACGCGCTGTTTGAGTCCCAAGGGCTGGTATTGCAGGAGTGGGACAAGGTGCAGACGGATCTCTTGACGATCCGCGACACGGACGCGGCGCCGCCGCTCGTCGCCTAGGAGGGGGTCGGAGACATGACGGACTGGATCGGGTGGCTCGCGACGGCACTGATCGTCAGTTCCTACTTTTCGAAACAGCCCGCCACCTTGCGCCGCGTGCAGGCCGTCGCCGCTTTGGCGTGGGCGGTGTATGGCGCGCTGATTCACTCCCTGCCGGTGCTCGTGGCCAACGTGATCGTGATGAGCGCAGCCGTGTGGACGTCGTTCCGGCAGCCTCGGGCGACGCCGGTCTGACGGCATTTGGGGTGTCGTCGTGTTAGTGCACGGCCGACGGATGCGGTACTACGGACCAGTGAGCATCACGGAACTGCCAACCGCCAGTCTGGTGCTCCGCGATCCCCGTGAAGAAGCCGTCCTCTTCCACACGCCGCCCCTGCGCATCCACTTGCACCTCATGGTACGAAGTCGCCAGGATGGCGAGTCCCGGCGCCAGCGGATCTACGCGTAGGC
>DATBBW010000053.1:0-55144 GCA_036270795.1 Gemmatimonadales bacterium | reverse complement strand
CACGCGCACCACGACCCGCACCGTCGAATCCGCGGGCGCCGTGTCCGCGAGCCCGACGTTCACCGAGCTGAACATCCCCAGGCCGTACAGGTCCCGCTGCGTCTGGTACAGCGGGTCCAGGCCAAACCAGTCGTGTGGCCTCACCGAGAGCGTGCGGCGGATCGTGGCGGTGTCCCCCGGGCTGGCGCCCATGATCACCACGGCGCCGACGCGCACCCGCGGTCCCGGCGCCGCCTCGAGCGTGGCCAGCGCCGTGAGCGCGGCGCCGTCCACGTCGAAGCTCCGCAACACGTCGGCGAAGGGATAGCCGCGGTTTCGCAGCCAGCTCACGACGGTGTCGCCCGCTGCCTGGAACAGAAACCGATTGAACGGACCGCCGATCTCAAGGGGGAGCCGGCGCCGCAGGTCGGCCACGTCGCCCACCGAGTCCAGGCCGCGCAGCTCGAGGCGGCGCAGCCGGACCGGCTCGCCCTCGTAGATGTGCACCTTGATAAAGACGTCCCGGTCCTCCCGCCGCACAATCGTATCCACCACCGCGTTCATGTAGCCACTTTGGCGGTAGAGCAGGAGCAGCCGGATCACGTCGCGCCGGAACTCAAGCTCGTTGAAATAGCGCTTCGACCCCAGCCCGAGAGACCGGATGAGGAAAGCACGCGCAAACCAGCTCGAGTTGGACGTGGCGATCGCGGCGCGCAGTGTGTAGTCGTCGAGGGCGTGATGGCCCTCAAAGGAAAGGGCGCGCACCACCCGCTGCTGCTCTTGCTGCGCGGCGAGCGGGGCCGCCGCGGACGCCGCGACGAGCAGGACAGACACAAACGCACGCAATTGACGCGGTCGGGCTGGGTCCGTATGTTGGCTCACTCCCGCCGCACTGTCAACCTTTTCGACACCTGATCGCATGCGCGCGCTCCCGGAGCTGGCCCTCGCCGCCCTCGTGGCGACTACTGCGTGCGGCGGGCGCCGCCCGGGCGCGGGGCATGCCGCACTCACCTACTACGAAAGTTACGACCCGCGCTCGCTCGACCCCGCGCTCTCGACCGACGTGCCGACAGGCGAGATGGTGACGCTGGTGTGCGACGGCCTCACCCAGTTCGACGCCGACGGGAACGTCGGGCCCGCGCTCGCGGATCGCTGGTCGGCGGACCGCACGGGCCAGTATTACGTCTTTCACCTGCGAGCGGGCGTCAAGTTCCATGACGGGACGCCGCTCACGGCGGGGGCGGTACGGGAGAGCTGGCGCCGCGTGCTGGCGCCGGCGACCCAGGGCGGGCGCCCCTGGCCGCTCTACCCCATCGCGGGCGCGCCGGCCTACGCGGCAGGCCGCGCCGACGACGTCGCGGGCCTGCGGGCGCTCGGCGACACCGCGCTCGCCGTCGAGCTCACCGGCCCGTTCGCCATCTTTCCCAAGTTCTTGGCCATGCCGGTCGCGAGCATCGTCCCGGCACCGCCCCCGGCCGACCTGGGGCAGCGTCCGGTGGGGACTGGTGCCTGGCGCTTCGTCCGGTGGCAGCACGACGACTACCTCGCGTTCGCGCGGAACCCCGCGTACTGGGGGGGCGCGCCCGGCGCCGACACGCTCGTGGTGCGGATCATCCCCGAGCCGCTGACGCGCGCGGCGGAGTTCGAAGCGGGACGGCTCTCCGTCATCGAGGTGCCGTTCGGCGAGACGGCGCGGTGGCGGCGGACCCATCCCGACTGGCTGGTCGAAAAGCCGGCGCTGCGGGTGGTGTACGTCGCCCTCAACACCCGGCGGGGGCCGCTCGCCGACGTGCGGGTGCGCCACGCGATCAACCTGGCGGTGAACGTGCCCGAGCTGCTGGCGACGGTGTACGGCGGGCGCGGGATCCTCGCCCGCGGCGCGGTCCCGCCGGGGCTCGCGGGGAGCGATACGGCGCGGTCCGGCTACCGCTACGATCCCGCGGCCGCGCGCCGGCTGCTCGCCCAGGCGGGGTATGCGAGCGGGATCGACCTCGCGTTGTGGCGCGCGGCCGCGAACGTCGAGCTGTCGCAAGTGGCCCAAGCGATCCAAGCCCAGCTCGAGGCGGTGGGCGTCCGGGTGCAGCTGGTGGAGCGCGACGCCTCGAGCCAGCGGGCGGCGGCGCGCAACGGCGAGGCCGACATGGTCATCCTCGACTGGTGGGCCGACTACCCGGACGCCGACGATTTCCTGTATCCCCTGTTTTACTCGGGCAACTTCGGCCCGGGCGGCAACTACGCGTTCTATGCCGACGCCGGCACCGACTCGCTCATCCTGCGCGCCCGCCGCACGCCGGACGCCGCCGCCCGCACGGCGCTGTACCGCCGCATCGACGAGCGCGTGTACCGCGCCGCCCCGTGGTTGTACCTGTGGTTCCCGAAGGATCTCTGGGCGCGCCGGCCGGGCCTCGAGGGGTGGGACCTCCCGGTCATCTTCAACGGGCAGCGCTGGACCCGGGTGCGGGTGGCCGCCCCGTGATCCGCCTCATCGGGCGGCGGGTATTGGGGACGGTCCCGACCCTCGCGGGCGTGCTCGTCGTCGTCTTCCTCTTGCTCAACGTCGCGGGGGGCGACCCCGTGGCGGCGATGGTGGGCGAGCGCGCCGACGCTGCCACGATCGCCCGGTTGCGCGCCGAGCTGCACCTCGACGACCCCCTTCCCGCCCAGTTCGGGCACTACCTCTGGAGCGTCGTGCGGGGCGACCTCGGCCGCTCCTACATCACCCAGCAGCCCATAGCGCAGGAGCTGTGGCAGCGCTTTCCCAAAACGGCCGAGCTGGCCCTCGCTGCGATGGGCGTCGCGGCGCTGTGCGGCATTACGCTGGGCCTCGTGGCGGCCGTCCGTCCCGGCGGGGCGGTCGATCGGCTGGCCCTCGCGCTCGCCTATCTCGGTGTGTCGTTTCCCGTGTACTGGGTGGGGCTGCTCTTGATCCTGGGATTCGCGGTGGTGCTCCGGTGGCTGCCGGCGTCGGGGGCGGGCGGACTGGCGGCCCTGGTGCTGCCCGCGCTGACGCTCGGCACACGGTCGATGGCGGTGCTCGCACGGATGACACGCGCGGCGATGCTCGACGTGCTCTCGAGCGACTTCATTCGCACGGCGCGCGCCAAGGGGCTGGGGCCGGCTCGGGTGGTGCTGCGGCACGGCCTGCGCAACGCCCTCATCCCGGTGATCACCGTGCTCGGCCTCGACACCGGCAGTTACCTCACCGGGAGCGTGCTCACCGAAACGATCTTCGGATGGCCGGGGCTCGGGCGCTACGTGTTGAGCGCCATCGAGAAGCGGGATCTCCCCGCGATCCAGGGCGGTATCCTGTTCCTGTCGGTCGTCTTCGTGCTGGTGAACCTTGTGACGGACCTCGCCTATGCGAAAGCTGATCCTCGCATCGCTTACGATTAGCACCGCGCTTCCGGCGCAGGCGCCGCCGGGGCGCCCGCCCCGCACCACGCCGCTCCGGGGCTCGCTCGAGCGGCGGCTGGCGCAACTCGTCGACGTGCCCCCGTTCGACCGGGCCACCTGGGGCATCTACGTGGTGGACGAGCGTGGCAAGGTGCTATATCAGCGGGACGCCGACCGGCTCCGCGTGCCCGCGAGCAACACGAAGCTGATCGTAACGGCGGCGGCGGCGGTCCTCTTGCCGCCGGAGTATCGGGTGCGGACCAGCGTGTACGTGAACGGCCAGGTGGCGGGCGGCGTGCTCCACGGCGATCTCGTGTTGTACGGCCGCGGCGACCCGACGTGGTCCGCGCGGTGTTATGGGGTGGACACCCTCGCCGCCGGCGCCTGCGATTCGACGTTCACTGCCATCGACGCCATCGCCGATTCGGTGCGCGCCCACGGCATCCGGCGTATCACCGGGAAGCTCGTGGGCGACGGCTCGGCGTTCGAGCCGACCATGATCCATTCGGCGTGGGCCGCCTGGGATCTGAACTGGTGGTACGCGGCCCCGGTCTCAGGCCTCGGCTTCCACGACAACAGCGTCGATTTCAGGATCACGCCTGGGGCGGCCGTCGACCAACCGCCCGTCATCACCTGGTCCCCCGACGTCGGGCTCTTCACGTTCGAGAACCGGGCCCGCACCGGGCCGGCCGACTCGGGCTCGACCATTGGCGACAACTTCTTCCGGCGGCCCGGGACGTGGGACATCTGGGCCGAGGGGACGGTCGCCCTAGGCCGTGCGGCGGCGACGGAAAGCTTCGCGCTCCCGGACCCCAACCTGTACGCGGCGCGCGCCCTGGCCTGGTCGCTCGAGCGCAAGGGCATCGCGGTCGAAGGCGGCGCCGCCGCCACCACCGACTCGCTCGCCTACGGCGGCGCGCGCGGGGCGGCGCCGCTCGTCGAGTACCGGGGCCGCCCACTCCCCGACATCCTGTTCCCGATTCTCAACACGAGCCAGAACTGGTTCGCCGAGATGCTCCTGAAGGTGCTGGGCCGCGAGATCAAGGGGGAGGGGTCGTGGAACGCCGGACTCGAGGTGGAGCGCCGCTTCCTCATCGATTCGGTGCGGATCGACTCGACGGCGTTCGCGCTGGAGGACGGCTCGGGGCTCGCCGCCGGCAACCTCGTCACGCCGCACACCTTTGCCACGCTGCTCGCCTACATGCGCCGTCACCCCAGGCGCGCGCCGTTTCTCGCCGCGCTGCCCCATGCCGGCCAGCCCGGCTCGCTCCTCAAGCGCTTCACCGGTACCGCGCTCGCGGGCCGCGTAGTCGCCAAGACGGGCAGCATCGACCGGGTGAACAGCCTCGCGGGTTACGTGGAGCGGGGGGACGGCGGCGCGCTCACCTTCAGCATCGCGGCGAACAGTCACGCCGTGCCGTACGCGGCGATGCTGGCGCAGATCGATTCCGTCGTGGTGGAGATCGCCAAGACCCGATAGGCCGACGCGCGACGGCACGGCGCGCGCCCGGCGCGCCTCAGTCCTCGGACTGTCCGAAGAGCGCCATGTTGCTGGAGTGCCCCGGCGCGACCTTCGCCGCGGGGTTGATGAAATGCACCGCGTGGTTCACGGCGATCGCGGCCTCCGCCGCACCGGTCGCAATGAGTTTCAGCTTCCCGGGGTAGGTCGTGATATCCCCCGCCGCGAAGATCCCAGGGATGTTCGTCGTCATCGTCTGCGACACGCGGATCTCGCCCTGCTCGATGTCGAGACCCCACTCCCCGATGGGGCCGAGCGATGAGATGAAGCCGAGCTGGGGCACCACGCTGTCGATCGCGACGCGCTCCTCGCGCTTCGTCTTGGTCTCGACGAGGGTCACGGCCTCGATCGCCTCCCCCCCGTGGATCGCCTTGAGCTCCCAGAAGGTGCGCAACTCCATCTTCCCCGCGGCGCAGAGGGCGCGCACCTGCTGCACGGTCGCGGCGTGCGCCCGGAAGCCGTCGCGGCGGTGGATCATGAGGATCGACTGCGCGACCCCCTGGAGATTCACCGCCCAGTCGAACGCCGAATCGCCGCCGCCCACGAGGAGCACGCGTTTGCCGCGCAACACCTGCGGATCGAGGACGCGGTCCAGCAGTCCCTTGCCGTACCACTGGTCCACGTCCTTGAGGGGCAGCTTGCGAGGCGTGAAGGCACCGATCCCCCCGGCGATCAGGACCGAGCGCGACGGGTAGGCGGTCTCCGTGGTGACGAGGGTGAACGCCGGCTGGCCGTTCCCGGACCCGCGCTCGAGCCCGATCACCTTCTGCCCGAGATGCACGGGCGCCTTGAACTGGAACGCCTGCTCGGCCATCGCCTTCACGAGGTCCTTGGCGAGCACCTTGGGAATGCCGGCGACGTCGAAGATGTATTTCTCGGGATAGAGCGCCGTGAGTTGCCCGCCCACCTGGTCCAGGTTGTCGATCACGCGACAGCTCGCGCCGCGCATTCCGGCATAAAAGGCGCCGAACAGGCCGGTCGGGCCGGCCCCGATTATCGTGATATCTTTGACGTCCTGCATGGGCCCAATCGTAACGGAACGCGGGAACCGAGGCGAGAGGGGAGCGGGGCGAGAGAGCGGACGCGCATGAAGATCTACACCAAGACGGGCGACGGCGGGGACACCGGACTGTTCGGCGGCGCGCGCGTGCCCAAGGACAACGTCCGGGTCGCGGCGTACGGGGACGTGGACGAGCTGAACGCCGCGATCGGTATGGCCCGCGCGCTCGACCCGGCGGCGTTCGCCGACGAGCTGCTCCAAACCGTGCAACGCGCACTGTTCACGATCGGGGCGGAGCTCGCGACCCCCGACGCCGCCGCTCGCGCCAAAGCGCTCGCCCGCAGCGGCGCGCCGCTTGCCGCCGCGGACGTCGGCGTGCTCGAGGACGCGATCGACTCGCACACGGCCCAGCTCGCCCCGCTCACGGCGTTCATCCTCCCCGGCGGGACGCCCAAGGCCGCCGCGCTGCACGGCGCGCGCACGGTGTGCCGCCGGGCCGAGCGCGCGGTCGTCACCCTATCCCGCGCCGCCGAAATCCGCCCCACGATCCTCCAGTACCTGAACCGCCTGTCCGATCTGCTGTTCGTGCTGGCCCGCGCCGCCAACGCGCAGGCCGACCGTCCCGACGTCAGGTGGTGACGCTTCGGGTTCCGGTCACGGAGCACCGCGACGCCTCGTACGATATCCTGATCGGCCGTGGGCTCCTCGCCCACGTGGGGGCGCTCGTCGGGGCCGCCTGCCCCGCCCACCGCTACGCCGTGATCAGCGACGCCCACGTGGCCCGGCTGTGTGGGCCGACGGTGCTCGCCGGGTTGGCCGCGGCCGGGCTCGCGGGCGAGCTGTTCCAGTTCCCGCCGGGGGAGGCGCACAAGACGCGGGAGACGTGGGCCCTCCTCGCCGACCGCCTGCTCGCCGCCCACGTGGGGCGCGACGCGGCGATCCTCGCGCTGGGTGGCGGTGTGGTGGGTGACGTCGCCGGGTTCGTGGCCGCGACCTACCTGCGGGGCGTCCCCTACGTCCAGCTGCCCACCACCCTGCTCGCCATGATCGATTCCTCGATCGGCGGGAAGACCGGGGTCGACGCCCCCGCCGGCAAGAACCTGCTGGGCGCGTTCCACCAGCCGCGGCTGGTCGTCGTCGACCTGGACGTCCTCGGCTCGCTGCCGGCGCAAGAGCTCGCGGCGGGTATGGCCGAGGCGGTGAAGCACGGCGTGATCGCGGACGCGGAGTACTTCGCGTCGCTCGAGCGCGATCACCAGGCGGTGGCGGCGAAGGACCCGGCGGCGCTCGAGCGGGTCGTGCGGCGTTCGATCGAGATCAAGGCCGCCATCGTCGCGGCCGACGAGCGCGAGGCGGGGCGGCGCGCGGTGCTCAACTTCGGCCATACCGTGGGCCACGCCATCGAGGCGACGGCGCAGTGCGCGCTGCTCCACGGCGAAGCGGTCGCGATTGGGATGCGCTACGAGGCGCAGCTGGCCGAAGCGCTCGGCGTCGCCGAGCGCGGGACGGCGCAGCGGATTCAGGGGGTGCTCGAGCGCTACGGCCTGCCGGTCAGCTTACCCGATGGGGCGTCCGTCGATCAGCTGGTCGCGACGATGGAGCTCGACAAGAAGGCGCGGGCGGGCACGGTGCGGTTCGCGCTGCCGCAGGCGGTGGGGCAGATGCGCGAACAGGCAGCAAGCTGGACGGTCGGGGCGCCCGCAGGGCTGGTGCGCGACGTGTTGCGAGCACGTGCGCCGTGACGCCCAGCCCGCACGAAGTCTGACCCAAGTAATCGCAAGCACGTCAACAACTTCCCCACATGATTCCCACCTCTCCACAATCCGCCGTTCGGCCCCGTCCACACGGGATCAACAGGAATTTCTCCACAGCGCGTGTGGATAGTGGACAAACGGTGGACTGTGGTGTGCGCGCGACATTTGTGATGTGGAAAACCACCGAGATTTGCACCATTTACCGGCCGTTCCTATATTGGGCGCCGTTCGCCAGCTTTCCTCAGCACGCACACTCATTCGTCCACCGTCGGAGCCCTAGCTATGGCGCGGTCGAACGGAGGCAAGGCCAAGGCGTTCTTTCGAGCCAATCCTTCCGGTGCCTTCGACCAGTATCTCCAGGACATCCAGAAACTCCCGCTGATCAAAGACCCCGCTGAGGAGCGACGGCTCGCTCGCCGGGTGCAGCGCGGCGATGAAAAAGCGGCCGAGCGCCTGGTGACCGCGAACCTGCGATTCGTCATCTCCTACGTGAAGAAGTATCAAGGGCACGGCCTCGACCTCTCCGAGCTCGTCGCCATCGGGAACGAAGGTCTCCTCAAGGCGGTCAAGAAGTTCGATCCCGATCAGGGCGTGAAGTTCATCTCGTACGCGGTGTGGTGGGTGCGTCAGGCAGTCCTCAAGGCCCTGGCCGAGCAGACCCGTAGCGTGCGCATCCCGCTCAACCAGAACTCGCAACTGATTCGGATGAGCCGCACCGAGACCTACCTGGCGCAGGAGCTCGGTCGCGAGCCAACCGACGAGGAGATCGCCCTCGCGCTCGAGGACACCGTCGAGAACGTCCGCACCGCCCGCCGCATGACGGCCGCCGAGTTGTCGCTCGACGCGCCGGTGGACCGGACGGACAAGGACGCGGCCACGCTGGGCGAACGCTTCGCGGGCCAAGAGGGCGGCGAGATCGAAGAGAAGACCGACGGCAAGCTGATGCGGGAGTTCATCGATCGCATCTTCCAGAAGTACCTGACGCCGCGCGAGCGCAAGATCCTCTACCTCTACTACGGCCTCGAGGAAGGCAGTGAGGCGATGACGCTCGAGAAGATCGGGGCGCTGATGGGCGTGACGCGCGAGCGGATCCGCCAAATCCGGGAGCGGGCGTTCGAGAAGCTGCGGGAATCCCCGGATGGCCGGGCGTTGAAGGGGTTCTGGCGAGCGGCGTAACGCGCGCGGGGCGGCGTGGGACGGAGCGCGAGGGGTCAGGGCAGCCGCCCTGACCCCTCGCGTGCTGAGGTCCGGGGTTCGCGGCACCGGCGGGCCGCGCGCCGGTTACTATATACCGCATGGCTCGCGAGCTGCCGATCTTTCCGCTGCCGATCGTCCTGTTCCCCGGGGCCCCCCAGCCGCTGCATATCTTCGAACCCCGTTATCAGCAGCTGTTGGCAGACTGCCAGGACGGCGATCGCCGCTTCGGCATCGCCTACGTGGCGGCCGATCCCGCGGCGGGCGCGGACCCGGTACCCGACGCCGGCGCCGTGGGGTGCGTGGCGCTCATCCGGTCGATCCAGGCGCTCCCCGATGGGCGCTCGAACATCGTCACGGTGGGCGAACGGCGCTTTGTGCTGCGCCGCTGGGTCGAGAGCGCCCGGCCCTACCGCGTCGCCGAGGTGGAGGAATTCGACGACGAGCCGATCGACCTGTCCGAGGTGACCACGCTCGCCAGCGACGTGCGGGCCGGCTTCACGCGGCTGGCGCGGGCGCTGGCGGTGCTCACCGAGCGCGACGACGAGGAGGAGGTCCCCTTGGCCCCGGAGCCTGGGCCGCTGTCCTTCCAGGTGGCGGCCGCGCTCGAGCTCGACGCCGACGCGAAGCGGGCGTTGCAGGCGGTGCGCAGCACCACCCTGCGGCTGCGTCAGCTCGCCGCGGTGCTGGCGCCGCTCGCGGCGGACGCCGAGCGACGGGTGGCGGTGCGCCAACGGGCGCGCGGCAACGGCCGCGGCGGGCGCCATCCGGAGATCGAGCGCGCGACATGACGCCCGAGTCGCTGGTCGAGGCGCTGACGGGCATCGTCGGCCCGCGCCACGTGCGGACCACGCTCCCCGAGCGGATCACCTACGCGCGCGACGGGCTGCCCACGCACCGCCACGTCCCCGGCATCGTCGTGCTGCCCGGCCAGCGCGATGAGGTGATTGCGATCGTCCGGCTCCTCGCCGCTCTGGGCGTGCCGTTCGTGCCTCGGGGCGCGGGCACCGGACTGTCGGGCGGCGCGCTCGCGGCTGGGGACGCGGTGCTGATCGTGCTGACGCGGCTCAACCGGATCCTCAAGATCGATCCGGTGAACCGCCTCGCCGTGGTGGAGCCGGGCGTCGTCAACGTGCGGCTCTCCGCCGCCACGGCGCCGCACGGGCTCCACTACACCCCGGACCCCTCGAGCCAAACGGCGTGCACCATCGGGGGCAACGTCGCCGAGAACTCGGGCGGACCGCATTGCCTCAAGTACGGCGTGACCGCGAACCACGTCCTGGCACTGGAGGTCGTGCTCGCCGACGGGCAGGTCGTGGAGCTGGGGAGCCCGGGCGGCGAGCCATGGGGGCCGGACCTGGTCGGGCTGTTCGTGGGCTCCGAGGGGAACTTCGGGATCGCGACCCGCATCGCCGTGCGGCTCCTGCCCGTACCGCGCGCGATTCGCACCCTGCTCGCCGGGTTCGGCTCGCTCCGGACGGCCGGCGAGGCGGTCTCGGCCGTGATCGCCAGCGGCATCGTGCCTGCCGCGCTCGAGATGATGGACCAGTCGTGCATCCGGGCGGTGGAGGACTCGGTGTACGCCGCGGGCTACCCGCGCGAGGCGGCCGCCGTGCTGCTGCTGGAGCTCGACGGCGCGTCAGACGCCGCCGTCGCCGCCGACGCCGCGACGATCGAGGCGATCTTGCGCGCGCACGGGGCCGGGGAGCTGCGCACCGCGGGCGACGCGGCGCAGCGCGAGCGCTTGTGGCTGGGCCGCAAGAAGGCCTTCGGGGCGATGGGCCGGCTGTCGCGCGACCTGGTGGTCCAGGACGCCGTGGTCCCGCGCTCGGCCCTCCCCGAGGTGCTCGAGACGATCAGCGCGATCGCCACTCACTACGGCCTCACGGTCAGCAACGTGTTCCACGCCGGGGACGGCAACCTCCACCCCAACATCTCGTTCGACGGCCGGATTCCCGGCCTCAGGGCCCGGGTGGAGGCCGCGAGCGGCGAGATCATGGCCTGCTGCGTCGCCGCCGGGGGCACCATCACCGGGGAGCACGGCATCGGCCTCGACAAGCTGCGCTACATGCCGCTCATCTTCGACGGTGACTCACTCGCCGCGATGCTCGCCGTGCGGCACGTGTGGGACCCCGCGGAGCGCGTCAATCCCGGCAAGGTTGTGCCGGTCCACGCCTGCCGGGAGTGGCAGCGCGGCGCGGGGCGCGGGCGAGCGGCGGCGGAGCCGGCCGCATGAGCCTCGTCGATCGCGTGCGCGCGCTGCTCGGCAGCGACGCCGTGGACCTCGCGGCGACGCCGGACGGCGTGCCGCGCGTCGCTCCCGCATCCCCGGATGCCGTGGCGTTGCTACTGGGCACGGCGCGCGAGGAAGGATGGCATCTCCGCATTGAGGGCGCAGGCAGTTGGCTGCCCACCGACGCACCCGCTGATCTGGCCCTCACCACGCGCCGGCTCGACAAGGTTCCCGCGATCGAACCGCAGGACCTCTCCGCCACGGCGGAGGCGGGCATCGGCTGCGACGTGTTGCGCCAGCAGCTCGCCGACCGCGGCACCTGGCTGGCGCTCGATCCCCCGGGCCTCGCCGGCCGCACGCTCGGCTCGGTGGTGGCGACCGCGTCCGCGGGGCCGCTGCGCCAGGGGTTCGGGCCCATCCGGGATCACCTGCTCGGCGTCACGTTCGTCACCGGCGACGGCCGCCTCGTGCAAAGCGGCGGCAAGGTAATGAAGAACGTCGCCGGTTACGATCTCACCAAACTCGAGGCCGGGGGGTTCGGTGCCTTCGGCGTCATCGTCCTAGTGCACTTGCGGCTGCGCGCGCTGCCCCGCGCGGACCAGACGCTGGTGCTGGAGGGCGCGCGCGAGGATCTCACCCAGGTCGCCGAGGACATTGCCCAGGCCGGGATCCAGCCCGCGGCGCTCGAGCTCGTGTCCCCCGCCCTGGCGCGCCGCGAGCGGTGGGCCCTCGCCGTGCGGCTCGCGGGATCGGCCGCCTTGGTCGCGGCCGAAGAAGCCGGGCTGCGCGCGGCCACCGGCGGACGCTTCGCGGCCCTGCGCGCCGACGAAGCGCACGGGTTCTGGATGCGCGCGGCGGAAAGCTTCGCGACTCGCCCCGTGACGTTCCGCCTCGGTGGACTCCCCGACTCGAGCGACGAACTCCTCGACCTGCTGCAGCACCAGGTGGGCGACGAGTGGGTGTCGGTGAGCCCGGGGGTCGGCGCCATCCGGTGGGGCGGCGAGACGACGGTGGATCGCCTGCGCCGCCTGCGCCGCACCCTCGCCGGCATCGAGGTCCCCCTCACCCTGGAGCGGGCCGCCTGGCCCGTGCGCGCGGCCGTGGGGCATTTCGGCGCCTACCGCGAAGGCGTCGGCCCCCTCGTCGCCGGCCTGCGGCGCACGTTCGATCCCGGCGAAGCCTTTGTGGTGGCGGTCGAAGGCACGGAATGACGGACCGCGGCGGCTTCGCGGCGCTTGACCCTTGCGTCCACTGCGGCTTCTGCCTCCAGGCCTGTCCCACCTTCCTCGCGACGGGCGACGAGGCGGACAGCCCGCGCGGTCGCATCGAGTTGATGCGCGCCCTGGAAACGGGGGAGCTCGCGCCGGACGACCCCAGCGTCGCCTTCCACCTCGACCGCTGCCTCGGCTGCCGCGGCTGCGAGCCCGTGTGCCCGTCGGGCGTGGGCTACGGGCACGGGCTCGAGGCCGCGCGGGCCCTCCTGGCGGAGCGCCGCGGCCTGCCGCCCGTGGCCCGGGCCGCTCTCGCCGCCCTGACCGGGGCGGGTGTGGCCCGCTTCGTCTATGCGGGGGCGCGGCTGCTGCGGGCTACGGGCCTTCCGGCCACGCTCGCGGGGTGGGGACGGGTCGGCTTTGCCTTGGGAATGCTCGCGGCCACGCGGCCCGCCGCCCGCCGCCGCTCCCCGGGGAAGCGCGCCGCGCAGGGACCCGAGCCCCCGCTCGCCGCGGCGCCAGCGGAATCGGGCACGCCCGCCCTGTTGTTTCGCGGTTGTATCATGGACGGCCTGTTCCCGCACGTGCACGACGCCACGATTCGCACGCTCGCGGTGAACGGCTACGCGGTCCGGGAGGTGCCGGCGCAGGTGTGCTGCGGCGCGCTGCACGCGCACGCCGGCCTGCGACGCGAGGCGCAAGCGCTCGCCCGCCAGAACGTGGCGGCGTTCGGCGCGGGCGACGAGCCCATCGTCGTCAATAGCGCGGGATGTGGGGCGCTGCTGAAGGCGTACGGCCACCTGCTCGCCGGCGACGGCCCGGCCGAGGGCGCGCGCTTCGCCGCCCGGGTGCAGGACGTGACGGAGCTCCTCGCCGCGCGCGGCCCGCGGCCCGGCGCACCGCTCGACGCCACCGTCGCGTACGACCCCCCCTGCCACCTGCTGCACGCCCAGCGCGTCGCCGAGCCCCCCTACGCGGTGCTGCGCGCGATTCCGGTGCTCCGCGTGATCGCCACGCCCGATGCGGCGCAATGCTGTGGCAGCGCCGGGCTCTTCACCCTGCTCGAGCCCGCGATGTCGCGCGCCGTGCTCACGCCCAAGCTGGCGTCGCTCCGGGAGGCGCGCCCCCAAATCGTGGCGAGCGGCAACCCGGGGTGCTTGATGCAACTCGGCGCCGGCCTCGCGGCCGCCGGGATCCCCAGCGTGGTGCGCCACCCGGTCGAGCTGCTGGACGAATCCTACCGCACGGCGGGCTACTATGCCTGACGCCGGCGCGCCCCCCGTGTTCCGGGTCGAGCCGGGGAGCGTGACCCCGGCCGTCGTCGCCGCGCTGCGCGCCGGCGCCGTCGTGGCCCAGGCCGACACGGTCGTGGTCACGCTCGCGGGGCCCGGCGCGGTCACCTGCGTGCAGGGACTGCTCACGAACGACGTCGAGCAACCGGGCGACGGGGCGTTCGTGTACGGCGCGCTGCTCACCCCGAAGGGCATGATCGTGGTGGACGGCTGGGCCGCGCGGCTTGGCGCGACGGTGCGCTGGACCGTGCCCGCGGCCGCCCGCGAGCGCACGCTGGCGACCTTGACGCGCGCGGTGCCGCCCCGGCTCGCCCGCCTGAGCGATCGCACGGGAGAGGTCGCAGTGTACCGCCTCGCCGGTCCGCGCTCGCTCGCCGTCGCCGCCGCAGCCGGCGTGGCGGTGCCCGCGGCCCCGGGGCGCGTGCTCGAGAGCCCGGACGGCCTCGAGGTGGGCTGGGGTTCGGACGCCGCGCCGTTCGTGCTCCAGGTGACGGCGCCCGCCGCCGCGGCGAGCGATGTCGCGGCCCGCCTCACGGCCGCCGGCGCGCTCGCCGCCGATCCCGCCGCACTCGAGTTGGCGCGGGTCCTCGCCGGCTGGCCTCGGCTGGACGCCGAAGTCGACGACAAGACTATTCCCCAAGAAGTGCGTTACGACGAAATCGGCGGGGTGTCGTACACCAAGGGCTGCTACACCGGCCAGGAAACGGTCGCGCGGCTCCACTTTCGGGGCCACGTCAACCGGCAGTTGCGCGGGTTACTGTTCGACGTCCAACCGCCGACCGCCCCGGCGGACGGCTGGAGCGCCGTCACGCATCTGGACCGCGAAGCGGGTCGCGTGACGAGCGTGGCGTGGGTGCCGGAGCCCGAGGCCCCCGGGGCGGGCCGCTGGGTCGGCCTCGCCGTGCTGCGCCGTGAGGTGACCCCGGGCGTGATGGTGCGAGCCGCCGGCCGCGACGCCCGCGTGGTCGATCTCCCCTTCGCGCTGCCCAGCGTCGGACCCGCCTAACGAAAAGCCCGGGAGCCAGTCCCGGGCATCGTCCCTGCTCGTCGCGACCGCGACTGCGGCCGCGGCGTCGACTACGGCTTCTTCTTCGCCGCGGGCTTCTTCGCCGCCGCGGCGGGAGCCGCAGGAGCGGGCGCCGCCTTCTTTGACGTGTCGGCCATCATGTGCTTCGACGTGTCGGCCATCATCATGTGCGACGTGTCGGGCGCCATCTGAGTCTGGGCGGCCGGCTTCTGCTCCGGCTTCTGACACGCGCCGAGCGCCACGACGGCGAGGACTAGTGCGAGACGCTTCATGCGGACTCCTGATGGAAGTGGCGGTTAGGGGCCGTTCGACCGGGGGAAAACCTAGCGCTGGGGGCGGCGGAGTCAAGGGCGCGCAGCGAGCGCCAGTATATTTCGCCGAGCACCGGAACGGCGCGACCGAGCGAGGGAGAGCGCATGACCGACCGCCGCAGTTTCCTCACGTGGCTCGGCGCCGTCGCGGCGGCGAACCGCCCGACGAGCGGGCCCACCCCCGGCGCGCCCGAGATCGACGCCACGCCCACGGCACTGTACCAGCAGCCCGACGGGCGCAACAACCTCGTGCGCATCACGGTGACCGGACTGGACGCCCCGGCGGCGCGGGCCCGCGTGAGCGACCGCCGCGGGACGCTCCTGGGGACGGCGGGGCTACTCCCCTTGCCCGCGGGCGCCGGGTTCGCGGGCGAGGTGTGGATCCCGCTCGGCCAGCCGGCGGAATTCCAGATCGAGCTCGAGGTCGGCAAGCGGCGTGTCGGCCGCCAGCGCGTGCAGCTCGTGCCGCCGCGCCGCTGGACGCTGTACTGGCTCGCCTCGAGCCACACCGACCTCGGCCTGACCGAGCGCCAAGAACGCTGCCTCGAGGTCCATCGCCGCAACCTGGACGCGGCCCTCGCCCGCCTCGCCGCGCACCCCGACCAGCGCTGGACGGCCGAGTGCGCGCTCCAGGTGCTGTCGTACATCGAGAACCGGTCGGCGCCGGCGGGCGACGCCCTCGCCCAGGCGATCCGCGACGGCAAGGTGGGGTTCTCCGCCCTGTACGCGAACCTGCTCACCGGGCTCTTGGACCACGAAACGCTGGCGCGGGCGGTGTGGCCCGCCGGCCTGTTCGCGCGCGAGCGGGGACTCGGCTACCTCGTGGCGCAGATCGCGGACGTGCCGGGTCAGGTGCGGACGCTGCCGACGCTGCTTGCCGCGAGCGGCGTGCGCTACCTCGTGAGCGGTGTGAACGCCGAGCGCGCCGTGCCCCTGCTCTCGGCCGCCGATGCGGCGCAGGCCCAGCTCGCAGGCGACTGGACGAGCTACCCCCAGCTCTATTGGTGGGAGGGACCGGACGGGAGCCGGGTGCTGCACTGGCGCAGTTACGGCTACGCCGACGCGCTGCGCTTCGGGTTCGCGGGCGGCGCGGGGGAGATGGCGCACCGGCTGTCGGACTGGCTGCTCACCCATCCGGCGTTCCTGGCGCCGGAGTATCCCTACGACGTCGCCCTGCTGCACGGCGCCACCGGCGAGAACGCGCTCATGGACGAGCGGCTGGTGGCGAACGTCGAGGAGTTCAACCGCCGCTATGCGTTTCCCCACCTCATCCCCGCGCGGGCCGAGGACTTCTTCCGCGTGGTAGAGCAGCGCTGGGCCACGAAGCTGCCCGTGCGGCGCGGCGACACGGGGCTGTACCGTGAGGACGGAGCCGCTTCGACCGCCGCCGAGTTGGCGCGCTTTCGCGCTGCCCAACTCGCCGCGCGGGCGGCCGAAGTGCTGGCGCTGTGGGATGAGAAGACCGAGCCCCCGGACGCCACCCGCGCCGCGCGGCTCCGCCGCCGCGCCGAGGAGCGACGCCAGCTGTGGCGCGACCTGTTGCTGTTTGGGGAGCACACCTGGGGCTCGATCGACAGTGTGGTGGACCCGGACGGCGCTGACACCGTGGCGCAATGGGAGTACAAGGTGCGGCTGCTCGACAGCGCGGCGGCGGCGGCCCGCGCCCAGCTCGGGGACGCGCTCCTGCGGCTGGGGCGGGCGACCGGCGCCGGCGCCGGCCGCCTCGTGTTCAACGCATCGAGTTGGCCGCGCACCGACGCCGTGTATGTGCCGGGCGGTGGCGGGCGCCGGCTGACCGCGGGCGGTCGCGACTGGCCGGCGGTCGATCTGCCCGACGGCTCGGCGCTCGTCGTGGCGCGCGATGTGCCCGCCCTGGGCTACGTCACGCTCGCCGAGGCGGAGCGGCCAGCCAACCCTCCGCTGCCCGACGGCGCGGCGCTCGAGGCCCAGGCGGGCGGATTCCACGTGGTGCTCGACCCGACCAGTGGCGCCATTCACTCGCTGACGACGGGCGACGGCAAGGAGCGCGTGCGGCCCGGGTCCTGGGCGGGGCTGAACCAGCTCCTGTACGTGACGGGCGGGCTGCACAGCGCGCTCTGGACCGATCGGGCCCGCGACGCCCTCCGCACGGCACCCGAGCTCACCGTGCACCCGGCGGAACTCGTTGCCGCGCGGCGCGAGCGGCTGCCGGGGATCGGGGTGCGGCTCGTCGCGGAACGCAAGCTCGCGGGGACGACCAGCGTCACGTCGGTGATGACGCTCTACGACGAGCTGCCGTGGCTCGACCTCGAGAACCGGATCACCAAGCCGGCGACGCTCGAGAAGGAAGCGTTGTACGTCGCCTTCCCGTTCGCCCTGACGCAGCCGGTGGTCGAGCTCGAAGTACCCCTCGGCCGTCTCACGGTCGAGCGGGACCAACAGCCGGGGAGCTGTCGCGACTGGTACTGTCACACGCACTGGGTGTGGCTGCACGACGCGGCCGACGGCATGCTGTGGAGCGGCCCCGACACGCCGCTGGTCACGCTCAACGACCTGTGCCGCGGGCAGTGGCGTCGCTCGCTCGCGCCTGATGGGACCCTGTTCGCGTACGCGCAGCACAACTATTGGCCCGGCAACTTTGCGGCGCGTCAGGGCGGCGAGTTCGTGTGCCGGTTTCGGCTCGGGCCGCTCGCGCCGGGCAGTGATGCCGCGGAGCCGGTACGGCGCGGCTGGGCCGCGTGCGAGCCGCTATACGCAAGCGACGGCTACGTCACGGCGAGCGCGGGCCCGCTCTTGGCGACCGACCGCGCGCTCGTCGTGGCCGACCGTGGCGCCCTCGTGGTCGCCGCCAAGCCCGCCGACGATGGCGAGGGGGCGATCGTGAAGCTGCTCGACGTGAGCGGCAGCGCCCGCGGCGTCGGCGTGTGGCCGGCGGCGTATGGCTTCCGCGCGGCGCGCCGCGCCAACCTGGTGGAGATGAACGGCGACGCCGTCGCGGTCGCGCCCGATGGGCGCGCGACGCTCAACCTCGCGGCGTGGGGCGTCGGGGCGCTGCGACTCTTTACACCGCGGGAGCGGTCCGATTAACTATGGGCTATGACCAAGCCGACGACGCTGGGTGAGTTGCAGCACACCGAGTGGGCGAGCCCGGCCCGCATTCACCGAACCGTCAAGGACGAACTGCGGGAAAACCTGATCTGCCTGCTCGAGAACGGGGCGCCGCTGTTCCCCGGGATCGTGGGCTACGAGGAGACGGTGATCCCGCAGCTCGTCAACGCGGTGCTCTCGCGCCACAACTTCATCCTGCTCGGGCTGCGGGGCCAGGCGAAGAGCCGCATCCTGCGCCAGCTCGTGACGTTGCTCGACGAGGAGATTCCGATCATCGCCGGCAGCGAGGTGAACGACAACCCGTTCGCGCCGATCTCGAAGTTCGGCCGCGAGCTCGTGACCGAGCTGGGCTCCCGCACGCCGGTGGCCTGGCTGGGACGCGACTCGCGCTACGTGGAAAAGCTCGCCACGCCCGACGTCACCATCGCGGACATCATCGGCGATGTCGACCCGATCAAGGCGGCGCGCGGCGGCCACCTGCTGTCCGACGAGCTCACGATGCACTTCGGCCTGTTGCCCCGCGCGCACCGCGGCGTGTTCGCGATCAACGAGCTGCCCGATCTCGCGGGCAAGATCCAGGTGGGCTTGTTCAACATCATGCAGGAAGGGGACGTTCAGATCAAAGGCTACCCGGTGCGGCTGAACCTCGACGTCGCCCTCGTGTTCACGGCGAACCCCGAGGACTACACCGCGCGCGGCAAGATCATCACGCCCCTCAAGGACCGGATCGGGTCGGAGATTCTCACGCACTACCCGCACACGGTCGAGCTGGGCGGCGCCATCACGCGTCAGGAGGCCTGGCTCGAGCGGGCGGGCCGCCCGCTGAAGCTGCCGGACTTCGTCTCCGAGCTGATCGAGCGCATCGCGTTCGAGGCGCGGGAAGACAAGCGGGTCGACCGCCGCAGCGGCGTGTCCCAGCGCCTGCCTATCAGCGTGCTCGAGAACGTGATCTCCAATGCGGAGCGGCGCTCGATTCTCACCAAGGAGAAGACGGTGGTGCCCCGCATCTCGGACATCTACGCCGCGCTCCCCGCCATCACCGGGAAGCTCGAGCTCGAGTACGAGGGCGAGCTCCAGGGCCCGGAGGTCATCGCGAAGGACTTGGTGCGCCGCGCGGCGGGCAAGACGTTCGAGGCGCGGGTGGGCGGGGCCAATGTCGACGATATCGTGCACTGGTTCGATGAGGGCGGCGCCCTGAAGATGGCGCTGGACGAGCGCTCGGAGACGTGCCTCAAGGGGTTCACGGTGGTCCCGGGCCTGCTCGATCTGATCGAGCAGGTGGGCCTCGCGGCGAAGAAGGACCCGGGCACGCTGGTGGCGGCGTGCGAGTTGGTGCTCGAGGGCCTCGTGGCCGAGAAGCGCATCTCGCGCAGCGACGAGCTCGGCTACACCCGGGTGCGGGGCGAGCCCAAGGGGCCGGGATACGGGAAGGGCGGCGGGGGCGGCCCCGGCGCGGCCGGCGGCGGGGGCGGGGGCGGCGGCACGGTGGGGCCCAATCTGTTCTCCTGACCGTCTGACGGGGGTGCGGTTTCGCCGTATCTTCCGCCCGACCCCCCTCGGGAGCGCCCATGGGTAAGCTCGTCGCCGGTGCCGTCCTGCTGGTCGTCGCCTTCGCACTGCTCCTCGCCGCCGCCACCGCGCGGGCGCAACGGCCCGGGCCGGTGGCGAACCTGCTGCGCGTCATCGGCTACGCAGTCGCCCTGCTCGGCATCTTCGTCACGGTCGGCTCCACGATGGTCGTGATCGATCCCGGCGAGGTCGGCGTGCGCCATGCCTTCGGGTTCGTGGATGCGACGCCGCTGCTCGCCGGCATCCGCTTCGTGGCGCCGTGGTCGTCGATCGAGCGGTACTCGACGCGCGAGGAGCAGTGGCCCACGCGCGGCGAGCAGATCGAAGCGATCGAGGCCTTGTCGAGCGAGCAAATGGGGATGCACGTCGAGGTGTCGATCCGGTGGCAGATCGACCCGCAGCAGGCGCCCAAGATCTACACCGAGATCGGGGACGAGAACCAGATCCGTGGGGCCGTGCTCAACGCGATCCGGAAGGGGGTGCGCGATGGCATGGTGCAGTACTCGATCAACGACATCTCCAAGCGCACGCTGATCGCGACCACGATGGAGGGACTCGTCGACTCGGCCCTCGTCACCACGCCACGGGCCGGAACCGGCAAGTTCCGCATCGCGGCGGTCACCGCCTTCTTCCTGCGGGACCTGCAACCGCCGCTCCAGGTCGTCCAGGCGATCAACAACAAGATTGCGCAGGAGCAGCAGATCGAGACCGAGCGGCACCGCGTGGAAGTGGCACGGCTCCAGACCGAGCAGCAGCGCCTCTTGAACCAGACCCTCTCGCCCGAGGCCCTCACCAAGCAGTGGATCGAAGTGCTTCACGACATGAAGAGCTCCAACAACCTGATCATCTTCGTGCCCACCGAGGGCGGGCTGCCGCTGCTCAACATCGGCGACCTGCGCAAGAACCTGAAGCCCTGAGATGGCCCCGCCGGTCATCACGATCACGCGCCAATACGCCTCCGGCGGCTCGGACGTGGCGCGCCTCGTGGCGGCGCAGCTCGAGTGGGACGTGATCGACAACGAGTTCGTGGACGCCGTGGCGCGGCGGGCGGGCTTGCCCGCCGCCGAGGTCGCCGAGCGCGAAGAGCGGGCCCCGGGGCTGCTCGAGCGGCTCGCCCGCACGCTCGCGGTCGCGTCGCCCGAGATGTTCATGACGGCCCTCGCCGTACCGCGCGTCGAGGCGGACGAAGCCGCGATCGTCAAGCTGACCGAGCGGGTGATCGCCGAAGCGGCGGCGCACGGCCGGATCGTGCTGGTGGGCCGCGGCGCGCAGGCGGTGTTGGCCCAGCGGCGCGATGCGTTCCACGTGTACGTGGTCGCCGCGAAACCCTGGCGCATGATCCACGCGGTGCAGCGCCTGGGGCTGGACCCCGCGACGGTCGAACGCGTGGTGGACGACACCGACCGCCAGCGCGACCAGTATGTGCGGACCTATTACGCCCGCCGCCGCGACGACGTGGCGAATTACGATCTGGTGGTGAACACCGAGCGGCTGGGGATCGACGGCGCCGCGGGGGTCGTGGTGGCGGAAGCGAAGCGACGGGGGTGGTCTTAGACCGTGCGCCGCAGCGCCGGCACCCGCCACGCCGCGAGCGCGACCGCGAGCGCGGTGACCCCCCCGCCGAGCGCCACCGCGTAGGCCGGCCCGATCCGCTCGGCCAGCGCGCCCACCTGGAAGGATCCGAGCGGCGCCAGGCCCACGAACACGAACGCGAAGAACCCCATCACCCGCCCGCGCAGCCGGTCGGGCACGGCCGTCTGGAGCGTCGCATTGGCGAGCGCGTTGTTGACGATCATCGCGCCGCCCACGAGCGCGAGCAGCGCCAGGGAGAGGAGAAACCGGGTCGACAACGCGAACGCGACGAGCAGCACGGCGAAGCCGACGCCCGCCGCGAGCAGCGTCGGTCCCTTGCGGATGCGCCGGTCGAGCAGGGCGACGCCTAACGCCCCCGCCAGGGCGCCGACCCCGACGGCCGTCATCAACGCGCCGTAGCCCGCCGCGCCCTGGTGCAGCACGTCGCGCGCGAACACGGGCATCAGGACGAGGAACGGGAAGCCGCACACGCTGAACACCGCCATCAGCACCACCACGGCCGCGACCCGCGGGTCGTTGCGGAGGAAGGTGACGACCTCGCGCAGGCCGGCCCACGCCGAGGTGGGCGGCGGCGCCGGCCCCTCGCCGGGCAGCCGCATCGCGAGCAGCGCCGCGATCACCGCGAGGTAGCTCACGCCGTTCAGCAAGAAGCACACGCCCACGCCCCAGAGGCCGATCAGGACGCCGGCCACGGCCGGGCCGACCACCCGCGCGGCGTTGAACGCCGACGAGTTCAGAGCGATCGCGTTCAAGAGGTCGTCCTTCCCCACCAGCTCGACGATGAACGCCTGCCGGGCCGGGATGTCGAACGCGTTCACGAGGCCGAGAAACGCGGCGAGCACGGCGACGTGCCACACGGCCACCCGGTGAGTCAACACGAGCGCGGCGAGCGCGAACGCCGGCAGCATGGAGAGCGTCTGCGTGATGACCACGAGGCGGTGCTTGTTGGTCCGGTCCGCGACGATCCCCGCATAGATCGTCAACAGCAGCACGCCGAGCGAGCCGAGCGCCGCGACCAGGCCGACGTAGAACGGCGAGTTCGTGAGCTGCAACACCAGCCAGCCCTGGGCGATGTTCTGCATCCAGGTGCCGATGAGCGACACGCCTTGCCCGAGGAAGAACAACCGGAAGTTGCGATGGGCGAGGGCCCCGAAGCGGAACCCGCGCGCGGCTTCGTCCATTGCGGGAAAGCTCGCCCGCGCCCGATATTTCGGGTAGGGAGCCAATGAAATACACGACGTACAGCCGCTACCTCCCCGAGCTGGCCGACACGATCAACCTCCAGGCCCTGCTCGACCAGCTCGCCGACTTTCTGCTGCAGTCGGGCTTCGCCGGAGGCGCGTACTCGCATCCCTTCTGGGGCGAGTTCGGCGAAGACGACGCCGATCGCTCGCTCGACGCCCTGCGCCAGGCCATCCTCCAAGCACTGATGGACTCGGGCCAGCTCACGCCGGAGATGCTCAAGCTGTTGCGGGGGGAGTCAACGGGCGACGCGGAGCGCGACGCAGACCTCGAGCGACAGCTCGCGGAGCTGCTCGACAAGATCGTCCAGAAGCTGATGGCCGAGGGCTACCTCAACGTCACCGAGGCACCGAAACTGCCGTCGGGCCAGCAGCCCCTGTTCGGCCCCGCGGGGATGGCCACGGAGGCCGCCCAGCAAGTGCAGTTCAACCTCACCGAGAAGGGCATCGACTTCCTCGGCTACCGCACGCTCAAGCACCTCCTCGGCTCGATTGGCAAGTCGAGTTTCGGCGCCCACGACACCGAGCATCTCGCCACGGGGATCGAGGCCGAGGCCGTGAGCAAGCCGTACGAGTACGGCGACACGCTCAATCTCGACGTCAACGCGACGCTCACGAACGCCCTCCAGCGCGAGGGGCTCGGCGTCCCCATCAACCTCGAGTACGGCGACCTGATGGTCCACCAGGCCGAGTACCGTTCGTCCTCGGCCACCGTGCTGATGCTCGACTGCTCGCACTCGATGATCCTGTACGGCGAGGACCGCTTCACCCCGGCGAAGAAGGTGGCGCTCGCGCTCACGCATCTGATTCGCACCCAGTTCCCTGGCGACACGCTGCGCGTGGTGCTGTTCCACGACACCGCCGAGGAGATCCCCCTGGCGCAGCTGGCGCGCGCCCAGGTCGGGCCGTACCACACCAACACGGCGGAGGGGCTCAAGCTGTCGCGTCGGATGCTGTTGTCGCAGCGCAAAGACATGCGCCAGATCATCATGATCACCGACGGGAAGCCGTCGGCGCTCACGCTCCCCGACGGCCGCATCTACGTGAACTCGATGGGGCTCGACCCGCAGATCCTCCAGGCCACCTACCGCGAAGTCGCGCTGTGCCGGCGCTCGGGGATCCTGATCAACACGTTCATGCTCGCGCGCGACCGCAGCCTGGTCGAGTTCGTGAAGAAGGTCTCGGCGATCTGTCGCGGCAAGGCCTATTTCACCAACACGATGACGCTGGGGCAGTTCATTCTGATGGATTTCATGCGCCGCAAGACCCGCCGCGTGTCCTAGCGCTGTCCGCGCGGCGCCCGGTTCGCGCGGCTAGCGCGCGGCCACCGGATACACGATCCGTGACAAGTCGGCGACGAGGTTATGGGCGACGGTGTCCTCCTGGATCCCGCCCGTGAGGACGACGAGCACGTAGTCCCGCTGGCCGGCGGACGGCGACACGATCGCGGCGTCGTGGTAGACCACCTGCCCGATCCACCCCGTCTTATGCGCGACGCGCGTGCCCGACGGCAGCCCGACGGGAATCCCCTCGTTGAATTCCTGCCGCGCCAGGATCGCGAGCATCGCCGCGCAGGACGCCGGACTCGCGGCGCGGCGTTCGGCGATCGCCCGCAGCAACACGCCGAGGTCGCGCGCCGTCGTGGTGTTGTTGAGCCCCGCTTGGTAGGCCTTCCCGTCCTCCACCCCGCGCAGCACCGCGATCGACCACGCGCCCAGCGCGCGGGCGGTCGCCTGGGCGCGCCCGGCGCCCACCCGGTCGATCAGGATGTTCGTCGCCAGATTCGAGGAGCGCGTGATCATCAGCTCGAGCAGGTCGCGGATCGCCGCCCGGCCCCCCACCCGCAGGTACAGCGTGCTGTCGGAGTCGTCCGCCTTATCGACGGCGAACGGCGTGCTGTCGACGAGCGACGGGAAACTCGCGTGCACCGCGAGCGAGTCGTCGAGCGCGAGCCGCCCGGCGTCGGCGTCGCGGAAGATCTGGATCATGACCGGGAGCTTCATGGTGCTCGCGGCGTGGAACCGCAGGTTCGCCCCGATGAGCACCGAATCGGGGCGCACGAGGGAGCGGTAGTAGAGCCCCACCGCGCGGGCGGGCGCCCGGGCGATGCGCTCGGCCAAACGGGCCGCCAGGCCCGCCCGGTCCTGGCCCGACGCTGGCCGGCTCGCGCTCGCGAGCAACACCACGGACAGGACCCCACGCACCGTCACGGCACAACCCTCGGGCTCGGGAGGCGGGGAATATGCGGCGCCGAGGGGTTAAATTGGAAGCGTGAGCGCGTTCGTGTTCGGCACCCATAATGCCGCCTTCGTCCAGGTGATGTACGAGCAGTACCTGCGCGACCCGGCGTCGGTGGGTGAGGAGTGGCGGCAGCTGTTCGACAACGGGCGGCTCGCGGAGCTGCCCGTGATCCCGACGAGCCGTGCCGAGGTGCTGGCGGACGCGACGGGCGCGGCGCCCGAGCGCGCGGGCGCCCTCGCGCCCCGCGCCCCGCTGGCCCCGCTGGCCCCCACCAGACCGCCCGCCGCAGGCCTGACGCCGCTCGTCGGCCCGGCGGCCCGCCTCGTGCAGAACATGACCGAGTCGCTCGCGGTCCCGACCGCCACGTCGTTTCGGGAGATCGCGGTCGACGTGTTGGACGCGCGCCGCGCCGAATTGAACGCGCAGCTCGCGGCGAGCGGCCAGAAGATTTCCTATACCCACCTGATCGGGTTTGCGATCGTGCGCGCGGCGCGGGAGCTCCCCGTAATGACGCACGCGCTCCAGGACGTGGACGGGAAGCCGTACCGCTACGATCCCCAGGGCGTGAACCTCGGGCTTGCGGTCGACGTGGAGAAAAAGGACGGCAGCCGGGTGCTGCTCGTGCCGGTGCTGAAGCACGCCGAGGCCATGGACTTCGCCACCTTTCATGCGACGTACGAGGCGCTGGTCGCGCAGGCGCGCAGCCAGCGGCTCCTCCCCGATGACTTTGCCGGCGCGACGATCACGCTCACGAACCCCGGCACGCTCGGCACCGTGGCCTCCGTGCCCCGCCTCATGCGGGGCCAAGGCTCGATCATCGCGACCGGCGCGATCCGCCCGATGGGACCCGCGAAGATCATGACGATCACGAGCACGTACGACCACCGCATCATCCAGGGCGCGGAGTCGGGGATCTTCCTCCGTCGCCTCGACCAGCTGCTCCAGGGCGACGACGCGTTCTATGAACGGGTGCGCGACGGTCTGGGGCTCGTCGTCAGCGCCCCGGGGGCGCCGGAACGCCGCCCGGCCGGGCCGGCGGCCCCCGGACGCCCCGCGCCCGGGGCCCAGGGCGCGGCGCCCGACGAACTCAAGCACGTGGCCGCCGCGATGGCGCTGGTGCGGGCGATCCGCAACTTCGGCCACCTGGCGGCGCGGCTCGACCCGCTCGGCTCAACGCCGCCGGGCGATCCCGCGCTCGACCCCGGTCCGCTCGGGCTCACGCCCGAGATCATGGCCCAGGTCCCCGCCGCGGTACTCCGCGTTTATGTCCCCGGCCGCACGCTGGCGGACGCGTACCCGCGGCTCCTGGAGACGTACTGCGGCACGATCGCCTATGAGGTGGAGCACATCGGGAGCCATCAGGAGCGCCTGTGGCTGCGGCAGTTGATCGAATCCGGCGAGCACCGCACCCCGCTCACCGCGGACGAGCAGCGCCGCCTCTTGTCCCGTCTCACCGCGGTGGAGGGGCTCGAGCGTTTCCTGCACCGGGCTTACCTCGGCCAGAAGCGCTTCTCGATCGAAGGGCTGGACGTCCTCGTCCCGATGCTCGACCAGACGATCGAGCTCGCCGGCGCGAGCGGGGCGCGCCGCGTGGTGCTGGGGATGGCTCACCGCGGCCGCCTCAACGTGCTCGCCCACATCGTCGGGCTCCCCTACGAGACGATCTTCGCGGAGTTCGAGGGCGGGCGGCCCGTGGAAGAGACGCTCACGCCCGAGGGCGGGACCGGCGACGTGAAGTACCACCACGGCGCGGACGGCGTGTATCAGACCGCCGCCGGGAAGCCGGTCGCCATCGCGCTCGCGCCCAACCCGAGCCATCTCGAAGCCGTGAACCCCGTGGTCGAGGGCCGGGCGCGGGCCAACCAGACCAACCGCCGCGGCAAGGAGCCGATCCACGACGGCACCGTCGCCCTGCCGGTGTTGATCCACGGCGACGCCTCGTTCGCGGCACAGGGGGTGGTAGCGGAGACCTTCAACCTCGCCCGCCTCAAGGGCTATACCACGGGCGGCACCATCCATCTGATCGCGAACAACCAGCTCGGCTTCACGACCGACCCCAAGGAGGGTCGCTCGACCGACTACTCGAGCGACCTCGCGAAGGGCTTCGACGTGCCGATCATCCACGTGAACGCGGACGATCCCGAAGCCTGTCTCGCCGCGGCGCGGCTCGCGATGCGCTACCGGGAGCAGTTCCACGCCGACGTGGTGATCGACGTCGTCGGCTACCGGCGCCACGGCCACAACGAGGGAGACGAGCCGGCCTACACCCAGCCGCTGATGTACGAGCGCATCAAGCAGCTGCCGACGGTGCGCCAGAAGTACGCCGAGCAGCTCGGGCGGACGGGCGTGCTCGCCGCGGCGGCGGCCGACGCCGAGGCCGCGCAGCTGGCGCAGCGGCTGGCGGGGATCGCGCAGTCGCTCAAGGCGCACCTCTCGGCCACAGGGACGGGCGAAGAGCCGCAGCGGATTTCGGCCACGCCCCAGGTGGTCGCGGAGCCCGACACGGCGGTGGCCGCCCAGCTGCTCACGACCCTGAACGAGCAGCTGCTCGACATTCCTGCGAGCGTCAGCGTCCACCCCAAGCTCAAGCGGCAGCTCGAGCGCCGCCGTGCGGCCCTCACCGAGGGCGCGATCGAGTGGGCCCACGCGGAGGCGCTGGCGTTCGCCTCCCTACTCGTCGAGGGGGCGCCGCTGCGGCTCACCGGCCAGGACACCGAGCGGGGCACGTTCAGCCAGCGCCACCTCGTGCTCCACGACATCGCGAACGGGCAGCGCTACGCGCCGATCCAGCACCTCCCCGGAGCGCGGGCCCCGTTCGAGCTCCACAACAGCCCGCTCTCCGAGTTCGCCTGTCTCGGCTTCGAGTACGGCTATGCGGCGGTGGCACCCGAGGCCCTGGTGCTGTGGGAGGCACAATACGGCGACTTCACGAACGGCGGCGAGGTGATCATCGATCAGTTCATCATCGCCGGGCTCGCGAAGTGGGGGCAGACGTCGCGGCTCACCCTGCTCCTGCCGCACGGCTATGAGGGCCAGGGGCCCGAGCATTCGAGCGCCCGGATCGAGCGCTTCCTCGCGCTCGGCGCCGATGGCAACTTTCGCATCGCGAACTGCACGACACCGGCCCAGTACTTTCATCTGCTGCGGCGCCAGGCCCGCCACACCGCGTTGCGGCCGCTCGTGGTGTTCACGCCCAAGAGCCTGCTGCGGCTGCCGCAGGCGACCTCGCGCCTGGAGGACTTGTCGGGCGGCCGGTTCCAGCCGGTGCTCGACGACGCCGCGGTCGCGCGGCGCGACGCGGTGCGCCGCCTGATTCTCTGCAGCGGCAAGGTCTACTACGACCTCGCGTTCGCCCCGGCCCGGGTCGCGGCGACCGAGACGGCGATCGGTCGCGTAGAACTGCTGTACCCCTTCCCCGCCGCCGAACTGACCGAGCTCGTGAGTCGCTATCCCGAGCTGCGCGAGATCGTGTGGGTGCAAGAGGAGCCGCGCAACATGGGACCGCAGAAGTTCATGCTGCCGCAGCTGCGCGAGATCGTGCCGGAGCGCATCACCTTGCAGGCCATCGCGCGCCCGGAGCGCTCGAGCCCGGCGGAGGGCTACCCCGCCGCCCACCAGGCGGAGCAAGCGCGCATCGTGCGCGCCGCGTTCGCGTGACCGGGCGGCCGGCGTCTGCTCTCCCGCCACCGTAGCGCCACTAGCGGCGATCACCCGATCGCCCCGCACCGCCGTCGCGGGCGGCGCCCCACGCTCCCGCTCGCGGTGGCCGCCGCCGCGCTGCTCCAGGCCGACGGCCACTGGTCTCGCGCCCGGCCGCTGCCCGAGCCGCTGCAGGAGCTCGCGGCGGCCGCGCTGCACGGCAGGATCTACGTCGCCGGCGGCATCGATGGCACCGATGCGGCGACGGCCACGGGGTTCCGCTACGATCCGGCGACCGACCAGTGGGAGCGGATCGCCGACCTCCCGGCCCCGCGTCACCACATGCCCCTCGTGGTCGTCGGGGACACGCTCTACGCCGTGGGTGGACTGGCGGAGCCGCGCTTCGTGCCGCAACGCACGCTGTGGCTGTATCGCGAGGATGCGAATCGCTGGGAGGCGCGGGCGCCGCTCCCCGCGCCGCGGGGCGCGGCGGCCGCCGGGGCGGTGGACGGGCAGCTCGTCGTGGCCGGCGGGTGGGGCGAGGGGCGACGTCTCGTCGCCGCGACGGCCGTCTACGACCCGCGCGCCAACCGGTGGCGCACGGCGGCGCCGATCCCGACGCCGCGCGATCATCTCGCCGGCACCACCGTGGGCCGGATCTTCTACGCGATCGGGGGACGGCCGTTCAACCCCGACCGCAACTTTGCCGTGCTCGAAGCCTACGACGCAGCCACCGACCGCTGGACGAGGCGGACCGCGATGCCAAGCCGCCGCGGCGGGCTCGCCGTCGCGGTGCTGGCGGGGCGGATCCACGCCCTCGGCGGGGAGTCGCGCGATGGCGTGTTCGCGAACCACGAGGTGTACGACCCCGCGACCGACCGCTGGACGACCGCCCCGGCGCTCCCCGTGGCGCGCCACGGCCTGGGCGCGGCCGCGCTCGGGGAGCGGCTCTACGTGATCGGCGGCGGCCCGCGGGCCGGGTTCGCGCAAACCGACCGGGTGGACGTGTTCGCGCCGCGGCATGGCGAGTGATGCGCGGTGCCCCGGGGCGCCCGTGCCCCTGAAGGATCCCGTGCCACGCGCTAGACTTAAGCCATGCCCCTCGTTCCCGCCCTCGCCCGTTATCTCGTGTTCGGAGCGTTCGTCGCGAGCCTCCTCGTCGCGCTGGCGTCGTGGTTGGTGCGGACACGGCGCGTCTCGTCATTCGGGGCCCTCGCGCGGGCGCTGCGGGCCGCGAGCGACCCGGTGATGCGACCCGTCGAGCGGCGGCTGGTGCGCGCGGGCGGCAATCCGGTCCACGCGGGCTGGTGGCTCGTGGTGGGCGTCGCGGCGACGGGGGTGCTGCTGCTCTCGCTGCTCGACTGGCTGATCCGCACCGGGGCCGATCTCGCGGGGGCGCTCGCCGGGGGGCCGCGGGCGGTGCTCGCGTTCCTCATCGGCGCCGCCTACACGGTGCTCTTCCTCGCGCTGGTGCTGCGCGTGATTGCGAGCTGGTTCGGGTTCTTCCGCTACGCGCGGTGGCTACGGCCCGCCTACGCGCTCACCGACTGGCTCGTCGAGCCGATCCGCCGCGTGCTGCCGCCGATGGGGGCGATCGACTGGAGCCCGTTCGTGGCCCTGCTCGCGCTCTGGGTCCTGGAGCGTCTCCTGCTCCTCATCGTCGCGGGCGTCTAAGTGGCCACCCTGGTCGTCCAGGTGGCGCCGCGCGCGCAGTCGACGGCGGTTGCGGGACAGCATGGCGACGCGATCAGGATCCGGATCGCCGCCCCGCCCGTGGACGGCGCGGCCAACGCGGAACTGGTGCGGTTCCTCGCGGCGCGCCTCGGAGTGCCGCGGGCCGCCGTGGCGATCGTCGCGGGAGCGGGCGGTCGACGCAAGACGATCGAAATCGCGGGGCTCGCAACGGAAGCCGCCGTGCGTGCCTTGCTCGAGGGTGGGAGCGTCGCGTGAAACTGCTCAAGGTGCTCGTCAGCTTCATTGTGGGGACCGTGGTCGGGGCCTTGGCGTCTAAGGTGCTCGGCGTGTGGGGCGGGCTGCTCGGGTTCGTGGCGGGCGCGCTCGCGGCGTCGTGGGTGGCGGGCCGGGTGTTCGACGGATGACTACGCCCGCGCGTCGCGCTTAACGACCCGGAACAGGTAGCCGAGCGACGGGAGCAGCACCGCCGCCCCGAGTCCCAGCGCCCCGGCCACGAGACGCAGCGTGGCGGCCGGGGCGGCCGCGCCAGCCATCGTCAGGTCGGACGGCAGGAGGTAGGGATACTGTCCGAGGGCCCACCCCCAGAGGATGAGCGACACCTGCGCGACCGCAGCGATGCGGGCGAGGCGCCAGCGCCGGTACCAGAGCGCCGCCAGCGCCGTGAGGACGGCGGCAGCGGTGGCGAGGTGGAGTGGCACGGCCCAGGCCGCGCCGAGCAGTCGCTGGCGCAGCAGCGGGGCCGCACCGCGGGAGAGGAGCAGCGTGAGGCCCGCCGCGAAAGTCGCCGACCGGGAAACCCCGCGATGCACGCCGACCTCAGCGCGCTGAGTGGCGCGGGGCGGCCTGTGGGAGGCGCGCCCCCACCTTTCAGCGCCGCGGCAGCGGATGTAAATTGGCAGGCACAATTGCTGGTCGTGGTGAGTTGCGGCCTATTGCAGCCACGTTAAACAAGTCGCTAAAAAGCCAGCCCCGTTTGGCGACTGCTCGGCCAGACGGGCGTTGCTTTTTACGGCTGACGGGACCCGGGATGACGATCACACTCCGCGATCTCTTGAACGACGGCAGGGTGCATGTGCTGGATGGCGCCATGGGGACGATGCTCTACTCCAAGGGCTTCTTCCTCAACGTGTGCTATGACGAGCTCAACCTGAAGCACCCGAAGCTGGTGCGGGAGGTGCACGAGGAGTACGTGCGCGCTGGCGCCGAGATCCTCGAGACCAACACCTTCGGCGCCAGCCCCGCGAAGCTCGGGACCTACGGGCTCGCGGACGAGGCCGAGAAGATCAACCAGGCTGCCGCAGAGCTGGCGCGCCAGGCGAGCGGCGGGCGTACGAGCGTCGTGGGAGCGATCGGGCCGCTCGGCGTGCGGTTGGAGCCGTTCGGCGCGCTCGGTCGCGACGAGGCGTTTGCCCACTTCCGCCGCCAGGCGACGGGCCTCCTGGCGGGCGGCGTGGACGGCTTCATCCTCGAGACCTTCTCAGACGTGGACGAGCTGCACGAGGCGCTGCGCGCGGTGCAGAGCCTTACCGACCTGCCCGTCATCGCGCAGATGACCGTCGGCACGGATGGTCTGACGCACTACGGCACGGCGCCCGAGACTTTCGCGACGCAGCTCACCGCCTGGGGGGCGGACGTGATCGGCGTGAACTGCTCCGTCGGCCCGGCGGGCGTGCTTGAGGCTGTGGAGAAGCTGGTCAAGGCCACCGACCGCCCGATCTCCGCCGTCCCGAATGCCGGCCTGCCCAAGGACGTCGGCGACCGCAAGATCTACCTCGCGAGCCCGGAGTACATGGCGAGCTACGCCCGCCGCATGATCGAGGCCGGGGCGCGCTTCGTGGGCGGGTGCTGCGGGACGACGCCGGAGCACATCAAGAAGATCCGCGACTACGTGGCGAGCGTCGTGCCGCGCCATCAGCCGGCCGTCGTCTCGCGCGGCACGGTGGCGCCGCCGGTGGGCGTCGCGGCCGCGCCGCTCGCCCAACGGTCCTGTTGGGGCGCCAAGCTCGCGGCGGGGCAACTGGTCACGAGCGTGGAGATCGTCCCGCCGCGCGGCGTGGATCCCGCGTCGATGTTCGCGCAGTGTCGCGCGCTCAAGGCGGCCGGCGTGGACGCCGTCAACGTGCCCGACGGCCCGCGCGCCCAGAGCCGCATGGGTGCCCTGTTGTCGTCGATCATGATCGAGCGCGAGGTAGCGATCGAGACCGTTACCCATTACTCCTGCCGCGATCGCAACCTGCTCGGCATGCTGTCAGACGTGCTGGGGGCCGCAGCGGCCGGACTGCGCAACATCCTCATCGTCACGGGCGACCCGCCGAAGATGGGCCCCTACCCCGACGCGACGGCGGTGTTCGACATCGACTCGATCGGGCTCACGAACCTCGTGTATTGCCTGAACCACGGGCTGGACCCCGGAAACAACCCGATCGGCCAGCCGACCGCGTTCGTGATCGGGGTGGGCGTGAATCCGGCGGCCGTCGACCTCGACCGCGAACTGTCGCGCTTCGCGTGGAAGGTGGACGCCGGGGCGGACTTCGCGGTCACCCAACCGGTGTTCGACCCCGCGCAGCTCGAGACGTTCTTGCGGCGCGTGGAACAATTCCGCATCCCCATCGTCGCGGGCATCTGGCCGCTCCTGAGCTTGCGGAACGCCGAGTTCCTCGCCAACGAGGTGCCCGGGGTGTCGGTACCGGAGTCGGTGCTGGCGCGCATGCGCACAGCGCAGGCAGCGGGCAAAGAAACGGCGCTCGCCGAGGGGGTGGCGATCGCGCGACAGATGTTCGAGCAGGTAAAGGGCGCGGTGCAGGGCGTCCAGGTGAGCGCGCCTTTCGGACGGGTGGAGGTAGCGCTGGAAGTGTTCAAGTGACTGCCCCGGGGCGCCCAGTCGACGGCGGCCGCGGAATCGCGCCCCGGGCCGCAGCGCCGGACTGACCCGGAGACCCACAAGGAGCCCTCATGCCGACCGCCAACGTCAACGTGCTTGCCGTCATCGTCGCCGCGCTCCTCACGTTCGTCCTCGGGGCGGTGTGGTATTCCCCTGTCCTGTTCGCGAAACAGTGGATGCAGGCGCAGGGCTACACGCCCGAGAAGCTGGAGGAGCTGAAGCGCAACAAGGGGGGCCTCACCCGCGCCTACGCCGTCTCGGTGCTGTGCTACCTCGTGATGGCCTACGTCGTCGCGCTGTTGGCGTCCTATACGAATGCCACCACGGTCGCGCAGGGGCTCTGGCTCGGCTTCCTGGCGTGGTTCGGGTTCGCCGCCACCATCGGCCTCACGGCCAACCTGTTCTCGGAGAAGCCGATCGCCGCGTGGGTGATCGACGCGGGCTATCAACTCGTCTATCTCTTGATCATGGGGGCCGTGCTGTCGGTGTGGCGGTGATGCGGTGACGCGCACCGCGCTCGTCGCCGGCGCATCGGGCTTGGTCGGTGGCCAGGTGCTGCAGGCGCTGCTCGCGGACGCGGACTACGAGCGGGTGACCACCCTGAGCCGCCGCACGCTGCCCGTCGCCCACCGCAGGCTCGTGCAGCGCGTGTGTGACTTCGACCATCTGGCCGCAGTCACCGACTTCCCCCGAGTGCACGACGTGTTCTGCTGCCTCGGCACCACGATCCGCCAGGCGGGATCGCGGGAGGCCTTCCGCAAGGTGGACCTCAGCTACGTACTCGAGCTCGCCCGCGTCGCGGTCCGCTACCGGGCGGGGCAGTTCCTCGTCGTGACGGCGCTCGGCGCCGACCCCCACTCACGGATCTTCTATTCCCGCGTGAAAGGGGAGGTGGAAGAGGGCGTCCGCCGCCTGCAGTTCGACGCCATCCAGATCTTCCGGCCGGCGCTGCTGCTCGGGCGTCGGGCGTCGCCCCGCGTCGGAGAGGGGATAGCAGCGCTGCTGAGCCCACTCGTCTCGTGGGTCTTGATGGGCCGGTTGCGCGCGTACCGCCCGATCCGCGCCGCGACCGTTGCGCGCGCCATGGTGCGCGTGGCGCGCGAGGCGCCGCGTGGCGTGCACGTGTATCCGTCCGACGAGATCGCTCGACGGGGCGCCGCCGTGCCGTGAGATTCCCGCATCCCCCGATGCGGGTGGGCGGCGCGGTCCTTGTTGCCGCGGCCGCGAGCGACCCGCGCCACGGTGCGTGCGGCACACTCTGGAGCCGACGTTCGCACCGTGGGGCCCGGCTTACTCGCCCCGCAGCCGCTCGATCTCTCGTCGCTGCTTCTTGGTCGGCCGGCCCTTCCCCTCGTAGCGGAGCGACGGCGCCACCCGCAACTGTTCCGCGAGCCGCTCGCGCAGGCGCTTCCCCTCAGGCTCTTCGTCGTACAGGCCCGCCGCCTGCCCCGGAGGCCCCCGATGCTCGGACAGGGCGCGCACGGTCACGCGATACTCGAACGGCCCCCGCCGAATCCGTAACCGGTCGCCCACCACGAGCAGCTTGGCGCGCTTCGCGCGCGCGTCGTTCACTGCGACCTTGCCCCCGGCAACCGCGGCCGACGCGAGCGCCCGCGTTTTGAAGAAGCGCGCCGCCCACAACCAGCGATCGAGCCGGACCCGCGCCACGTCGACCATCTGGGCACGCACCTCCCGCCACGTTAACATCCACGGGCAGTCCCCCCTATGCGTATAATGAGGACCGCTGTCCCACCCAACCTCTTCGCGCCGAGCCTAATGCTCACTCCGGTCCCGTCCGTCCTGCCACCCGCCCCGCCGTGGGGCGTCGCGCGCTGCATGTTGCGATCTGCAACGATCGGGGCGAGTCTGGCCGGCGTCGCGCTCGGCTGCGGGACGCCGGCCGTGCGAGGGGTGGCCGGGACGGCGCCCGCGCCCAACGTGTTCTGGACGCCGCCGTCCCAGTCCCCCAGCGCCCCGCAGCCTGCCCCGCTCGTCGCGATCCCGTCCGACCTGGCCCAGCGCGTGGCGCAGCTCAAGCTCGGGGACGTGATCGACATCGCGCTGCGCAACAACACCCTGACGCGCGCCACCTGGGCCGACGCCCGAGCAGCGGCGGCGAGCTACGGCGCGGCACGGGGCCAGTACTTTCCCACGATCGCCGCGAGCGGCGCGCTGCAAGCCTTGAAGACGGTGCCCACGAACGTGAACGTGACCCAGACGCGGCAATTCTCCGCCGCGACGCTGACTGGGTCGTGGCTGCTATTCGACTTCGGCGGCCGCGCGGGCTCGGTCGCGGGAGCACGCGAAGCGCTGCTCGCCGCCGATTGGACCCATAACGCCACCCTCCAGAACGTGGTCCTGGCGGTCGACCAAGCCTACTTTCAGTACCTCGGCACGAAGGCGCTGCTCGCCGCTCAACAAACGACCCTCGCCGAGGCGCAGACCAACCTCGCGGCGGCGCAGCAGCGGCATCGGGTCGGCCTCGCCACCATCGCGGATGAGCTGCAGGCACGGACGGCGCTGTCGCAGGCTCGGCTGGCGTTGGAAGCAAACCAGGGCCAGCTCGAAGCCACGCGGGGCGCCTTGGCGCTGTCCATGGGCCTGCCGGCGAACCTCCCCTACGACATCGAGGCCGTCCCCGACACGGCCCTCCCGCTCGGGATTCTGGAGGGGGTCGACACCTTGATTGCGCGGGCGGTGCAGGCGCGACCCGACCTCGCCGCGCAGCGCGCCCAGGTCGAACAGGCCCGGGCCCGGGTGAGCGTCGCCCGCTCGCAGGCGCTCCCCTCGCTGGCGGTGGGCGGCACGTCGGGCGAGACCTTTTTCATCAACAGTCCGCCGAGCGCTCCCACGTCCGGCAACAGCTACACCGCCACCCTCACGTTGTCGATACCGCTGTTTTCGGGCGGGGCGCAGGTCTACAACGTCAAGGCGGCGTCCGCCGCCGCCGACGCGGCGGCCGAGCGCGCCAACGGGTTCGAGCAGCAGGTCATTTACCAGGTGTTCGCCGCCTACTACGCGCTCCGCACCGCCACCCAGCAAGTCCGCACGAGCCGGGATCTCTTGGCCAGCGCCACGGAGTCGGAACAGGTGGCGCTGGGCCGCTACAAGGCCGGAGCCGGGAGCCTGCTCGACCTCCTGACCGCGCAAGCGGCGCTCGCGAGCGCCCGGGCCCAGGCCATCCAGGTGCGATTCGCTTGGAACACGGCGCTCGCGCAGCTCGCCCGCGACGCGGGGATCCTCGGGCTCAACGGCGGGAGCCCGCTCCACCTGCAAACGGACACTACGGGGACCAACAAATAGGATGAGACCCACGACGGCTGTCGCAGTGGTGTGCCTGCTCCTCGCCCCAGGCTGCGCGCGCAAAGGTGCGGGGGGGCCGTCGCGTGTGCCCGTCACCGTCGCGCGCGCGGAGCAGCGCGCCGTGCCCTACGAAATCGTCGCGACCGGTACGGCGGAGCCACGGCAAACGGTGTCCGTGCAATCGCAAGTGACGGGCGTGCTCACCCAAGTCGCGTTCCGCGAGGGCGACGCGGTGGCGGCGGGCCAGTTGCTGTTCCAGATCGATCCCCGGCCGTTCCAAGCGGCGCTCGACCAGGCCCGCGCTATGCTGGCGCGCGACCAAGCGCAGGCGCAGAACGCCGCGCTCGAAGCGCAACGCTACGCCGAGCTCGTGAAGCAGGACTACGTCACCAAACAGGACTACGACCTACGGCGCTCCACCGCCGAGGCGCTCCAGGCCACGGTGCGGGCCGATTCGGCCGCCGTGGCGAACGCCGCGCTCGAGCTTGAGTGGGCCGCGATCCGCGCGCCGATCTCCGGGCGCACCGGACGACTGTTGGTCCGCCAGGGCAACCTGGTGCGGGCGAACGCGCCCGACCCGCTGGTGGTGATCAACCAGATCCGCCCGATCCTCACGCGCTTCGCCGTGCCGGAGCTGCACCTCGCCGACATCCAGCGCTACCGCCAGAACCGGCTCCCCGTGCTCGTGAGCCAGTCGAAGACGGACACGGTGTTCAGCGAGGGTGTGTTGACATTCGTCGACAACAACGTCGACACGACAACCGGCACCGTGCTCCTCAAGGCCGAGTTCCCCAACCAGGACAACGCCCTGTGGCCCGGGGAGTTTCTCAATGTACGGTTGCAGCTCTATATCGAGGACAAGGCGCTCGTGGTCCCGGCCCAGGCGGTGATGACCGGCCAGCAGGGGACCTATCTCTTCGTGCTGAACCAGGACGGCACGGCCCGCTCGCAGCCCGTGACGGTCGAGCGTACGGCCGGCGCCTACGCGGTCATCGGCGAGGGCGTACGGCCAGGCGATGAGGTCGTCACCGACGGCCAAGTGCGGCTCGTGTCCGGCGCGCCGGTCGAGGTCAAGGGCGTGACCGAGCCCGCGCGCGAGGTGGAGGCCGACAAATGAACATCTCCGACCTGTTCATCAAACGGCCCGTCATGACGAGCCTCGTCATGCTGGGCATCCTCAGTTTCGGGCTGATGGCGTATCGGCTGCTGTCGGTCAGTAATCTGCCGAACGTCGACTTCCCCACCATCCAGGTGGGCGCGAGTCTCCCCGGCGCGAGTCCGGAGACGATGGCGTCGGCCGTGGCGACGCCGCTCGAGAAGCAGTTCTCGACGATCGCCGGGGTGGACCAGATGACCTCCTCGTCGACCCTCGGCAACACGAACATCACGCTGCAGTTCACGCTCGACCGGAACATCGACGCCGCCGCGCAGGACGTGCAGGCGGCGATCTCCAAGACGCTGCGGCTGCTCCCGTCCGGCATCCTCCCGCCCTCGTACCAAAAGGTGAATCCGGCCGACCAGCCGATCGTTTACTATGCGATGAGCTCGAAGACGTTGTCGTTGCCGGCGCTGGACGAGTACGCCGAGACGTTCATCGCGCAGCGCCTGTCGACCGTGGACGGCGTGGCGCAGGTGAACGTCTACGGCGCCGCCAAGTACGCGGTCCGCATCCAGCTCGATCCCAAGGCCCTCGCGACCCGCTCGCTCGGGATCGACGACGTGGCGAACGGGGTGGCGGCCGGCAACGTGAACCTGCCGACCGGCACCCTGTGGGGGCCGCATCGCGCCTACACCGTGCAGGCGAACGGCCAGTTGGAGGATGCGGCCGCGTTCCGGTCGCTCGTCGTCGCGTTCCACGACGGCGCGCCGGTGCGCCTGCAGGACGTCGGCCAGGTGTTGGACGACGTGCAGGACAACAAGAGTGCCGCGTGGTATAACGGCAGTCGCTCGATCGTCCTCGCCATCCAGCGCCAGCCGGGCGCCAACACGGTCGCCGTCGCGGGTCGGGTGCGCGTCGTCATGGAGAGCCTGAAGCAGCTGCTCCCAGGGTCGGTGGACCTCCAGCTGCGGTTCGACCGCTCGGACTCGATCCGCGCCTCGCTCGCGGACGTCCAATTCACGCTGTTCTTGACGTTGGCGCTCGTCGTCCTGGTCATCTTCCTGTTCCTGCGCAACCTCTCGGCGACGGTCATTCCGAGCCTGGCCCTGCCCTTCTCGCTGGTGGGCACCTTTGCCGTGATGTATGGGCTCGACTACAGTCTCGACAACCTCTCGATGATGGCGCTGACGCTGTCAGTCGGGTTCGTGGTCGATGACGCCATCGTGATGCTGGAAAACATCGTGCGGCACATGGAGCAGGGGACCCCGGCCATGGAGGCGGCCTTCGCCGGGTCGCGCGAGGTGGGGTTCACCATCCTGTCGATGACGCTGTCGCTCGCCGCCGTGTTCATCCCGGTGCTGTTCATGGGCGGCATCATCGGGCGACTGTTCCATGAGTTCGCGGTAACGATCGGGGCCGCCATCCTGGTGTCCGGTGCGGTCTCGCTGACGCTGACCCCCATGTTGTGCAGCCGGTTCCTCAAACCGGCGCGCGAGGCCCACCACGGCCGGTTCTACGCCGCGTCGGAGCGCGTGTACCAGCGCGTCCTCGGCTTCTACGAGGCCACCCTCGCCTGGGTCATGCAGCGCCGCGGCGCGGCGTTGGCGTTCTCCATTGCCATTCTGGTGGCGACGGGCGTCCTCTTCGCCATCGTCCCGAAAGGCTTCCTGCCGAGCGAGGACAGTTCCCAGATCTTCGGGACGACGGAGACGGTGCAGGGCACGTCCTTCGACGACCTCGTCCACCACCAGCTGCAGGTCATGGCGATCCTGCAGCAGGATCCCAGTGTCGACGGCATGATGTCTTTCTTGGGTGGCGGCCAGATCAACCAGGGGCGCGTGTTTATGCAGCTCAAGCCCCGCTCCCAGCGCGCCATGAGCGTGGATGAGCTGATCCGCTACTTCAACGTCAAGCTGGCCGGGATCCCGGGCATCCAGGTGTTCTTGCAAAACCCGCCGCCCATTCGCATCGGCGGGCGGCTCGCGAAGAGCCAGTATCAGTTCACGCTCCAGAGCCCCGATATCCAGGTGCTGTACGCCAACGCCAACCAGCTGGCGGCGCACCTGGGCGGACTCCCCGGGCTCGTGAACGTGACGACCGATATGCAGATCTCGAGCCCCCAGGCCACGGTGAGCATCAACCGCGACCGCGCGGCCGCGCTCGGCGTGACCGCCGAGCAGGTTGAGCAGGCCCTGTACAATGCCTACGGGTCACGCCAGGTGTCGACGATCTACACCCCGACCAACCAGTACTGGGTCGTGATGGAGCTCCTGCCGCAATACCAACAGGACCTCTCCGCCCTGAACCTGCTGTACATCCGCTCGCGCACGGGCCCGCTCGTGCCGCTGGCCTCGCTCGCCACCCTGACCTCAACGGTCGGACCCCTGACGGTCAACCACGCGGGGCAGCTCCCCTCCGTCACCGTGTCGTTCGACTTGAAGCCCGGCGTGTCCATTGGGGCGGCGGTCGCCGACGTGCAGCGCGTCGCGAGGCAGACTCTTCCCTCCACCATCACGCCGAGCTTCTCGGGCACCGCGCAAGCGTTCCAGTCGAGCCAGTCCGGCCTGCTGTTCCTGCTCGTCCTCGCCGTGCTCGTGATTTACCTGGTGCTCGGCATTCTGTACGAGAGCTTCATCCACCCCATCACGATCCTCTCGGCGCTGCCGTTCGCCGCGTTCGGCGCGTTGCTCACGCTGCTCATCTTCCGGGTGGAGCTCAGCGTGTACGCGTTCGTCGGCGTGATCATGCTCGTCGGGCTCGTGAAGAAGAATGGGATCATGATGATCGACTTCGCGCTGGAAGCGCAGCGCACCGCCGGCAAGTCGCCGACGGAGGCGATTCTGCAGGCGTGCAGCATCCGGTTCCGGCCGATCATGATGACGACGATGGCGGCGCTCATGGGAACGCTGCCTATCGCGCTCGGCGTGGGCACGGGTTCCGAGTCGCGGCGCCCGCTGGGGATTGCCGTCGTCGGCGGGCTCGCGTTTTCGCAGTTGATCACCCTGTACGTGACGCCGGTGATCTACCTCTACATGGACGCGCTGCAGCAATGGCTGGGGCGGAGCCGGCTCGGTCGGGCGGCCGCGGGGGGACAAGCGTTGCCCCAGGCGGCGCCGGCGGATTGACGCGCGCGGGCCGGCGCGCTAGCGGCCCCGGACCAAGCGTACCTCGCCCGAGCCCGTCTCGATCTTGAGGCGGCCCTTGCCGTCTCCCATCTCGCCCACGACGTGGGCCTTCTCGAGACGCGTCACCTTGAGGGCCACGCCTTGGAAGTCGATTTCCCCGCTGCCCGTCCCCACGTCCACGTGCGCGCCGGCGCTCGGCGGCACGGTGACCGTCACATCCCCGGAGCCCGTGTCCACGTCGAGCGACCCGACGTCCGACTCGAGGGCGAGGCGCACATCGCCGCTCCCCGTGCTGATGCTCACCACGGGCGAGCGGATCGCGGAAGCCGTGACCCCCCCCGAGCCGGTGTCGATCCGAAGATCGTCGGCGGCGACTTGCTCTGCGGTGACGTCGCCGGACCCCGTATCGAGCGCGAGACTGTGCCCGCGCATGCCCGCGACGGCCACGTTGCCCGACCCCGTGTCGAGGCCGACCGTGCCCTCCGCGTCGCTCAAGCGCACGTCCCCCGACCCCGTGTCGATGCGCAACGAGCCCTTGGTGTGGTCCGCCGTCACGTCCGCGGCCGCGACGTCGAGGCGCAACTCGCCCGCCACGTTGGCGACGAACGCCCGCCCGACGCCCAGGTAGACCTCGAGGCGCTTCCCCGCCGGCACCGCGATGTGGACATCGGCATAGGCGTCGAGGCCATCGTCGGATCCTGAGATCCGCACGCGCCGGCCGGCGGGGTAGCGCCGGGCGTGCCCCCCGCGGCGGTCGTGGTCATCGTTGAAGGTGCCGTCGTCCCGCACGTCGAGCGTCGTGTTCGATCCGCGGCCCAGGGCGCGGTACACGATGTCGTCGCCCGGGTAGATGACGCGGAGCGTCGCGCGGTCGCGCAACGGTCCCGTCTCAACGCGGAGCCGCGCCCGGTCGGCGCCGCCGCGCGTCACCTCGACCACGACGTCGGAGCCCGACCCCGCCTCGACCCGCAAGACGCCCGCGAGGTTGTACACCGCGACGGCGTCGCCCGAGACCACGTACCGCTCGGGTTGCTGGGCGCTCGCGATGACCGGCACGGCACCGAGTATCAGGATCCACACACGTTTCATGGGAGGCCCTCCTCTGGACGGGGACGCGCTTAGGCGCCTTACGGCCGCCGCGCGCGGCAGGTTCCGGGGCATGCGATATCGAGTTGGATGGGCGAGCCCGGTGCAAGGTTGTATCGCCTTACCAGGCGTCCCCGCGGCGCGCTAACTTCCCCGGGGTCAGGTCCCCCCGGGAGGGACTCCCGTGCACGCATGGCAGGTGTGGCTGGTCGCCGCGTTGCTCCTGTGCGTGGCCGAGATGGTCGCGCCGGGCTTCTGGCTCCTGTCGGTCGCCGTCGGCTGCCTCGCGGCCGGCCTTGTGTCGCTCGTCGTGCCCGGGGTGCTCGTGCCGGTGCTGAGCTTCGCGGCCGGCACGCTCCTGTCGCTCATCGGGATCCGACCCGTCCTCCTCAAGTACCTGCACCGCCGCTCGGGCGGGATCAAGACCAACGTGGACGCCCTGGCGGGCAAGGTGGCGATCGTGTCGGAACGCATCGACCCGGAGACGGGGAAGGGGCGGGTCCTGGTCGAGGGCGAAGACTGGCGCGCCGCTTCACTCATGGACACTCCCCTCGAGCCAGGCATCCGGGTCATGGTCGTGCGGGTGGAGGGCGCGACCCTGTACGTGGACAAGGAGATGTGAGGCATGGACAACCTCGGCGCGTACATCGTCCCCGCGGCGATCGCGCTGTTCGCGATCTCGATCGTCGCGCGCGGCATCCGCATCGTCCAGCAAGCGCAGACGATGATCATCGAGCGACTCGGGCGATACCACCGCACCCTGTCCTCCGGCGTTAATCTGATCATCCCGATCATCGACAAGCCGCGCGCCATCGACTGGCATCAGGTGATCGTGACGCCGGCGGGCGACTCGTTCGCGCGCCATTTCCGCACCGACAAGATCGACCTGCGCGAGACGGTGTACGTGTTTCCGCGCCAGAATGTCATCACAAAAGACAACGTGGTGGTGGAGATCGACGCGCTCATCTATTCCCAGATCACCGACCCCGTCCGTGCCACCTACGAGATCGCCAACCTGCCCGACGCGATCGAGAAGCTCACGCAGACGACGCTGCGCAATGTGATCGGCGAGATGGAACTAGACCACGTACTCTCCTCCCGCGATACGATCAACGCCAAGCTCCGCGCAATCCTCGACGAGGCGACCCACAAGTGGGGGGCCAAGGTCAGCCGGGTGGAGCTCAAGGACATCAACCCGCCGCGCGACATCCGGGATGCGATGGAGAAGCAGATGCGCGCCGAGCGGGATCGGCGGGCTGCCATCCTCACCGCCGAGGCGGAGAAACAGTCCCGCATTCTGCAGGCCGAAGGCATCCGGCAGTCCGAGATCAACAAGGCCGAGGGGGAGAAGCAGGCGCGGATTCTCGCGGCGGACGCCGAGGCTGCCGCGCGGCTCAAGGTGGCCGACGCCGAGGCCCAGGCGATCGAGCGCATCACCGGCGCGATCAAGGGCACGGGCGGCGACCCGGCGCGCTACCTCATCGCGATCCGCTACATCGAAGCGCTGAAGGAAATGGTCTCGGGGCAGAACAACAAGGTGGTCTACTTGCCATACGAGGCCACCGCGGTGCTGTCGTCGCTGGGCGGCATCCGCGAGATGCTGGCCGGGCCGCCGTCTGAGAAGAAACCGTGACGGCTGGGGGGGGCACCCCGGGGCGCATGAGACGGCGCCGGTAATGGCCGGCTACTCGGGGAAACCGCTCGTCGGGAAGCTCGGCCTCAAGCCCGGGCTCACGATCGCCATCCTCCACGCGCCCCCGGCCTACGAGCGCACGCTGGGCCGGCTGCCCCAGCCGGTGACGCGCCGGGACCGCCTCTCGGGCCCGCTCGATTTCATTCAATACTTCGCCCGCGAACGGGCGACCTTGGAGCGCCGCTTTAGGGCCCTGGCCCGCGCCCTCGCCCCGGCCGGAATGTTGTGGATCTCTTGGCCGAAGCGGGCGTCCGGCGTACCGACCGATCTCACGGAGGACGTCATCCGCACGATCGGGCTCGCGCAGGGGCTGGTGGACGTCAAGGTGGCGGCGGTGGACGACGTGTGGTCAGGCCTGAAGTTCGTGCGGCGACTCAAGGATCGATAGACTACATTGGCGGCACCATGCCCGCGGTTGCGCTGACGGCCCCGCTCACCAAGCTGTCCGAGGAGGAGGAGCTGTTTCGGGACACCGTCCGTGACTTCGCCGCCCGCGAAGTCGGGCCGCGCGTCGCGGGGATGGAGCGAGCCGCCGCGATGGATCCAGCCCTGCTCGCCAGGTGCTTCGAGCTGGGCCTCATGGGGATCGAGATCCCGGAGCAACACGGCGGCGCCGGCGGGCAGCTGCTGATGACCGTCCTCGCGGTAGAAGAGCTCTCGGCGGTCGACGCGTCCGTGGCGATCTTCGTCGACGTCCAGAACACGCTGGTCAACGCGCTCTTGCGCAAGTGGGCGAGCGACGAGCTGCAGCGGCGCTACCTCCCGCGCCTCGCCGCCGAGCTGCTCGGCGCTTACGCGCTGTCCGAGCCGGCATCGGGGTCGGACGCCTTCGGGCTCGAAACGCGGGCCACGCCCCGCGGCGACGCGTGGATTCTCGACGGGCGCAAACTGTGGATTACGAATGGCGCGGAGGCCGGGCTGTTCATCATCTTCGCGAACGCGGACTTCGCGCAGGGCTACAAGGGAATCACGGCGTTCGCCGTGGAGCGCGGCTTCCCGGGCTTCGCGGTCGGCAAGAAGGAAGACAAGCTCGGCATCCGCGCCTCGAGCACCTGTGAACTGATCCTCGAGCACTGCGAGGTACCGGCGGCGAACGTGGTCGGCGCCGTGGGGAAGGGCTACAAGGTGGCGATTGAGACCCTGAACACCGGGCGGATCGGGATCGGGGCGCAGATGATTGGCGTCGCGCGGGGCGCGCTCACGGCCGCCCTCAAGTACGTGCGGGAGCGCACGCAGTTCGGACACCCCATCGCCGAGTTCCAGGCGGTGCAATTCCAGCTGGCCCAGGCGGCGACCGAGCTCGAGGCGGCGCGGCTCCTCGTCTACAACGCGGCGCGGCTCGAGGAGATCGGCCAGCCGTATACGATGCAGGCCGCGATGGCGAAGTTGTTCGCCTCGCAGGTGGCCGAACGGGTGACGTCGCTCGCGCTCGAGCTGTTCGGTGGGTACGGCTACACGAAGGAATACCCGGTCGAGAAGTTCTATCGCGACGCGAAAATCGGGGCGATCTACGAGGGGACGAGCAACATGCAGCTGAACACCATCGCCAAGCAGCTCTTGAAGTAGCGAGCGCCGTGCTCGTCCCTACCCCGACGCCCGCGCGCTAGCGCCGCTGTCCGATGCACACCGCCCAGCGCACCCAGGGGTTCACCGAATCGGTGATCCGCGGCATGACCCGGCTCGCGAGCGAGCACGGGGCCATCAACCTCGCCCAAGGGTTCCCCAACTTTCCCGCCCCTGACGTTCTCAAGGAGGCCGCGGCACGCGCGATCCGCGACGACGTCAACCAGTACGCCATCACCTGGGGCACGAAGCGGCTGCGGGACGCCCTCGCCCGGAAGTACGCCGAGTGTTACGGCATGGCCATAAACCCCGAGACGGAAGTCACCGTCACCTGCGGCGCCACCGAGGCCATGGCCGCGGCGCTGCTCGCGCTCGTCGACCCGGGAGACGAGGTGATCGTGTTCGAGCCGTTCTACGAGAACTACGGCCCGGACACGATCCTGTGCGGCGCCCGGCCCGTCTACGTGCCGCTCGCGGCCGGGGCGGAGCTGGACCTGGAGCGGCTGGCGGCCGCGTTTTCGCCGCGCACCCGCGCGATCATCGCGTGCACCCCGAACAATCCGACCGGCCGGGTGTTGACGCGCCGCGAGCTCGAGGCGATCGCGGAGCTGTGCCAGCGGCACGACGCGTATGCGGTCACCGACGAGATCTACGAGCACATTTACTACGAAGGGCGGCATGTGCCGATCGCCACGCTCCCGGGGATGCGCGAGCGGACGATCACGATCAGCGGCGCCTCAAAGACGTTCAGTGTGACGGGATGGCGCGTCGGCACGATCGTCGCGCCGTCGGCGGCGAGCGACGCGATCCGCAAGGTGCACGACTTCCTCACGGTCGGCGCGCCGGCCCCGCTCCAGGAGGCGGTCGCCGCAGGGCTCGAGACGCTGGGGCCTGACTACTACACCCGGCTGGTGCGCGAGTACCGCGCGCGGCGCGACCTGCTACACCAGGCGCTTCTCGCCGCCGGGTTCCGCTGCACGCCGCCCGAGGGCGCCTATTACATCCTCGCCGACTTCTCCGCCATCTCCGAGCTCCCCGACGACCGCTTCGCCGCCTGGCTCACACAAGAGATCGGGGTCGCTCCAGTGCCGGGCTCGAGCTTTTACTCGCGGCCGGAGCTGGGGCGGCGGCTGGTGCGGTTCGCGTTCTGCAAAACCGAGACGCTCCTCCGGGAGGCCGCGGACCGGCTCGCGCGCGTGCACCACCCCGCGCGGAGGTGAACTAGAAGGTGGGGGTGGGGGTGGGGGGGGCGGCGCTTCCTGCCTGGTGGATCCCCAGCGCACTCGGCGGGCTGGTGCGCTTGCGTCCCAGCCCCGCGACGGCGAACAGCGCGCGGCCCCCCAACCCGTTCCAGAAGCGTCGCCGCCGTTCCGTGCGGGGGTCGGTGCGGTGTTCCGTGCGTGCCCGCGCGGCTACGGCCGCGAGCACGCTCACCGCCGCCGCGATCCGGAACAGCGTCGGGACGAGGGACGCGAATCCCAGGACGGTGACCCGGTCGGCACCGGCGACGAGCCCCGCCGCCACCGCCAGCGCACCATAGGACACCCAGCGGAGGGCGTGCTCCAGCGGCGACGCCCCTTCGCCGTAGAGAAACGCGAGCTCCTCGCGCCGGCCCTCGCTCTTTTCCTCCAGGGCGCCGGCCAGGTCGGCGCGATCGAACCCCGCCGCCAGCAGCCGGCGCACGCGCGCCACGAGCACCGCGAGCGGCAGGGCGACGATCACCAGGGCAGCTGCCAGGTCGGGAGCGCGCGACCGATGCCGGGGGAACCCGAAGGCATGCAGCCCCAGGAGGGGCAGCGCCACACCCGCGAAGGCCCCGTACACCAGCGCCACGGGCACGACACGCTCGCTCTGCGTCACGAACGCCCGCACGGCGACCGCTGGGGCCTCGCCTTCCCCGACGGCGCGGGCGATCGCCGTCGCCAGCACCGCCGCATTCGGGAACCGCGCGGCGGGATCCTTGATGAGACACCGATCGATCACGCGGGCCAGACGGCGGGGCGTCGCCGGCGCGACCGACGCCAGCGTGGGGGGTGGATCAGTCACGTGCCGCGCGAGCACGGTCATCGCGTCGGCCCCGGCGAACGGGAGCGACCCCGACAAGGCGTAGAACCCCACCACACCGAGTGAATAGATGTCGCTCCGCGCGTCGACCGGCGCGCCACTCGCCTGTTCCGGGCTCATGAAGTCGGCGGTCCCGAGTTGCCGAGAGCCCGTCGTCGCGCTGTCCGAACTCGCGTGGGCGATTCCGAAATCCGAGACGAGCGCGTGGCCCGCCACGCGGTCGAGTAAGATGTTGTCGGGCTTCACATCGCGATGCACGATCCCGTGCGCATGCGCGTGGTCGAGCGCCCTCGCCACTTCCCGGAGCACCCGGGCGGCCTCGGACACGCCCAGCGGCCCCGACCCGCGCACGCGCTGGCCCAGGGTCTCACCCGCGACGTACGCCATCGCAAAACAGACGAACGCCCCCACCTCGTGCACCGCAAAAATCGGCACGATGTTCGGGTGCGAGAGCCCGGCGGCGGTGCGGGCTTCGCGCAGAAATCGCGCGCGCGCCGCGGGGATCGCCGCCTGAGCGGGGGGCAGGAGTTTGATCGCCACGAGACGATCGAGTCGGACCTCGCGGGCGAGGTACACGATGCTCATGCCGCCGCGTCCCAGGGGACGCTCCAGCACGTAGCGACCCGCAAGCGCTTGCTGCAGGCCCTGGAGCAGGGATTCCGGCGCGATCACCGCGCCTCAGTACCCCGGGGGGACCTGACGAGGTTCCGCGACGTTGGCGGCGGGGGGCGGGCTGGGACCACGCGCCGCGCCCCGCGAGCGCCACCCACTACCGTCCTGTCCGGCCCGCCCTCAGATTGAGCGCCCTATGCCCGAACACCAGCCCTACATCCCGGCGACGCACTTCACGGCCGAGCTGACGCCGCGGGCGCTGATCTTGGGTGCCCTGCTCGGGCTCATTTTCGGCGCCTCGAACGTGTACCTCGCGCTGAAGATCGGCCTCACGGTGAGCGCGTCGATCCCGATCGCCGTACTCTCCATCACGATCTTCCGCGCCCTGGGCCGCGCTACGATCCTCGAAAACAACATTGTGCAGACCACTGGGTCGGCGGCCGACTCGGTGGCCGCCGGCGTGGTGTTCACGATCCCGGCGATCCTCTTGATGGGCTACGACTTGGAGATCTCCCGCGTCGCCGTGCTGGCGGTCGCCGGGGGGCTGCTCGGGATCCTGATGATGATCCCGCTGCGCCGCGCGCTCATCGTGAAAGAGCACGGCAATCTCCCCTACCCCGAGGGTACGGCCTGCGCCGAGGTGCTGATCGCCGGGGAGCAGGGCGGCATTCACGCGAAGACGGTGTTCCAGGCGTTCGGCCTCGCCTTCGCGTACAAGTTCTTGATGACCGCCTTGAAGCTCTGGCCGGAGTATCCCACGCGCGTGCTCCAGTGGTTCAAGGGTGCCGAGGTGCGGATGGAGGTCGGGCCCGAGCTGATGGGCGTGGGCTATATCATCGGGGCCCGCATCGCCGGCTACCTGTTCGCCGGCGGCTGCCTCGCCTACCTCGTGCTCATGCCCACCATCAAGCTGTTCGGCGAGAGCATGCTCGCGCCGATGTACCCGGCGACCACCCTCATCAAGGACATGTCGGCCGGGGAGATCCGCGCCGCGTTCGTGTTCTATATCGGCGCGGGCGCGGTCGCGACCGGCGGCATCATCGCGCTCGTGCGCGCTGTCCCCACCATCGTGAGCGCCTTTGGTGCCGGGTTCGCCAGCTTGCGGGCCAGTCGGCTGGGGCAAGGCGTGGCCGAGAAGCTCCGCACCGAGGACGACCTGCCAATCACGGTCACGGTGGTCGGGGCGCTCCTGCTGGCCTTCGGGCTGGTGCTGCTGCCGCAGCTCAAGGTGAATCTGCTCGGCGCGGCGCTGATCGTCGCGTTCGGGTTCTTCTTTACCACGGTGTCGTCCCGCATTACCGGCCAGATCGGGAGCTCGGTGAACCCCATCTCCGGTATGACGATCGCGGCCCTGCTCGGGACGTGTGCGATCTTTTTGCTGCTCCACTGGACCGGGATCGACCACCGCGTGCAGGCCATTTCCATCGCCGCCGTGATCGCGGTGGCGGCGGCGAACGGCGGCAATACGTCCCAGGACTTGAAGACCGGCTTCCTCATCGGCGCCACGCCGCGCCGCCAGCAGATCGCCATCCTGCTCGGCTCGCTCGTCTCAGCCCTCGCGGTCGGCTGGACCCTCACGTTCCTCAACAAGTCCTACCAGTTCGAAGTGCCCGAGGCGCACCCGGGATTCACCGCACCCACGCATGGCGCCAGCGCCGACGGGAATGTCGTGGCGCTGGGCGAGGTGATGTCTCACTTCCACGTGGCGGGCGGCGCCGCGATTGATTCGGCGTCCTATCCGGTGGTGCGCGTGTACTTGCCGACTAACGGCGTGCCGCCGGGCAAGTACTTGGTGGACCCGCGCACCCACACGATCCGCTACGTGGTGGATCCCGGCATCGGGGGACGGATGCATGACTACGCCGGGCGCGAGCTGAAGCGCCTCGACTCGCCGAAGGCCACGCTCATGGCGCTCATCGCCGACGGCATCCTGACTCAGCGGCTGCCCTGGAGCCTCGTCCTCATCGGGGTGTGTATCGCCCTCGCGATCGAGCTGATGGGCGTCCAGTCGCTCCCCGTGGCGGTCGGTGTGTACCTCCCGTTGTCCACGTCCGCCGGGATCTTCGCGGGCGGGATCATCCGTTGGCTCGTCGAGCGCAAGCTCAAGTCCCAAGAGCGCTCCCTCGCCGAGATCGAATCGGGACCAGGGGTGTTGTTCTCGAGCGGCCTGATCGCGGGCGGGGCGATCGCAGGCATCCTCGTCGCCGGGATCGCGGGGGCGCAGGGTAGTGCCGACTGGCTGGGCGACACGATCGGCCTGTACAAGAAGCTCGGCCCCTTCGCGACGTCGGGACTGGTCTCGCTCGCGCTGTTCGGGCTCTTGGGGGGCTTACTGTACCGCGTCGGGCTCCGGAAGGAATAGCGCGGCCGTCGCGATGCGCGTCGTCTCGCTACTCCCGGCCGCGACGGAGATCGTCGCCGCGCTGGGAGCGGGTAGCTACCTCGTCGGGGTGTCGCACGCGTGCGACTATCCGCCCGAGGTGCAGGGCCTGCCACGGGTCACCCGTACGCTGGTCGACACGACCCGGCCCTCCCAGGAGATCGACCGCGCCGTGGGCGCAGCCCGTCGGGCGGGGACGGCTCCCATCACGGTGGACGTGGAGCTCGTGGCCCGGCTGCGCCCCGACGTGATCATCGGGCAGTCGGTCTGCCAGGTGTGCGCGGTGGGCGACGCGGAACTCGCACGCCTCGTCGCGACCCTGATGCCCACACCCTGGGTGGTCACGCTGCATGCCCACACCCTCGCCGACGTGCTCGTCGACATCCGCAGGGTGGGCGACGGCGTAGGGCTGCAGGACGAGGCGGAGGAGCTGGTGCGCGGGCTCGAGTATCGGCTGCGGCGGCTGCGCATCGACGTGCAGCGCGCCGCGCCGGCCCGGCGGGCGCGGGTTCTGGTGATGGAATGGCTCGAGCCGCCCTACGTCGCCGGCCACTGGGTCCCCGAGTTGGTGGACCTCGCCGGGGGCGAGGCGGTGGCCGCCGTCCGGGGCGAGCCGTCACACGCGGAGCCGTGGCCGCAGCTTGCGGCCCTCGCGCCGGACCTCGTCGTGATTGCGCTGTGCGGGTTCGACGTCCCGCGGGCGCGGACGGAGTTCGCTGCCGTCGCCGACCCCGTCGCCCAGACGTTGTTTCGACAGCCGGTCGCGTTTCTTGACGGTAATGCCTACACCTCACGACCCGGCCCGCGCCTGGTGGACGCCGCCGCACTGCTGGTCCAGCTGATCGCTCGCCGAGGGGCCGCATGAGTCTGGCGCGGATGACGACATGGTGATCGGGATCCTGGTGCGTGCGTGGAGCATGGCGGTCGGCGTCGGCGCGCCGGTGCGTGCGCAGGCGCCGGGGGACACCCTGCGCCTGTACGCGGTGGGAGACATCAATCTCGGGCGCCAGCTCGCCAAGCAACGGCTGCTGGCGGGCGACACCCTGTATCCGTTCCGCGTGTTCGGCGACACGCTGCGCGGCGCGGACATCGCGTTCGGCAATCTCGAGAGCCCGATCGCCCCCGATAGCGCGCTGCTCCACGAAACACCGTTTCTGTTCACGGCGCCGCGCGTCGCCGCCCGTGCGCTGGCGGGCGCTGGGTTCGCCGTGGTGAGCACCGCGAACAACCATGCCTGGGACGCCGGCCAGCCCGGAGTGGAAGAGACGATGCGCCAGCTGACCCGCGCGGGCGTCCTGTTCGTGGGGTCCGCGTACGGGCGCGATATGGTGCAGCAGCCGGTGATCGTGCGGCGTCGCAGCTGGCGTGTGGCGTTCTTCGCGGTGACCCGCGCCTGGAACCCGGCCCCGTATGCGTTCTACCGCCACGCAGGCGCCCGCTGGATTGCGTGGGGCGACCCGTCGTGGATCTACCCCGCGATCCGCGAGCTCAAGGCGAGCGGCCGGGCGGACCTGCTCATCGTCAGCGTCCACGGCGGGAAGGAGTACGCAGATGCGCCGCCCGACTACCACCGCGACTTCCTGTACGGCCTGGTGGACGCCGGCGCCGACATCGTGCTGGCGCACCATCCGCACGTGCTGCAGCGGGTCGTGTGGTACAAGGGCCGGCCCGTGGTGCAGTCGCTCGGTGACTTCGTGTTTGCGTGGGGCGAGCCCTGGACCGGGCTGTCGGCGATCCTCCGCGTCGCCATCGCCCCCGACAGAACGATGCGGTTATCCGCGATCCCGGTGCGCGTCGGGTACCAGCCACGGCTCGTGACCGGCGCCGCCGCCGACAGCGTTCGCGACCGGTTCGGCGTCCCCCTCTCCACGGTCAGCAAACCATGACGACCGATACGTTGGACTTCTTGAAGCGGCTCCTCGACACGCCCGGCCCCTCGGGCTTCGAAACGGCGCCGGCGCGGGTTTGGCGCGAGGAGGTCAAGACCTTCGCGGACCAGATCACGGCCGACGTGCACGGCAACTCGGTCGCCGCGCTCAACCCCGCGGGGGCGCCCCGCCTCATGCTCGCCGGCCACATCGACGAAATCGGCCTGCAGGTCACCCACGTGGACGACGAAGGGTATGTCTACTTCGCCGGGATCGGCGGATGGGACTCGCAGGTCCTCGTGGGGCAGCGCGTGGTCATTGCCGGCCGGAACGGGCCGGTGCGGGGCGTGATCGGCAAGCAGGCGGTCCACCTCATGAAGCGCGAGGACATGGACAAGGTCTCCAAGATCACCGACCTGTGGATTGATGTCGGCGCCGAAGGGAAGGCCGACGCGTTGGAGCGGGTGAGCGTGGGCGACCCGGCGGTGCTCGACGCGGCGGTGCAGGAGTTCCCCAACGGCCGCATCGTGTCCCGCAGCATCGACAACCGGATCGGCGCGTACGTCGTGGCGGAGGCCGTGCGGCTCCTCGCCCGGGACCGGCCCAAGCATGCGGCGGTGTTCGCCGTGGCGACCACGCGCGAGGAAATCGCGTGGACGGGAGGTGGCGCGCGCACGAGCGCCGTGGGGATCGACCCCCAGGTGGCGCTCGTGGTGGACGTCACGCACGCGACTGATTACCCCGGCGCGGAGAAGAAGCGCGCCGGTGAGCACAAGCTCGGCGGCGGGCCGGTGCTGGCGCGCGGCTCGGCGGTGAGCCCCGTCGTGTTCGAGCTGCTGGCGGCGTGTGCCGAGCGAGAGAAGATCCCGTACAGCGTCCAAGCGGCGCCGCACGACACCGGCACCGACGCCGATGCGATCTACAACGCGCTGCGCGGGATTCCGACGGGACTCGTCAGCGTGCCTAATCGCTACATGCACAGCCCCAACGAGATGGTGGCGCGGGAGGATCTCGCGCGCGCCGCGCAGCTGCTCGCCGCCTTCGCGCGGCGGCTCGATCCCAAGCTCAGCTTCGTTCCCAGCTAGCCCACCGCGCCGCGCCGGGGCCCGTCCTCAGGCCCGCGGTTTCCGTTTCAGCTGCTCGAGCGCCTCCCGCGCGGCGGCCCGCACCTGGCGATCCCCGTCGTCCGCCAGGCCCTCGAGCGTCCCGACCGCGGGGGGGGTGCCGGCGAGCCGCAGCGCCTCGACGGCCGCGAGCCGCAGGCCGCTCGGCTTACGGCCAAAGATGCGCCCGGCGGGCTGCGCCACCTTGATGAGCGCTTGCACGGCGTCGGGGCTGCCGATGCGGCCGAGCGCGAGGATCAGTTCGCGTTCGACGTTCTCGTCCTCCTCCTCTCCCAACGCCACGACGATGGGCATCGCGAGCGCCACCGACTTCCGCCCCCCGATCCCCAACGCCACCTGCATCCGGACGTCCGCTGACTTGTCGCGCAGCGCGCGCCGCAAGGGCTCCGCGGCGCTGCGCGTGCCGATCTTGGCGAGCGCGAGGCCCGCAGCCTTGCGCACCCGTTCATCCTCGTGCGCCAGCTTGCGTGCCAGCGCCGGGATGGCGTCGTCCATGCCCAGCTCGCCGAGCAACTCGGCGACGTTGCGCACGACGAACCACTCGCGGTGGTCGAGCATCTGGATCAGCTGGCCGGTACCCTCGGTCATCTGCCGCAGCGCGTCGAACACCCCGCGGCGTTCGGCCACGGTGGGCGCCGAAACCAGTCTGTCGACCAGAACCTCCACGGCGTCGGCTCCGGCGCGCTGCAGCGCGGCCACGGCCTCGGGCCGGTGCCTCGGGACCCGGACGAGCTGGGTCAGCCCGTCCAGCACGCGTTTGGTGTACACGCGCTTCAATGCGATGGTGTACTGGCGCCGCACCCCGCTGGCCTCGGGGACTTTCCGCTCGGCGGCGAGGATCGCGCTGATGATCGCGAGCACCTGCTCCATCCGGTTGTGCGTGAGGGCCGCCTCCACCTGTCGCCCCAACCCCGCGAGCACGTCGTCGACGTTTAGGGCCTCGGGTTGGCTCGCGAGTTCCGTGAGCGCGGCCGCCACGTCGGGCGGGAACGTGCCCGAAATCGAACCCGGCGCGGTGACGCGCGGCGCGGCGCGGGCGCCGGCGCGGCTGGCCGGTTTCGCGGGGGCCTCGGGAGCGGGGGACCCGGTGCTCGGTGGGGGCGCGCCAGGCGCCGAAGCGCGCTTGCCCGGGGGCCGCCCGCGCGCCCCTTCAACCGAGAGCGAGAGCTCGTCGGATGCCCCCGGTGCGGTCGCGGCGGCGGGTGGGGGTGGGGGTGGGGATGGGGGCGGGGGCTGGGGTCGGGCCGGGGGCGGCGCCGCGCCCGGGGCTCCCGGAAGCGCGTTGGCGGCCGGCGGTGGCGGCGGATCATGCGTCACCAACGGCACGCCCTGAAGCGGGACCGACGGGATGTCGCGCCACGACTCGCCTCGGAGGATCCCCTCAGTGCCGAGCGCGCCCGAGCGACGGTCGCCTGGCTCGTCAGCGGAGGGAATCACCGGGGCTCCCGCGCCGTACATCTCTTGGGCCGCCGGCGGCGGGGCCGGTGCGGCGGGCGGCGCGGCGGGCGGCGCGGCGGGCGGCGCGGTAGGCACGATCTCAATCCGGGTGGCGCCGACCCCGCCCAGGCGGCGCTGGGGTTCCTCCATCCCAGGCGCATCGGCGAGCAAGCGGAACAGCTCGAACAACTGTGCCGGGGGCGGATCCTGCGGGATCGCAATCTCGCCGATGCCATGGAGCTCCAGCCGCTCGATGAGCACGGTGAGTCCCTCGCCTTCACAGGGCACGCCGTTGACCTCGAGGTGCCCGTCCCGTACCCGGAGGGTCAGCGCCCCTTGGAGGAGGCCGAGCACGGCGCGGAACTCCGCCTTCTGCTCCCCTTTGGCGCTCGGGTCGCGAAACAAGCGCACACAGCGTGCGAACCGCGTGGCGAACGTCTCGAGCGTTGGCATGGGAGGCGCGTCAATCTAGGGGGCGCGCCCACCAGCGGCAACGACGAGCGCCCGCGCCGCGTCCGCCGCCCGCACCGGGCGACCGGGCAAGTCGAGCGCCACGGCGAGCGTCGCCACCGCGGGCGACGCGAGTCCAAGCGGCTCCAGGCGCTCGCGCGCGGGCAAGAGGGAAGCCAGCGGTTCGTCGTAGGCGAGCCGCCCGCGGTCCAGCACGAGACCCCGCTCGAGCGCCTCGGCAGCGAATGTGAGGTCGTGCGTGATGACGAGCAGCGCCGTCCCCGACGCGGCGCGCTCGCACAGGGCGCGCGTCACCCGGGCGCAGACTGCGCGGTCCAGTCCGGTCGTGGGCTCGTCCAGCACGAGCAGCTGGGGCTCGAGCGCGAGCGCGCCGGCGAGGGCCGCGAGCCTGCGGAAGGCCGGGGGCAGATCGTACGGATGTTGATCGGCGTAGGCCTCGAGCCCGAGCGCGGCGAGCGCC